>NZ_JBKGGU010000002.1:0-349240 GCF_052042015.1 Pseudomonas sp. SMV71 | reverse complement strand
CCAAGATCAAAAGCCAGGGCAAAAGCCAGGGCAAAAGCGAGGCGCCCTGACTCCCGCAACTGTACTGCCCCAACTGTGGGAGCGAGCTTGCTCGCGAAGAGGGCCTGACAGCCACCCCATCTCTCCCGGTTGTACCGTGATCCCATTGTGGGAGCGAGCCTGCTCGCGATGGCGGTGGATCAGTTAGCATCGATGCTGCTGACGTGACGGCTATCGCGAGCAAGCTCGCTCCCACGGGGGATGGTGTGGGGGGGCGGAAGGTTGTCTTAGCTCAACCCGCCGCCGTCATCAGCCGGATCGGCTTGCCGGCCGCCCAGGCCAGGAGGTCTTCGATCATCTGTGCATAGAACTGTTGGTAGTTCTGTTGGCTGACGTAGCCGATATGGGGGGTGGCCAAAACGTTGTCCAGGGTGCGGAACGGGTGGTTGATGGGCAGCGGCTCCTGGGCGAAGACGTCCAGGGCGGCGCCGGCCAGGCGTTTGTGGCGCAGGGCGTCGATCAGCGCTGCTTCGTCGACGATCGGGCCGCGAGCGGTATTGACCAGTCGCGCGGTAGGTTTCATCCAGCCCAGCGCCTGGGCGTCCACCAACCCACGGCTGCGCTCGCTGAGCACCAGGTGGACCGAAAGGATGTCAGCCTGCTCGAACAGTGCCTGTTTGCTCACGTAGGTCACGCCGGATTGGGCTGCGCGCTCGGCCGTGAGGTTTTCGCTCCAGGCAATCACCCGCATGCCGAACACTTGGCCGAACTGCGCCACGCGGGTGCCGATGCTGCCCAGGCCAAGCACCGCCAGTGTCTTGCCGTGCAGGTCGCCCCCCAGGCCTTGCTGCCACGATCCGGCGCGCAGGGCATTGGCTTCCTGCACCAGATTGCGGCTCAAGGCCATGATCAGCGCCCAGGTCAGCTCCGGGGCCGCATGCTTGTAGCTCTCGGTGCCGCAAACCTGGATACCCAGTTCGGCGGCGGCCTTGAGGTCCAGGGCGGCGTTGCGCATGCCGCCGGTGAGCAGCAGTCTGAGATTGGGCAGGCGTCGCAGCAGGGCGGCGTCGAAGGCGGTGCGCTCACGCATCACGCAGATGACCTCGAAGCGCTGTAAACGCTTGGCAAGGGTGTCGTGGTCGGCGGGGTAGTCGTGCAGGAAGGTCACCTGGCCGACACTGTCGAGCGCCGACCAATCCACTACGTCTCGCGCCACGTCTTGCCAATCGTCGATGACCGCTATTTGCACCGCCATGGAGCACCTCGTCAGGGAATGGGTTTGTCCAGCCAGTCCAGCAGCGCCTTGTGGAAACGGTCCGGCTCTTCCATCTGTGGTGCGTGCCCCAGATTGGGGAACTCCACCAGGGTCGAGCGGGGAATCAGTCCCGCGACCTGCTTGCCCAGCACTTCATAACGGCCCAGCCTGGCTTTCAGGGCGGGTGGTGCAATGTCGCTGCCGATGGCCGTGGTGTCGGCATTGCCGATCAGCAGCAGGGTGGGCATGCTCAGATTCTTGAACTCGTAATAGACCGGCTGGGTGAAGATCATGTCGTAGATCAGCGCCGAGTTCCACGCCACTTGCGTATGGCCCGGACCCTTGTTCAAGCCGGCCAGCATGTCCACCCAACGCTCGAACTCAGGCTTCCAGCGACCCGCATAGTAGGTGTTGCGTTCGTAGTTGCGGATCCCATCGGCGTTGAGCTTCAGCTCACGCTCGTACCACTGGTCCACAGAGCGATAGGGCACGCCCAGGGCTTTCCAGTCTTCCAGGCCAATGGGGTTGACCATCGCCAGGCGCTCGACCTGGTCGGGATACTGCAATGCATAACGGGTGGCGAGCATGCCGCCGGTGGAGTGGCCGAGGATGATGGATTTCTGCACGCCGAGGGCCTTGAGCAGCGCCTGGGTGTTGCTCGCCAGCTGCTGAAAACTGTATTGGTAGTGCTCGGGTTTGCTCGATGTACAGAAACCGATCTGGTCCACGGCGATTACCCGGTACCCGGCTTCACTGAGGGCCTTGATCGAATCGCCCCAGGTCGCGGCGCAGAAGTTCTTGCCGTGCATCAGCACCACGGTGCGGCCGTTGACCTTGTCCTGGGCCGGTACATCCATATAGCCCATCTGCAACGACTGGCCCTGGGACTGGAGGGCGTAGTGCTTGAGCGTGTAGGGGTACTCAAAACCCTCGAGCTGCGCACCGTAGGCCGGGCCTTCAGGCGGATTGGCAGCGTGGGCGAGCAGGGACATGGCGGCAGTCAGGAACAGGCCCGGCAGCCAGCGGGCGGTGGAACGCGACATGGTCAATCTCCTTTTGGGCAACCGCCGATCCTGGGGCGACCCGATTATGGCGACATTAACCACAGGCAACCGCACGGCCCGAACGTTCCACCGATTGCCTCAGTGGGCCGGGTAATCGGCCACCACGGTCTGCGTCCCGTCCTTTTTCAGGCCGATGACTTGATAGGCGTCGCTCATGCCGTCCATTTCCATGCCGGGCGAGCCCATGGGCATGCCGGGCGCGGCCACGCCCAGCAAGTCATCGCGCTTGCTCAGAGCCAGCACTTGTTCGGCCGGGACGTGGCCTTCGACGAACTTGCCGTTGATCTCGGCGGTGTGACACGAGCGCAGGTTCGGCGCGACCCCCAGGCGTTGCTTGACCGAACTCATGTCGGCCTCGACATGGTCGTTCACCTTGAAGCCGTTCTGTTGCAAGTGCGAGATCCACTTCTTGCAGCAGCCGCAATTGGCATCGCGGTGCACGTCAATGGTGACAGGCTCGACGGCCTGGGCCAGGGTGGTGATGAACAGTGCGCTCAGGGCGAGCAGGTGCATGGGCTTTGCCATGGAGGCGGTCTCATGTCGAACGAATGGAAGCCAGGATACCAGACAAGGTCGCCAGGGAAGCTGACAGGAGGCTGAGGGGAGGATTACAGAGTTGTCAGATTGTTTTGCAAACCCAAACAGGAGCAAGCTGGATTTCCCTGTGGCGAGGGAGCTTGCTCCCGCTGGGCTGCGAAGCAGCCCTTTGGGTCTGTCTGACACTCCTGGGTTGGCAGTTTTTGGGGCCGCTTTGCGCCCCAGCGGGAGCAAGCTCCCTCGCCACAAGAGAGCGGCGGGGGGCACATATGTGGATCAGCGAACCTTGAACCGCCCCATGATCGCGTTCACCCGGCTGTTGGCTTCCAGCAGTTGCCGCGTATTGTTTTCGCTGGCCAGGCCACTTTCCACCAGCTCTTCCACCATGTGGCGGATCTGCACCATGCTGCGGTTGATTTCCTCGGTCACGGCGCTCTGTTGCTCGGCCGCGGTGGCGATCTGGGTGCTCAGGCTATTGATCTGACTGACGGAGCCGGCCATTTCATCCAGGCCCGAGTTGACGCGGGCGGTGGCGTCGGCCGCCGATTGGCAACTGGCCTGGGTATTTTCCATGGCCGCGACCGACGAGCTCACGCCTTGGGTCAGGCGAGTCAGCATTTCATTGATTTCCGAAGTACTGGCCTGGGTCCGGGCGGCGAGGGCGCGGACCTCGTCGGCCACCACCGCGAAGCCTCGGCCCTGCTCACCGGCCCGGGCGGCTTCGATGGCGGCGTTGAGGGCCAGCAGGTTGGTCTGTCCGGCGATGGCACCGATGACGCCGAGAATCTCAGTGATGCGCTGGGCGTCTTGCTGCATGCTCTCGACCTTGCGGGTAGCGCTGGACACTTCATCGATCAGCGCCACCACACTGTTGGAAGCCTCACCGACCACCACGCGGGAACGATCGGCATGCTCGTTGGCGCGCTGGGTGAACGCCGCCGTTTCAGCGGCATTCTGCGCCACGCTTTCAGCCGTGGAGCTCATTTCGGTGATCGCGGTCACGGTCTGATCGGTTTCCGAAGCGTGGCGCATCAGGATTTCACTGGCATGGGCCGAGGTCCGTTGCAGGCTGTCCAGGCTCGAGGCCATGGCACCGGTGGCTTGGGTCACTTCACCGATCATGCCTTGCAGGTAGGCGATGAAACCGTTGACCGAATGGCCAATGGCGCCCAGTTCATCCTCGGCGCGGATGGTAATGCGTCGGGTCAGGTCGGCATCGCCAGTGGACAGGGCGTCGATGTTGCCCTTCAGGATTTTCATGCGATTGGTCAACTGACGGATCGCGTACAGCTGGATCAGCACCAGCAGGATCACCATCGGGATCTGCAGCAGGCTCAAGGTGCTGAGCACATCGTCACGCTGGGCGGTGATCAGGCGCGTGGGTAACGCTGTCGCCAGGAACCACGGCGAACCTTCGATGGGGCGCATGAAGAACGTACTGGCTTCGCCATTGTTGTCGAATTCGACCCGTTGCAGCGGCTGGTCACGCTTGGCCAGGCCCGCCTTGACCTGGGCTGCGAACGGCGAGGTGCCCGCCAGATCACTGATGTTCTTCAGCACGATCGGCCCGCTGATGCGCGAGCTGTTGCTGATGATCTTGCCGTCGCCTTCGACGATCAGCATTTCGGCGCTCAGGTCAGCCTCTTTGCGGGCGATCAGGTCGTTGAAAAAGCCCAGAGTCACGTCGATGGTGGAAACGCCATAAGGCACGCCGTTCTTCTGGATGGCCATGGCGCAGTTGGTGCGCGGTTCGGCGCTGGCGTCATCTTTGTAGGCGGCGGCCCAGGCGCATTTGCCGGCCGGGGTGGCCATGCCGCCCTTGTGCCAGGGCTGATCGAAGTAATTCGGTGCCGCATCGCTGTTCCAGAAGGTGTTGACCACCAATTTGCCCGAAGCGTCGCGGTGCCAGAAAGTGCTGAACTTGCTGCGGCCTTCGGCTCGCTGGTTGGGCAGCGGCCAGATCCCGCCGCCGAACACCTTCAGTTCGCCATATTGGTCTACCAGGCCCGGCAGGACTTTATCGATGGCATCGCTGTCGAGCAGGGGAATGGTCTGGGTAATGCTGCGCTGCTGCGCCTGCACCTTGTTCAGTTCGCCCTGGATCTGTTCGGCGACTTCGCCGATGCGGTTGAGGGCCACTTGCTCCTCGGTATGGCGCAGTTTGGGCGCGACCAGGTAACTGATGCCCACGACCGTCAGGATCGAGAGCACCAGGATGAAGAGAATCAGGAACAGTGTGTAGCGAGCCTGAATGGTGCGAAATGCGGGCATATGGCAGGTCCTTGCACGAAGGCGACGTTCGAAGGCAGATAAAGTTGGCATGGGCGTACCAATTTGTATCGACCTTTCCCTGTAGAGCTTTAATGCCGTACATCGGCGGTGATAGCACCGGCTTCAGCAAATGGATCATCGCCAATGTGTGGGGGCAGGCTTTGCTCCCTCGCGCCAAAAAGCAGCTAGCGCTGTAACATGGGACTTCGCTCGCTGGCGGGGATTCAAAAAAGCGCCGCGTGCGGGTATTGAACTGAAACATTCAGGAAATTGGCAATGACTCATTCGCAACGTTTGAAATATTCGATTCTGATCGTGCTCGTCGTCCTGGCGATCATGCTGGGGCTGTCCTGGATGCAGGGCAGGGGCATGATCAGCGAGCAGCTGTTTCAGTACATCGCCATTGCCGTGGCGGTCGCCGTTGTCGTGATCAACGGCGTGATGCGGCGCAAGGTCAAGCCCTGAGCGCCTGTTTCATTCTGCGCACTGGAGCGCCGCCAGGGCGTTGGGATGCAGGCTGTAGCTTTTGTCCGGGTGGAGGCTGACGACCCCCTCGGCGTACAGGCGCTTCAACACCTCGCGCACGCTCAGGAAGGACAAGGGAATGTCCAGCTCCAGCAGCTCACTGTGGACGCCCCGCACGCCCAGGCGGCGGTTGTCGTCGCCGGCCTTGAGCAACGCATCGATGACCTTCAGGCGGATCAGGCTGGTCCGCAAGCCAAAGCTCTTGAGCAGACGCCGGATCTGCTCATTGCCGCCTCGTTCCAGCGGATTGCCGAACGCCGAGTGGGTAGCTGCCAGCGATACGCCGGTCAGTCGTGGCTTGCCGTCCGTGGGCAGTAGCGCGTTACGCATGCAAGAACTCCTTAACAGCCTGTTCAGAAAAGATCACGAATACTCTCCTGCAATAGGACGAACGAGGGCGGGCAATCATGAAGGCGCGGATGTGAAAAAAATGCCCAGGCTCCGTCAAACCCTTGTAGCCAAACGGTCCTCGGGCGATTAATTTTTTTTCATCCGGTTCGTTTTCATGGCAAGGCACATTCCGTGAGCATGCGGCATGTGAACTTCCTAAAAATTTGCACCAGGAGTGAACGTGACGATATCCGGGCAGTTATCGAGGATTGGCCTCGCAGGCGCACTGTTGGGGGCAGCGCTGGGGCTCAGCGCGACGGTCCACGCGCAAGGCAATGTGAACCAGGCCAGTGCCGAGATCCGTCGCACCCAGTTCGGCGTGCCGCATATCCGTGCCGAGAACGAGCGTGGGCTGGGTTATGGCATCGGCTACGCCTACGCTCAGGACAACCTCTGTCTGCTGGCCAACGAAGTGGTCACGGTCAACGCCCAGCGCTCGCGTTATTTCGGCCCGGAGCAGCGCACGGTGGAACAGCGCGAGAACCGCGCCAGCGACCTGTTTTTCAGCTGGCTCAACACGCCGCAGGCGGTCTCCGGATTCTGGCAGGCTCAGATGCCGCCAGTGCAACAGTTGGTCGAAGGCTACGTAGCGGGCTACAACCGCGCCCTGGCCGAGCGCCAGGCCAAGGGCCTGCCCGAGCAATGCACGGGCGAATGGGTGCGGCCGCTCACCGCGTTCGACCTGGTCAAGCTGACTCGCCGTCTGTTGGTGGAAGGCGGCGTTGGCCAGTTCGCCGAAGCCCTGGCCGGCGCCCAGCCGCCTCGGGCCACCGCACAGAACGCCGGCCCGGCGTCGACCTTTGCCGGCGCGGCGGACCGGCAACAGCGCTTCGCCCTGGAACGCGGCAGCAATGCCCTGGCCATCGGCAGCGAGCGTTCATTCAACGGCCGTGGGATGTTGCTGGCGAACCCGCATTTTCCATGGGTCGGCGGCATGCGTTTCTACCAGATGCACCTGACCATCCCAGGCCAGTTGGATGTCATGGGCGCGGCCCTGCCAGGCCTGCCGCTGATCAACATCGGTTTCAGCCAGCACCTGGCCTGGACCCACACCGTCGACACCTCCAAGCATTTCACGTTGTACCGCCTGCAACTCGACCCGAAAGACCCGACCCGCTATCTGCTCGATGGCAAGTCCGTGCCGATGAGCCGGCAGACGGTCTCGGTCGAGGTCAAGCAAGCCGATGGGCGGGTTGGTACGGTTTCCCGCGTGGTCTATGGCTCGCAGTTCGGACCGATCGTGCAGTGGCCGGGACGGCTGGACTGGGATAACCGGTTCGCCTATAGCCTGCGGGATGCGAACCTGGAAAACGACCGCGTCCTGGCCCAGTGGTACGCAATGAACCGGGCCGTCAGCCTCAAGGACTTCCAGGATGCGGTGCATCGGATCCAGGGCATTCCCTGGGTCAATACCCTGGCGGTGGACGACCAGGGGCAGAGCCTCTACATGAACCTGTCGGTGGTGCCGAACGTCGGGGTCGATAAACTGGCGCGTTGCAGCGATCCTCGGGCCGGCCTGCAATTGATCGTTCTGGATGGCTCGCGCAGTGAATGCACCTGGGACGTAGACCCCAAGGCCGCGCAAAAAGGCATCTATGCCGCTGACCAGCTCCCGCAATTGCTGCGCCGTGACTTTGTGCAGAACTCCAACGACTCGGCCTGGATGATCAACCCGGCGCAGCCCCTGTCCGGCTACTCACCTCTGATCAGCCAGCAAGGCCTGCCGCTGGGGCTGCGGGCACGGTTTGCCCTGGACCAGCTCGGCCGGTTGGCGAAGGACGGTCCGGTGGAGGTGAAGGATCTTCAACGTATGGTCATGGACGATCGGGTCTACCTGGCCGACCAGGTGATGCCGGACCTTTTGGAGGCCTGTGCCGCTGAATCGGGGCCGGACGCCGAGGCAGTGGCACAGGCCTGCGTGGCGCTCAAGGCCTGGGATCGCACCGCCAGCCTGAGCAGTGGACCGGGCTTGGTGCACTTCCAGCAGATCATGGCGCGGTTGCAAGCGATGCCCGATTCGTGGCGCGTCGTGTTCGATCCGAAAGACCCGCAACACACGCCTAGGGGCTTGGCAATCGAGCGAGCGCCAGTGCTCAAGGCCGTGCGCGAAGCCATGGCGGCCTCGGTAGAAGAGGCCAGGGCCACCGGTGTGTCGAAGGACCTCCAGTGGCAGGACATTCAGGTTGCCAGTAGCGGAGGCCGGCAGACGCCGATTCACGGTGGGCCCGGAGAGCTGGGCATCTACAACGCGATCCAGAGTGTGCCGGGGGCAAATGGCAAGCGCGAGGTGGTCAGTGGCACCAGTTATCTGCAAGTGGTGACGTTCGACGGCCATGGCCCCAAAGCCGA
The DNA here is from genome assembly GCF_052042015.1 of Pseudomonas sp. SMV71. Taxonomy (NCBI): domain Bacteria; kingdom Pseudomonadati; phylum Pseudomonadota; class Gammaproteobacteria; order Pseudomonadales; family Pseudomonadaceae; genus Pseudomonas; species Pseudomonas sp. SMV71. The sequence goes on along the minus strand of NZ_JBKGGU010000002.1, from coordinate 340,870 downwards.
GGGTTTGCTGGCGTTCTCCATTTCCAGCGATCCGGCGTCGCCGTACTCGGCAGACCAGACCCAGGCGTTTTCCCGGAAGCAGTGGAGCGTGTTGCCCTTCACCGAACAGCAGATCAAGGCCGATCCGCACTATCAGGCGCTGATTATCCGTGAGGGAGATGAGACGGCCAGAGTGGCTACGCAATAGCGCCGCTGTCCTGCGCGAAAAAAGCCGCGTCCCGAAAGGGTCGCGGCTTTTTTCAGTTATGGGTGGGGCGTGGCCCGATGGGATTGAGCACCGGGTTTCCGTCCTGGTTCCGGGTCAGGTAGACCGGCAGGACTTTGGGCAGCGAAGGCACCAGATTCTTCACTTCATCGAGGTCGTAGACGCCACCGATACGCAGGGCGCCGGTGCTGTTATCGGCCAGCATGACCGGGCGATCCAGGTAGCGGTTGATCAGCGGCAGCGCCTCGCTGAGGGCCAGGTTGTCCAGCACCAGCTTACCGTTGCGCCAGGCCAGTGAGTTGTCATTGCCATCGATTTCACGCACCTGCGGCAGGTAGTCGCCGGCCTTGTAGCTCGCCTGCATGCCAGGGGAAAGCTGTGAGCTACCGCCGTTGGGCGCCGGGTTGCTGGTCACCTGCACGGAGCCTTCCACCAGCGTGACCCGCACTTGATCCTGGTACATCCAGACATTGAAGCGGGTGCCGGTCACGCGCACCTGGCCCTGGTCCGCCCGAACGATGAACGGGTGCTGGCGGTCATGGCTGACGTCGAAGAACGCCTCGCCTTTTTCCAGTGTGACGCGACGCTCGTTCTTATAGTTGGCAAACACCAGCTCGCTGTTCAGGTTCAGCTCCACCTGGCTGCCGTCACTCAGGGTGACATGGCGCACGGTTGCGCCGGCTTCATAGCGTTGGTAGCTGTCAGGCAGCCAGCCCAGGTTCCAGCCGGAGAATGCCGCCAGGGGCAAGCCCAGCGCAAGCATGGCAGCAGCGACCGCCAAGCGGTTCCAGCGCGAGCGTGGACGGTATGTTTGAGCCGCCCGAGCCGTCGGCTCGACCCGGGGCAATTGATCGGCGACCTCCCAGATCTCCAGCATGGCCTCATATTCGAACGCGTGCAGCGGGTCCGCATCGTGCCACTGCTTGAATGCCTGCCGCTCGGCATCGGTGCAATCGGCCGCATGCAGGCGCATGCACCAATGGGCGGCCGCATCGGTGATGGCGTCGTATTCGGCTTCCGAGAGGGTACGTTCGGTCATGGACTCTTCCTGGTTTGCCGCATTCTAACCTTCGGCGTCCGCCGCCGAGAACTGCCGTCATGGCGTTTAACTATCAAATTTCCCGGTTTTTCCGTCGCAAAGGCCCAAGCATCGGCTCAAGCACCGGCATCTGGCGGGTGTAGCCTCTCATAAACATCGTGAAAAAAGATCAAGGCTCGTGCGCTTCAAGCCAAATGCCCGGCTCGCAGGGCTAGCGCATCGGCAACGAAGAGGGCGCGTCGAGTTGGCGGCCCAGTTCACAGATCAGCCGTGTCAGCGAATCGGCGTTGCGCAGTATGAGATCAATGCGTTTATCCGGCAGATGCGGATACAAGAACACATCACGAGCCTCGTCCATGGACTCGGCACCGGTAACCTTGAGGATTTCCCTGGCCACGTCCTGAAGTTCAGGCACCCGTTCCAGGCTCCTGAGTGCACCAGCTGTGCCATCCCAGGCCATGAACAGCTTGTGTCTCGGGGTACTCAACGAAAGCGCGCTGGACTGCTGTTTTTTCTGCGAGTTGTATTTTTCCTTGCCCAGTGGCGTCGCTCTGGAGATCAGGTCGAGGAAAGGCAGTGCCGCATCCAGGTAAGCGATATCGTAGGTATTGAAGAGCTGATGGGAAATTTCGTGGATCAGCGTCGCCGCTTGGGCGTGGGCGTCGATATTGAAGAATGGCGGCACCAGTTCCTTGTATTCATCCAGCCCTACGTGGAAGAAAAACTGGGTCAGATAAATTCTGCCGACGGCATTGGGTTCGAGCACGAAGGCGGTCGCCGCATCGTTGGCGTCCTTGAGATTGCCAATGACGATGCGTTTGCCGTTCTGCAATTCCCAGGACGGGTCCGCCAGGGCCTGGCAGATCGGTGCAACGGCCGTGTGGATTTTTTTGACCAGGCTGGCATCGACCTCATGGACACCGAAAAACGCCTTCAGGAATACCTCCAGCCTTGACCCTGGCGGCACTTGACGCTTGATTTGATCAAGGTTGTGCAGGGCATTGCCGCAATAATGCCGCGCCGTTTCCAAGGCCTGCACAATCGCGGTCGCGTAGTGGGGATACTTGCGGCGTATCTGCGCCATGCCCCGGGCCTCGATGTTCATGGAGCCGGCAGCGGTGTGGTCGCTGTAGGCGTTGGACAGCGTCGACATCACTTTGCCGTAGCGAATCGTCTGGCGTCGTGGGTCGATGGTCCAATGCTGACCGTCAGGCGAGCTGTGAAGGATCGGCCCCTCGGCATTCGCATGGATCACGCGCCAGGCCTGTTCCACCTTCGCCACCTGGAACACCTTACCGGCGACGGGCACGTAGAGCTTGCCGGTCGCCATGTCTTTGTAGGTGCCGTGTGTGGCGTGTTTGTGTAGCGTGTCGAGGCTGACTCCGTTGGCTTCGAAGGGGTGCAGGTTGGTGCGCGTCGCAACGGTGGACGCAATGTCCTTCCACGAGGGTGCTGACGGGCCAGGAGTGCCGGGCGCGCCTGGACCGATCGGGGCGAGCAGGCCGAAGGTATCATCCGGGTTAAGGGCGCCCAGGGAGACCATCTCCGCCGCCCCGGCGATGAAATCGTGCAGGCCGGCTTTCCAATCGTGCTGTTGCAGTGACTCGGCAGAGGCCTTGAAGTCCTGGTAGCTTTCCCAAAGCGTCTCGATGAACGTCAGCTTGCCCTGCAACTGTTTGCCCGCCAGCTTGACCCCGGCCTTGAACAAGTGTTTGACGGTGTCCCAATCGAAATGACGCCTTGTGTCGCTTTGCGTCGTCAGCATGTCGGCCAGCAACCTGACGTTGTCGTTGAACAGCGTGTCGAGCAGGTTCGTCGTGATGGGGTTCGAGGCCAGGGCGATCTCCGACGAGGCCCCCACCGTCGAGGCGAACAGATTCGCGAAGGTGGCCTGCTGGCTTTCTGGAAGCCGGCGGATCAACAGGTCCTGGAGCGCACCCGGCACATTGAATGCCGCCAACACGCTGGCTTCATCCTTGAATTCGGAAAACTGATGGCCCGTATGGTAGGGCGAATACAGCACCTGAGGCGCCGTTGCATCGCTGCTGGAGCCGATCAGGTACAACCCAAGTGTCTTGATTGCGCGAGTGCCTTCGGTCTTGATCAGCTCCAAAGGTCGAATCAATGCGCTGGCGCCCGCCACGGCCTGGCGCGCAATGGCATCCGGCATGTCCAACACCTGGCGAATCAGGTCGAAGGCCGTCGGTGAAAGATGCTGCTGCAAATGCAGCGCGTGGGCGTATTGCAACAGTTGCCAGGGCAACTGTCGGCCAAAGCGCTGTTTGCTCTGCCGGGCTTCGACGCCGGAGCCGGAAAGCGTGTCCACGACGGTTCGTTGATACACCGTGGGAATGTCCAGGGACAGCAGCAACTGCCTGATCGCCGCCTCGTTCAGGCCGTCCGGCAACTTTTGCCGGGTGGTCGATGACACCTTGAAGCCGGTCATCTGGATGACGTCGTTATGGTTCAGCGCGAAATCGGTCAACAGGCTGGCCGGCCCCGCCACGGCAAGGTTCGGGGTGATCAGGAGCGTGGCAGGGTCGAGGTTGCTGGCGGCGAAGCGTGTGTTCAGCAGCCGCTTCAACGTCCGATTGACGTAGCTGTGCAGCGGTTCGATACCGTCGAGGTAATCCTTGCCGTCGCTCGCGCTGTTCTTGTATTGCTCAAGCAGGTCGATGTGCAGGCGCTGGTCTTCAACCGAGGCGGTGCCGAGCCAGGCGGGCAGTTTCTGTTGCCAGCGGATGGCCTCGGCGATACGTACCGCCCGGGGCAGGTTGGTCGGGGCGCCTGCGTTGAGCCGGGCTTGCAGGCTATTTCGCAACGCCGTGCCGGTCAGCCGCCAGTCACCGGCTTTCAAGGCGTTCAAGTAACTGTGCTCGGCCTCGAAGTGTTCGATGAATGACTGCATCCGGTTGAGCGGCGCATTGTCTTCAATCAGTTCAAAGGTTTCGAACTGGTAGCGGCCGTGAGGCTTGCGCTGGGAAGGGGTGAGGTTGGCGAGCAGGGCGAAGCGCCGTTGTGGATCAAGCAATTGCCGATTCAGGTGCTTCGTTGCAAATTCCACGCAGCTGAACGCTTGTAATCCGTCGGCGGGCGTCCAGAGGATGCCCATGCCTGAAAGCGGGGTATCAAGCCCCCCGCGCTCGGTCAGGAAAAAACAGCTGGCCAGGGGCATGGAAGCCATTTCGCCCTCTGCATGGTACGCCACTCTCAGCGAGTAGACATCGGGCCGGAAACCTTTGACCCCGATCCGTTGCTTGCGGTCCGGGTATTGGGAATCGGCGGCGAAAACGCTGCTGATGAGATCGTGCGCAGCCGCGGGCAATGTCTCGTTGAGCTCGCGCAGTTCGGCCTCTGCGCGTAAGCCCAGGGAAAACACGTGGGCCAGGTTGGGTAGCAATCCGCGCAGTTGGGTGCGCAGCGAAGCCGAGTGGGTGGCTGGCAGGCGTGTCAGTTGGCTATTGAGGGCGTCCTCGACCGTGGCATAGCTCTTGATCTTTCGTTCCAGGGTGTCGGCCAAGTAGTTGGAGGGGCGCAAGTCGCCGTAAAAAGCCGGCTGCGTACCCCAGTGTCCGTCGGTTTCCATGCGCATCAGGCTGGGGCCGATCAACGAGCGTATGTCGAGTGCCTTGTCGATAAGCGCGTGAATGTCCATCTCATTCTGACGGGACATCTGCAATGCGTAGCTGAGGTTGTTCAGTTGCTTGCCGATGATGGCGCCGGCCAGCGACTCGGAAACCGGCAGATCCACGGCCTTGCCTGACACTTGCGGTGTGTCGAAGCGCAGGAAACGGTTACGTTCATCCAGGCTCAGCAGGCTGTACAGCGCTTCTTTGCCAGCGGCGGGGGTTGGTTTGTTCAGGAGCACATCCTTGAACCCCAGGTAATTGTCGACTTTCTGCACGCCGCGGTTGGGCGTGTAGAGGTAGTGACCCTTGCCGCTGATCATCAAGGCGCCGGCGAGTTCAACGTAAAGCGGTTCGTACTCCCAAAGGCGCACGGATTCGATGAACAACAGTGGCTCTTCCCGTCGGGACGGCCTGAACAATCGCAGCAGTTCCTGATTCTGTTCGTCGGTCAGTTGCTTGCTGTCCCTTTGGTGCAGGATGCTCGCCTGTAATGCGCTTTCGATCACCTGCGACAGCAACAGTCGACGTGAGGCGTGGAAAGGTCCGCTGGCGTCCCAGTAGCGGTCGATGCAGCGTATGAGGCTGGGGATCAGGTTCCTGGCGGTACCCTTCAAGACGCTTTCCCACTGCCGGGTGTTCTCGGATGAAGCGGTGATCTGGGGATGGATGAAATCCACGTCATGCCCGACAGGCCGCCCCTGATGGTGGAAATAGACAAGCACCGCTTCGGCCAGCGACAGGTGGCGGGTCACCTGGCCCGATTGCGGATCCGCCGGGTTGGCTCCGGTGCTCAAGGCTACGCGGGTCTGCTGATGATCGAAATTCACCACGGCCTCGCTCAACATCTCTTCGAGCATGACGCGCAGCGAAGGCAACTTGAGCAGTTCATCCACCATGACCAGGGCATTGAGGTTCTGCGCGTGCTCAATGGAGTCGATCGCGCACCTGAAGACATCGTTGGTGATGGTCCGGCGGCTTTTTTCGAGCGAGCTGGCGGCGTTCAGTTCGGCACGCTGGGAAATCGCCAGGAACCGGAACAGGTCGGCACGCGCTGTCGAGTCGTCCAACAGCTCGTCCAGTCGATTGTCCAGCGCTTGCAGGTTGGCGAACTTTTTCAGGCCACCATACGGCGTATAGAGGAAGGCGGGCCGCAGGTCCGCCTCGTCAGTGTCTGCCTGGCCGGTGTAGGGCAAGGCGCTCAGGGTAAAACAGCCGGCCAGTGGGATCGGCGGGTTGTCGCCGGCTTGCAGTGTGATCGTTTCGACCCACATCGGTCGCGTCTGTGCACGGCGCTGGGCGTGGCTGGGCAGGGCGACATGGTGCAGCCAATCGAGATCGGCCTGCGTCAGGTCGTGGGCGCGGGTCAAGGGGTCCAAATGCTGGGTGCCCAGCACTTGGGGAAATAACAGGGGCGTGCTCTCAATGGTCATCATGGCTTCTCTATCAGGGCGCCGCGAGACGGCGAGCCCGTGGATGAAGCCGCCACACTAGTGACCCGGCAGCGGGCAAGGGCGGTACATAGTTACCGCGCCGGACAAGGATTGACACGGTGCAGGCGAAGCAGTGTTAATCGGCGCACTGGTTGTCCCAACGCTGTCGCTACCTCCAACAATCATTCTGGAGCTTCAGATGTCTGCGCTATCCGATCACGCTGATTCTTGCACCCTGTCCCTTGATGAACTGGTGGGCCTGCTGGAGCGGATTTTCCTGCGCCATGGCACGTCCGCCGAGGTCGCCCGGACCCTGGCGCAGAACTGCGCCTGCGCCCAACGCGACGGCGCCCACAGCCACGGGGTGTTTCGCATCCCCGGCTATGTCTCGACGCTCAAGAGCGGCTGGGTCGATGGGCAGGCGGTGCCGGTGGTCGAAGACGTCGCCTCCGGTTTCGTGCGGGTGGACGCCGCTAACGGTTTCGCCCAGCCGGCGCTGGCGGCGGCCCGTGCGTTGCTGGTCGAAAAGGCGCGCAGCGCCGGAATAGCCGTGCTGGCTATCCGTAACTCTCATCACTTTGCCGCGCTCTGGCCGGATGTCGAGCCGTTTGCCTACGAGGGTCTGGTGGCCTTGAGCGTGGTCAATAGCATGACGTGCGTGGTGCCGCACGGCGCGGACCGTCCGTTGTTCGGTACCAATCCGATTGCCTTCGCTGCGCCTCGGGCCGACGGTGAGCCGATTGTCTTCGACCTTGCCACCAGCGCTATCGCCCATGGCGACGTGCAGATTGCCGCGCGCAAGGGCGAATTGTTGCCTCCCGGCATGGGCGTGGACAGCCTAGGCCAGCCGACCCGCGACCCGAAGGCGATTCTCGAAGGCGGGGCACTGTTGCCGTTTGGCGGGCACAAAGGCTCGGCGTTGTCGATGATGGTCGAGTTGCTGGCAGCCGCGCTGACGGGGGGCAACTTCTCGTTCGAGTTCGACTGGCATAATCACCCTGGGGCCAAGACCCCCTGGACCGGCCAGTTGCTGATCGTGATCGACCCGAGCAAGGCTGCCGGGCAGAGCTTCGCCGAACGCAGCCAGGAACTGGTCCGGCAGATGCACGGCGTGGGCCTGCGACGCTTGCCGGGGGACCGTCGGCACCGAGAACGCGGCAAATCCAATGAGCAAGGCATTGCTTTGGATGAACAGACGCTGGCGCAACTGCGTGAACTGGCGGGGATCTGAAAGCCGCGTCGTGCCAGTACGCCTGCTCGCGATGACGGGGTACACATCCTGTGATGTCGGCTCGGCCCTCAGGATCCCAAGGCAAACGCATCGGAATTAATTGGCTCGACCTTCCTCAAAGGACAATAGTCGCCACAGCCTACCTGTCGCTCTGCCCGGAGTCATTCATGAAAACCAAAGCGGTACTCACGGAACAAGACGTCGCACAATTGCTGGTGGCAGCCAAGGAACTGGCCCATCAACGCCAGTGGGCGGTATCGGTTTGCGTGGTCGACGATGGCGGCCATCCGCTTGGGCTGTTGCGCCTGGACGATGCCACGCCACTGTCGGCCTACATCGCCACTGAAAAAGCCCGTACTGCCGCCATGGGACGGCGCGACAGCAAGTTCTTCGAAGACATGATCAATGACGGCCGCCACGCCTTTCTCAGCGCACCGCACCTGCATGGCATGCTTGAAGGCGGGGTTGCCATCCGCCATGACGGGCAGTGCATCGGCGCGATCGGCGTTTCGGGCGTCAAGTCGGAGCAGGATGCCGAACTGGCTCGGCTGGCGGTGGAAACGGTGCTGCCGATCCTTACACCGGATGCTTGATAAACCGCTATCGCGAGCAGGCTCGCTCCCACAGTGGAACTGCGGCGGGCCGACTGTTTGTGAACGGCAAAATAAGCTGTGGCAGCGAGCTTGCTCGCGATGGCGCCGGGCCGGGCGACCACTCCCTTGGCAGATTTGCACAAATCTTCCAGACACCACCGGCCACAGCCGTTAATCTGCCCAGGCCAATCCACCGAACAGGGCCGCCCATGACCTCGCGCAACTGGATCGATCTCAAGCAGGACGCCACGTCCGGCATCGAGACCGTGCGCGCGCATTTCGAAGGGCATGCCTACGATCCCCACTGGCACGACACTTATCTGGTGGGCGTGACCGAGCAGGGGGTGCAGCAATTTCATTGTCGTCGCCAGCAGCACAACAGCACGCCGGGCAAGGTATTCCTGCTTGAACCCGGTGAGCTGCATGACGGCAATGCACCCCACGAAAAGGGCTTTACCTATCGCACGTTGTACCTGGAGCCGCATTGGCTCGAACGTGAGCTGCGGTCCTTGTTCGACGTGGCGCCGGACAACGCCCAATTGGGCTTCGCCGCGACCCTGACCGATGATGCGCGGCTGGCCGGTGCCACCGCCGCTGCATTCCAGAGCTTGCATCAGCAGGAGATCCGCATCGTGCGCCAGACGGCCCTCGACAACTTGCTCGCCAACCTCACGCAACACCTGCACTGGCGTGCACGGATCAACCCGGACCCCAGGTTGCCATTGGTCGCGCAGCAGGCCCGGGATTACCTGCACAGCCATCTGAGCGAAGACGTCGGCCTGGACGATCTGGCGCGGGCTACCGGGGTCGATCGCTTTCGCCTGACCCGGGCGTTCAAGGCCGCGTTCGGCCTGGCGCCCCACGCATACCTGATCCAGTTGCGACTGGCCCGGGCGCGACGCCTGCTTGCCAGCGGTGAAAGCGCTGTAGCAGTGGCCGCCTTGCTCGGCTTTGCCGACCAGAGTCACCTCGGCCGCTGGTTCCAGCGTGCTTATCGTCTGAGCCCGGCGGACTACCGCAAACGCTGCTCAATTGTTCCAGACTGAGCACCGCTGCACGGGGGAGGATCGGCCAACGATCCTTTACCGAGAAGTCGCTCCATGGACCAGTTACTGCCGTTTGCCTTGTTCGCCTTTGTCGCCTCCATCACGCCCGGCCCGACCAACATCCTGGTGCTGAGCCACAGCTCGCGCTTCGGCCTGCCGACCACCGTACCGATCATCCTCGGCGCCTGCGCGGCAGCGGCCTTGCTGGTGTTGTTGGTGGGCACCGGGCTCGGCGACCTGCTGGCCCGTCACACCGCCCTCCAAACGGCACTGTCCTGGGCCGGTATCGCCTGGCTGAGCTGGATGGCCTGGCAGATTTTCAGCGCCCCGGCCCAGGCCATCGACCCCGACCAGCCTGTAGAAGGCCCGACCCTTGGCCTGGTCGGGGCTGCCGGTTTGCAACTGGTGAACCCCAAGACCTGGATGATGGCCCTGGCGGTGGTCAGTGTCTTCGCCGGAGCCGAGGCCGACCGCACCGTGCGGGTGCTGTGGCTGTCGCTGGCATTCTTTGCGATCTCCATCCCGTGCATGACCGTCTGGGCTTATCTGGGCCGTGGCGCGGCCCGATTCTGCCGCTCCGCCGTGGCGATGGGACGCTTCAATCGGGTCATGGCGGTGATGTTGCTGGTGTCGGCGTGGCTGACGCTGGTGGTGTGACTGTAATGCCCTGCGGCAACCGCTTGCAACAGTCGCAGGGTTTCAAAGAACGAGTGATTTGGGGAGCATCGCCCACGCCAGAACTCAGCGTATTTCACGTTGTAGATGCTCTATAGACCCCAAGGAAGGAGGTCCATCATGTCAACCGTTACCCATATCGATTTTATCCAGGCCAGGCTGCCAGCCTGGCTGAAAAGGGCCACACGGCCCCGCCAGGAACGCTTCAAGGTGCTGACCCGGCAATTGCAGCGCGACAGCGACGCCCTCAATGCTTTGCTAGGCGATCTGCCGGCGCCTTATGCCTTCACCCTCGACCGGCTCAAGGGGCAACCGCAGTTGCAGGGCTGGAGCCAGGTGAACGGCGGCGGCAGTGTGGCGGACGCGATAAAGCGCGCCAGGGTCCGGCGCGGCCCGTACGTCACCGATCCTTCGCTGTCGGTGATCGAAGCGGCCATGCGCAATTACCCTCCGGCCGATGCCGTCGCCGGCGGGGATTTCGACAGCCGGGGCGAGCTGTTCATCCAGGGGCGGCGGGGCGAGTTCCAGCAAGGGGATACGCCATCGAACACCGCGCCACTGGGCATGACCCCGGCCAGTTTCGCCAGCCTTTGCCGGCAGCTGGACATCGGCGGCGCCTACCGGCAGATACTTGAACGCAAGCTGCCGCGCATCACCGGCGAAGTGCCAGGGGTGGCGAAGGCCTACATCGCCTACGCACGCAGCCAACTGCTCCACGATGCCTACGAGGCCAAGCTGGAAGGACGCCTGGACACTACGGGCGAACGGTTGCTGGCCTACGCCGGTGTCCATCTCGAAGAGCAGCCGGTGGCGCCCTTGGCCTGCGAGGTCAAGGCTCTGGAGCTGCTGGGTGCGCCATTGTTTGGCGCTCGGGTGTACTGGGGGCTGGCGGGGGACGCCAACGGCGTTCGTCCGATTGTCCTGCACATGCCCCACGATGCCGTTACCCCGCTCAAACAGTTCCCGAGTTTGCAAGCGCTGTCGGCGGAGTTGACCGAGCGGGTCCGCAAGCGCAGTTACCGCCAGAGCCTGATGCGTTACCTGCCACTGCGTTTGCAGGCGAGCCTCGGGCCGGCCCTGCACGATCAAGTGGAGTGGAAGGTCGTCGACAACCTCAATCTGTTTCAGGAGATTCATGCCCGCATCACGGGGTGGCGCGAAGGCGAGCGGGGCGAGGACGACAATCATCGGCGCATCCGGATCCCCACGCCGAAAGTGGCCTGGGGCCTGAATGAAGTTCGCGAGAACCACTGGCACGCCGCCTATCACGAGTGGCGCGGGCACACCCTGGGCAACGCTTCGGCGTTGATGGTCCCGACCCGGGACCAGGACTGGCGGGCGCTGTTGGCTCGTCTCGAATACTGGGAGGGGCTCGTTGAGCGGTCGCTGATGCTCGCCGCAACCTTTTTTCCATTCTGCGCACCTATCGGAATGGTCGCAGCGGCGGTGGGTGGCGTGCGGCTGGTGTACGAAATCTTCGAAGGCGTCCAGGCCTTCAACGAGGGCCACGCGCAGGAAGGCATCGAGCATATTTTCAACGTGCTGTTCGGGATCGCACAGGGTGCCTACCTGGGCTTCATCGGCGGGGCCGTCGAGCCGATGCGGGTGGCTGACGGCACCACCCGCCTGTGGAATGGCGACGTGCGCCCCTTCGAAGCGCAGCGCTTGCCACCGCTGGAGGCCGAGCAGGATGCCTGGGGCGTCTGGCGCACCCCGGACGAGGCCTGGGTGCGCATCGACGATCGCTACTTCGAGGTGCAGGGTACCCAGGATAACCTCAGCCTGCGCCTGCCGTCCGCGCATCGGGGCGTGACACCGCCGCTGGAGTGGAGCCGCGGCCGTGGCTGGCAGTGGGCCCATCGCAACCCGATGCAGCGCGACAACCTGACGCTGCTGCGCAACTTTACCCAGACGCCGGCCGATCTGGACAATACGACAATCCTCGCGGTGCAACGTCGGGTCGGCGTCAGCGAGTCGCATCTGCGCTACCTGCAAGTCGAGGCGCGACCGATGCCGGCGATATTGGCCGACGCCCTGGATGAGGCGCGGAATTGGCAATGGGTACGCCACACTATCGAGCGCCTGCGTCGGGGTGAAGCACCCCAGGGCAAGCATTTTCGCATCGTCCAGACGCTGGCGGAGCTGCCGGGCTGGCCGCGTAACACGACGCTGCGTTATCACGATGGTGTCACGCTTTACCCCGTGGGCAGCATCAGCGACACACGATTTATCCTGCTGAGCAAAATGGACCTTGCCAGCGACGCGTGGGCCGCGCGGATCCTGGATGGCTTGAGTGTCAGTGAACAAAGCGCGCTGCTGGGACAGAACAGTCTCGGGTTACCGCCGCTGGAGCGCAGTCGCCTGTTGGCCGGGCGCTGGGCGGCGCGTCTGGAGCAAAGTGCCCAACGGGTGACGCTGGCGATGGTCAGGTCTGTCGAGCTCGATCCCTTGGCGGTGCCCCTGGCCCGAGCGTTCCCGGGCCTGCCGGAGTCCATCGCCAACGAGCTGGTCCACGACGTGGCCGGCAATGATCGACTGCGCCTGCTGGAGGGTCGTGTCCCTGAAAACCTCGGCATCCAGTGCGCCGAAGCCTTGCGTGAGCTGCGCCTGAGTCGGGCCTTGCGAGCGCTGGAGCGCGGCGACAGTACGCTTGATCGGGATCGCATCGTCATCAGCCTGCTCGCCAAGGCGCCTGGGTTGAAGGGCCGCGTGCATCTGCGCCTGTGGTTGCGCGAGCTGCCGGGCCCGCTCGAGTTGGGGGACTCCGGGCCGTTGAAAGTGATCCGTCAGGAAGGCGACCTGTATCGTCCCTTCGACGAAACCGGCGAAGAGCTGGCGAGTGCCTTGAGCCTGGAGGAGGCCCTGTTGAGAGCCATGCCGGACGATGCCCGCCGCGCATTGGGCTTGAACATCTGGGAGGCGGCCAGACTCCGCAGTCAGCTGTTGGCTCAGGCACTGGACGACCGCCAGGCCCTTCGCCCCTATCTGTTGATGCGCCGCCTGGGCAGCGCTGGTTCCGAACCGCAGTGGTTAAACGGACGCCTGGTCTATCCCCTCAGCGGCCGCGGTCGGCTCGGGCTGCAGGAATGGATCGGCAGCTTGAATCAGCGTCTTGAGCGGCTTTATCCCGCGCACGCGGCGGATGGCCTCGAACGACTAAGGTCAGGTCTGGCCGACCAGGCTGAAGTCCTGGGCATCAGCGCCAGCGAACTGGTCGGTCGCCTGGAAAGCGACTGGGCCACCCTGGACGAAGAGCTGCGCCAGTGGGCGGATGATGAAGGCTTCCATCACCCGGTCGAGCAGGCCCTGGACCGCGAGACGCTGGTTGCACAACGTCGACTGATTGCCAGGAGAATTCGTCGTGCGTGGCAGCGCGCACCGGATCCGGGTCGGGAAGGCAGCGAGCTGGTGCTGCGAATAGAAAACGTCACCATAGGCCGGTTGCCGCCGATCAGTGTTCGTTTCGAGCATATCGAAGCGGTGATTCTGAGCAACGCGGGCCTGATGGAAGATCCTTCGGACTTCCTGCGAATGTTTCCCCTGATCGACGCACTGAATCTGCACGGCAATCAGCTCACCGCCATCCCGGCAGCGGTGGCTGAGTTGTCCGCACTGGTGGATCTGTCATTGGGACGCAATCCGCTGCATTTGAACGCGAATGTGTTCGCGCCATTGTCGGGCAGCGAAACGCCCGTTCCTTTATGGACCCTGAACCTGTCAGGCATCAGCAGCGGCGCGGAGGCGGGGACCAGAGCCGAGGTGCTTGCGGCCATCAACAGTCTGTCCTTGCTACCGACCCTGCGTGAGGTCGTATGGACCGACAACCTGAGTTTCACGGCCGAGCAGCTACAAGCCCTGACCACTGCGGTACCGGGCTTGCGAACCTTGAATCTGATGCGTTGTGGCCTGCGCCTGGATGAGGAGGGCAGTGCCTTCCTGCGCACGGCAACGGAGTTACGGGAGCTGCGCCTGAGCGAAAACAATTGCAGGGATTTGCCAGCGTTGCCCGAGCTTGCGAACCTGCTGGAGTTGGAACTGGCGAGGTCCAGGCTGGATCGGGTGCCGCCGCTGGTCCTGTCGGTGCTGGCCAGGCATTCCGAGCAGAGCTTCTCCGACATGTTCGTGGTCGATCTGCGGGAAAACCGGATCACCCGGATCGAGGACGACCTGCTTCCTGCTCTGGGTCGCTTGACCGATGACATGCTGGGGATCTGGCTCGACGACAATCCATTGCCCAGCGCGCAGATCATGTCGCTTCGCGATTTGATGGCCGACGCTTTCCGCTACAGCGTCGATGACTGGCTGTACATTTCTCCTCCCTTGCAAAGGGCGCTTGAGGTGGCCCGCGATGATCCCGCGATGCGCAGGTTCATCGACTGGTTCTCCTCCGGTATCCAGGCCGCGGACGGCCGTTCTCCGACCGGGCTGACGTACGCTGACCGTGAGAGAGCGGCGATCGTGATGCGGCAGTACGTCAACTATCGCGACGTTTACGCCCAGCTGCCGACGCAGTTGGGCGACTTCGACCAGCAACTGCAGCAACTGCGCGCACGTCTGCATGTTCGCAGTCTCGACAGGCAGCCGCCCGACCTGGTCGAGCTGGAAATGCATTTCCTGATGTTCGAGTCGGTGATGCACGCTCGCCTGGCCCGACATGGCGCGCCGTTCGCGACTTTTCTGAGCGCTCACCACACCCTTTGGGACCAGGCGCTGACGGGACGCTACCCCGACGTCGTGCAACGTCAGGGGTACATGACCCGCGACGCGTTCACCGACTGGCTCAGCGATGCCCAGGACAGCTTCAATAGCAACGACCAGGACCCGCGCATCGGCGAAATGACCTGGCGACCCTACCTGGGATTGATGTCCAGGGATTGGTCCGAAGGACTGGCGCGCTGGGAAACGGTCGATGACGATCTGGTGGATGCCTTCAGTGGTCCTGTGAATCCGTCGCGATGGCCCCAGGTCATGCTGGACAATCTGGCGCATCCGGACGCCGACTTGCCCAGTGCCTGGGAATCGATCATGGAGGACGGGCAAACTGTCTGGCGTCGGGTCAGGCTCGAAGCCGTGGCGGATGTGGACTGGACCTCGGGCCAGCCAGTGACCCTCACCGAAGACCAACTGCGCCGGACCATGGCCATCTATCGTTCGGTCAAGAGCCGGGAAGTCGAGGCGCTGGTGCGTCGGGTCACCACTGGCCTGGTCAATGCCTGGTGGCCGGTGCTGCCGCTTTGAATACCAGCGCTTTCAAACCGCATTGACTGTCGATGTCCGGGAATTCCGGTGGGTTGGCCAAGCGTTCCACGAAGGCCAGCCCCGGGGCCTCACGGGTCACGCCATCGATGAGAAAGTCCGGGCCGGTCGCCGGGTCATTGCTGCAGGCCAGGAGAATGCCCTGGGCCGTCAGCAATTCCGGCAGCCGACGCAGCACCCGCTGGTAATCCTTGGTCAGCAGGAAACTGCCTTTCTGGAAGGTCGGCGGATCGATGATCACCAGGTCGTAGGGACCGCTGTTGATCACTTTGCCCCAGGACTTGAACAGATCGTGCCCAAGGAAACTCACCTGGCTCAGGTCGTGGCCGTTGAGCCGATGATTGTCCCGGCCTCGGCTCAGGGCGGCGCGGGACATGTCCAGGTTGACCACGTGCCGTGCACCGCCGGCGATGGCAGCCACCGAGAAACCGCAGGTGTAGGCAAACAGATTCAGCACGCGTTTGCCTTCGGCGTTGGCGCGCACCCAGTCGCGGCCATAGCGCATATCCAGGAACAGGCCGTTGTTCTGCTTCTTGCCCAGGTCAATCCGGTAGCGCAGGCCACCTTCGGTCAGGGTCCATTCGTCGATGGGCTCGCCCACCAGCCATTGGGTGAGGCTCTGGGGCAGGTAGCGGTGTTGCACGGCGAGGGCATGGGCGCCGCTGTTTTTCCAGGCGGATGAAGCGCCGAGCGCGAGCAGTGTCGCGAGCAAATCATCCAATTGCGCCTGCTCCGGTTCCTTGAACAGCGACACCAGCACGATGCCTTGCAGCCAGTCGACGGTGATTTGCTCCAGCCCCGGCCAGCAGCGGCCACGCCCGTGAAACAAGCGGCGAGTCTCCTGCGGCGGGGACGCCAGGGCTGTGAGCAAATGAGTCTGCAGGGTCTGGAGCGCTTGAGGGTTCATCAGGTAAGGCCGGCGATTCGAAAGGCCGGCATTTTAACCACTGCCCGATCAGGTGCAATCCTGATGATCAGACGCGATCCCTGTGGCGAGGGGATTTATCCCCGTTGGGCCGCATAGCGGCCCCGAGAAGTGCAGCCACGCACCGACTCTGCCCCCCAACTCTAGCCACCACTGCTAGCCAAAATGCTCGCCACCTGCTGCGGCCGGCAGTTCAGATAGGCCGAGCGCTTGAGCCAGCCCGGGTCTGGATACCAGGAAAACATGAACTGGCCACCCTTCAGTCTGTCGATGACCTGGCGTGCCACCTGAGGACGCACGGCCGGGCAACCCTGGCTGCGCCCGATCCGGCCCTGGCGCGCGCTCCACAACGGATTCACGTAGTCAGCGGCATGGATCACGATGGCGCGGTCCCGGGCCTGGTCATTGAAACCCGGCTCCAGACCGTCCATGCGCAACGAATAGCCGTGGGTGCCCTGATAGCTTTCCTGGGTGCGGAACAGGCCCAGGCTGGACTGGTAGCTGCCCAGGCGATTGGAGAACTGGGTGGCGAAATTTTCCCCGGACTTCTGCCCGTGGGCCACCAGGTCACGCAACACCAGCTTCTTCTGGCGCAGGTCGAAGATCCATAGCCGGCGGGCCGTGGACGGTTGCGAGTAGTCGATGACCGCGAGGTGACGGGCCTGGGCCGCGCCGTTGGCGACTGCGCATTGCATCGCGCTCAGGGCACTTTTGAGCGCCTGGGGATTGAGTTCCGGCGCCGCGTGGGCGAGGCTGTTGTAGAGCTGAGAATTTGCCTTGTCAGCCAACGCCGGGCTGCACACCGCGCCCAGCCCGGTCATGACCAGGCAGAGTTGGCGCAAAGCCCTCAGTACGGATGAAAAATTCCCACGGTGGTGTTGGTTAGCGGCATCCCGTCCGGTGTAGTTCGTTTGCATGATGGCGGGTCGTACCTGTCGCAAAATTGCCCGTCAACGAGACGGCCATGGATTGGAGTAAAGCAGTTGTTCAAAAAGTCCGCATGTTACCTGAGCCTTTTATTGCTCACTGCGCCATTGGTCGCCACAGCCGAGGATGGCGACCCGGCGCTGGTGCAAACCACGCTGGGGCAATTGTCGGTCGCATGCCCGGAAGTCGCGGCGGGCGTCGACTTTCCGACGATGATCAACTTGCAGGCGTTCTATGAGCAAAACGCAGGCCAGGACATCTGGTCCGACGACGAACGACTCGCCGCATTAACAGCCCAGTTGCAGCAACTGGCCGATGACGGGTTGGATCCGAGGCGCTACCGCTTGCCGGTCGGAGGTGGCGGCCAATCCGCTCACTGCATCGACATCGCCATCAGCCAGCGCTACCTGCAAGCGTTGTACGAGCTGCGTTTCGGGTACCTGCCCCAGGACCGCCTGGAGCCGGTATGGAAGGCCAACCCACAACCTCGGGACCGTCAGGCCGAGGTCCTGGCGATTGCCGGGCCGGGTGTGCAAGACCTGGCGGCCGCCTTCGAGCAGGCCAGACCGCAACTGGCGTTGTATCGCAACTTACGCAGCCTCTATGCCAGCTTGCGGCAGCAACCGCTATCCGACTGGCAGCCGGTGCCGGGCGGGCCGCTGCTACAACCGGACAAACAGGACGCTCGCGTGCCGGCCCTGGCCCGGCGCCTGTTCGACGAAGGTTACTTGAGCGCAGCGCCGACGGACACCGACGAACATTACAGCCCGGTGCTGGTGGAGGCGATGAAGAGCTTCCAGCTCCAGCATTCGCTACAGGCCGATGGTGTGGTGGGGCCGTGGACGGTGACAGAGTTGAATGTCAGCCCCGCCACGCGCCGCGAGCAGTTGCGCATCAACCTGGAGCGCATGCGCTGGCTGGCCCAGGACCTGGAAGCCGACAGCGTCCTGGTCAACGTGGCTGCGGCCCAACTCACGGTCTACCAGGGCGGTGCGCCGGTCTGGCAAACCCGAACCCAGGTGGGACGCGCGCAGCGGCAGACGCCCTTGCTCAAATCCCAGGTCACGCGGCTGACTCTCAACCCGACGTGGACCATTCCTCCGACCATCATGCGTGAAGACAAACTGCCGGAGATCCGCCGTGATCCGGAGTTTCTCGCCCGGCAGAACCTGAGGATCCTCGACCGTGACGGCCTGCCGCTGACCGCTGCGGATGTCGATTGGGAGCATCCGGGTGACCTGATGTTGCGCCAGGATCCAGGGCCGAAGAACCCGTTGGGCAAAATGGCGATCCGCTTCCCCAACCCGTTTTCGGTGTACCTGCACGATACGCCGAGCCAGGCGTTGTTCAGCAAAGGCCCGCGGGCGTTCAGCTCAGGCTGCGTACGGATCGAACAGGTCATGCACTTGCGCGACCTGCTGGTGAGCCCGGCCGAGCGTGCGCGCACCGACACCTTGCTGGCCTCTGAATCGACTCATGAATTCAGGCTGGCCAAGCCGGTGCCGATCCTGCTCGGCTACTGGACCGTGCAGGCGGATGACCAGGGCCAGGCGGTGTATATCCCTGACATCTATGGGCGCGATGGCGCACTGTCCGCTGCCCGCGGGCGGGCGCTTTGAGGGATGGGTGGGAGCGCGCCTGCTCGCGAAAGCATTCGTACATTCGACACTCCTGCAAATTGGGCCACCGCAATCGCGAGCAGGCTCGCTCCCACATGGGTTCTGGTTGAAGCGGGTTCTGCGCTGGCCCGCACGGCTGCACTTTTATGAAGCCAGGGGCAGGGGATCGCACCAGAGGAAGGCAATTGTCGGTGCCTGGGGATCGCAGGCACGGGCGTTGTTGTGATCGACGTTTTCGCGAGCGGGCCCGCTCCCACAGGGTTTCGATGGTACTGAAGAGGCGGGCGACAAGAGGGTTGTGCCGGTTTGGCACGCTCACTGCAAGAGCCTGTGCAGGCCCGCCGTGAACGCAGTCGAGTGGGCACCCCGTCGGTCAACGAAGATCGAGCGCCAGAAGGCCGGGGAACAACGGTAGGTCAGGGCGCAGTCGCCGGATCGTTACCGCACAGAACAGGCAAAGACGCCTGGAACCGCAAGGTTTCAGGCGTCTTTTTTTTGCTTTCAAAAATCGTGATGGGCTTTTGTCGGGTGCTTTTATGAAATCCAACGTTGCTTCTCTGAACAAGCTGCAAACGCTGATCGTGATCGGCAATGGCATGGTCGGCCATCACTGTGTCGAACAATTGATCGAGCGCGGCGCCCTTGATCACTACCGCTTGCACGTGTTCAGCGAAGAGCCGATGCGTGCCTATGACCGCGTGCATTTGTCCGAGTATTTCTCCGGACGCGATGCCGAATCCCTGGCCCTGGGCGATGCGTCGTTGTACCAGACCCCAGGCGTCACCTTGCACCTGAGCGTACCAGTGCTGGAAATTGACCGGCAGGCCCGCCAGGTGGTCATCGAAGGTGATCGCATCGGCTACGACAAATTGGTGCTCGCCACGGGATCCTATCCCTTCGTGCCGCCGATCGAAGGCGCCGAGGGTGATTCGTGCCTGGTCTACCGCACCCTTGAAGACCTCGATGCTATCCGTGCTGCCGCCTGCCATGCGAGCCGTGGCGTGGTGGTCGGCGGCGGCCTGTTGGGCCTGGAGGCGGCCAACGCCCTCAAGTCCCTCGGCCTGGAAGCCCATGTGGTGGAATTTGCCCCGCGGCTGATGCCGGTACAATTGGACGTCCAGGGCGGCCTGGCGCTCAAGGCACGCATCGAGCAGCTCGGCGTCGGCGTGCACCTGTCCAAGGGCACCCAGTCCATCACCGCCGGCGAGGAGTACCGCTACCGGATGAATTTCGGTAACGACGACTTTCTTGAAACCGACCTCATCGTGTTCTCCGCCGGTATCCGCCCGCAGGATGCGCTGGCTCGCCAGTGTCATCTTCAGATCGGCCCGCGTGGTGGCGTGGTCATCGATGACCATTGCCAGACCAGCGATCCGGACATCTACGCCATCGGCGAGTGTGCTGCCTGGAACGGCAGTGTCTTCGGGCTGGTTGCACCGGGTTACCAGATGGCCCGCGACGTCGCGGCGCGCCTGTGTGGCGAGCCTGGCCAGGCGTTTACCGGCGCAGACATGTCCACCAAGCTCAAGTTGCTGGGTGTGGACGTCGGCTCCATCGGCGACGCCCACGGCAATACGCCGGGCTCGCGCAGCTTCCAGTTCATCGATGAAACCAGCGCCAGTTACCGGCGCCTGGTGGTGGACGCCGACGGCAAACGTGTGATCGGCGCCGTGCTGGTAGGCGACAACAGCTACTACGACACCTTGTTGCAGTACATGCAGAATGCGATTGCCCTGCCCAAGGACGCCGCCAGCCTGATCCTGCCGTCCTCCGAAGGTGCGCCGACCCTGGGCCCGGCAGCGCTGCCGGCCGCCGCTACCATCTGCTCCTGCCACAACGTCACCAAGGGCTCGATCTGCTCGGCCATCGATAGCGGCTGCACCGATCTGGGCCAGCTCAAGTGCGATACCAAGGCCGGCACCGGTTGCGGCGGGTGTGCGGCGCTGGTCAAGCAGGTGTTCGAGCACGAATTGAGTGCCCGTGGCGTCACCGTCGATAAAAGCCTGTGCGAACACTTCGCTTACACCCGCCAGGAGTTGTACGCCCTGGTCCGAGTGGAAGGCATCATCAGTTTTGAGGAACTGCTGGCCAAGCACGGCCGCGGACACACCGGCTGCGATTTGTGCAAACCGGCGGTGGGCTCGATCCTGGCGTCGTGCTGGAACCAGCCGATCATGGACCCGTCCCTGGTGCCGTTGCAGGACACCAACGATACGTTCATGGCGAACATGCAGAAAAACGGCACCTATTCGGTGGTGCCGCGTATCGCTGGCGGGGAAATCACTGCCGAAAAGCTGATCGCCATCGGCGTGGTCGCGAAGAAATACGACCTGTACACCAAGATCACCGGCGGCCAACGCATCGACCTGTTCGGCGCCCAGTTGCATCAGTTGCCGGATATCTGGTCCGAGCTGATCGAGGCCGGGTTCGAAACGGGGCACGCCTATGGCAAGTCCACCCGTACCGTGAAGTCCTGCGTGGGCAGCACCTGGTGCCGTTATGGCGTGCAGGACAGTGTGCAAATGGCGCTGACCCTCGAGGATCGCTACAAGGGCCTGCGTTCTCCGCACAAGCTCAAGTTCGCGGTGTCCGGTTGCACCCGTGAATGCGCCGAGGCCCAGAGCAAGGACGTCGGCGTGATCGCGACCGAGAAGGGTTGGAACCTCTATATCGCCGGCAACGGCGGCATGCGTCCGCGTCACGCCGAGCTGTTCGCCACCGACCTGGATGACCAAACCCTGATCCGCTACATCGACCGCTTCCTGATGTTCTACATCCGCACCGCCGACAAGTTGCAGCGTACCTCGGTCTGGCGCGAAAGCCTGGAAGGCGGCCTGGATTACCTCAAGCAAGTGATCATCGACGACAGCCTGGGCCTGGCAGCCGAACTCGAAGCCCAGATGCAGCTGGTGGTCGATCGCTACGAATGTGAGTGGGCCAACGCCCTCAAGGATCCGGAAAAGCTCAAGCGTTTCCGTACCTTCGTCAACGACGGGCGTGGCGATCCCGATGTTTATTTCGTCCGTGAGCGCGGCCAGCGTCGGCCGGTACACGCCGGCGAACTCCACCTGATTCCCGTTACCGAGGAGGTGCTCTGATGAGCCAGTCAAACGTCGTTCGCATGCCCATCCGCGATGCTGCCCGGCAGCCGATCCAGTGGCGTGCCCTGTGCAGTCGGGAGGACCTGGTTCCCAACTCCGGTGTGGTCGCCTGGCACGACGGCAGCCAGGTCGCGCTGCTGTATCTGCCCGAGCAAGAGGACAAGCCGCTGTACGCCATCGACAACCGCGACCCCAAGTCCGGCGCGAACGTGATCGGGCGTGGCCTGTTGGGCAGTATCAAGGGTGAGCTGGTAATTGCCTCGCCGATGTACAAGCAGCATTTTCGCCTCGAAGACGGCCATTGCCTGGAATATCCGGAGCAGAGCCTGCGGACCTGGCCGGTGCGGTTGAATGGGGATGTGGTTGAAATCGGCGAAGACTGATGCTTGCGCGACCGGCTTTTGTGGCGAGGGAGCTTGCTCCCGCTGGGCTGCGAAGCGGCCCCAAAACCCTGCGGGCGCTGCGCACTGGTGCGCCAACTCGGCCGAGCGGGACAAGCTCCCTCGCCACAGGAATCACGTGTGTGCTGTTGTTCTGTTAACTGAAGCTGGGGATTAGCAATGAAAACCGCCGCGCAACTGGTGAAACTCAAAAGTGTGCAGAACCAGCAGGTCCACAGCATCGGTCCGCAGCAGACGGTGCTGGAAGCCTTGCAGATCATGGCCGAGAAAAATGTCGGCGCGCTGCCGGTGATCGAAGATGGCCAAGTGGTAGGGGTGTTCAGCGAGCGCGATTACGCACGCAAAATGGTCTTGCACGGACGCTCTTCGATAGGTACGCCAGTACGCACGATCATGAACACGCCGGTGATCACCGCCGACAGCCAGCAGAGTATCGAGCGCTGCATGGAAGTCATGACCGACAGTCACCTGCGGCATCTGCCGGTGCTGGATAACGGGCAACTGATCGGACTGTTGTCCATCGGCGACCTGGTGAAACAGGCCATCGTCGAACAGGCCGACCTGATTCGTCAGCTTGAGCATTACATTCGCGGACATTGATCTGTGCATATCACCCAATACTGAGTGCGCTTCCCCTGTGGCGAGGGAGCTTGCTCCCGCTGGGCTGCGAAGCAGACCCCCTCGCAATCATCGTTCAACCCTTAAAAGAACCGCATCACACCAATACCCTGGAACTGCTCTCATGTATTAATTAGAATCACTCTCATTAAAGACCTTGCGCAGGCTTCCAGACATGAGTGATGCAGTGACGCCAACGGAGCACTCCCTCGATGCGTTGTACCGTGACCACGGTGGTTGGCTGGAAGGTTGGTTGCGTCGACGCATGGGTAACGCCTGGGATGCCGCGGATCTGCGCCAGGATACGTTCCTGCGCGTGCTCGCCAGTTCCCAGACCCTGGCCGACTTGCAGGAACCGCGGGCCTACCTACTGACCATCGGCAAGCGCCTGCTGAGCAACTTCTACACCCGGCGCAACCTGGAGCAGGCCTATCTCGATGCCCTGGCGAGCCTGCCCGAGGCGTGCATGCCGTCGCCCGAGCAGCGTTGGTTGTTGCTGGAAACCCTGCACGCACTGGACGAACTTCTCGACGGCCTGCCACCCTTGGTGCGGCGGGCCTTTTTGTGGAGTCAGCTCGAGGGCCTGGGGTATCGCGAGATCGGTGAGCGCATGCAGCTCAGCGAACGCACCATCAAGCGCTACATGGCTCAGGCCTACGAGCATTGTCTCTTGGTGGACCTATGAGCCGCCCGGCACCCACCCCGGAAGCCCGCGACACGGCCAGGGCCGCGGCGCGTTGGTTGATCCTGATGGAGTCCGGCGGCGATGAGTTCGACCCGGCGGCCTTACAGCATTGGCGCGACAGTCATGCGCACCACGAGGCTGCCTGGCAAAAGGCCCAGCAGCTGCGCCAACGATTCGTCGGCATTCCCGCCTCGTTGGGCATGGCGACGCTGGATCGCCCGGCGCTGGCGCGGCGTACGGTGCTCAAGCGTGCCCTGGGCGCCGCCGCGTTGGTGCCGACCGCCTGGTTCCTGGGCCGAGAGTTGCCGTTGCAAGTCTGGCGCGCCGACCTGCACACCGCCACCGGTGAACAACGGCGGTGGACGTTGCCCGACGGCAGTGCGGTGCAACTCAACACCGACAGTGCATTGAACCTGGACCTCAAGGCCCGGCGTCTGGTGCTGGTGCAAGGAGAGATGGCCCTCAACGTCGACGGCGCCGCGCCGCTGTCCATTCAAATGCCTTACGGGCTGGTCACGGTCAGCCGTGGCGAGGTCTGTCTGCGCCTGGGTGACCGGAGTTGCCGAATATCGGTGATCAGCGGCTCGGCGCAACTGCAACCCTTGCGCGGGCCCTTGCTGGGACTCGAGGTGGGCCAACAGGTCAGTGTACAGACCACGGGCGCGGGTGCGCTTGCCCGCTTCGATGTCGCGCAGTTGGGCTGGCGGGACGGCGTGCTTGTGGCGCACGACCAACCGCTGGGGACTTTCCTGCGGGAATTGGGTCGTTATCGCAGGGGCGTGCTGCGCTGGGATGATGCCTTGGAGCCCTTGCGCGTCACAGGCAGTTTTCGACTGGCAAACACCGATCGCATCCTCGCGCTGCTGTCGGCCAGTCTGCCGGTGGAGGTGCACATGCGCACCCCGTACTGGGTCACCCTGACTCTTCGCAAAAATGTCGCCTGAGTGTTGTCCCTTTTTTTCGTCTCGCCGGTCATTCAAGGCAACTGCACTAAAACGAGAGCGCCTTTCAATGTCCGCAGCAATACCTTTGCGTTTTCGCCCAGCCCTGGCCGGCTGGCGTCCGCTGTTGAACCTGAGTCTTGCAATGGGGCTGAGTGCCAGCCTGTTGTTCATTCCCACCAGCCAGGCCGAAGAGTCCGCCCGGCGCAGCTATCAGGTGCCGGCCGGGAACCTTGGCGCGGCGTTGACCCGATTTGCCGGGCTGGCGGGCGTCAACCTGTCGGTGGACCCGGCGCTGGTGAGCGGTCGCAACAGCGCCGGATTGTCGGGGGAGTATGGCGTAGAGGAGGGCTTTGCCCAGTTGTTGCAGGGTTCCGGCCTGCAATTGCAAGCCGTGGGGGAGCAGGCGTACATCCTGACCCCGGTACCGGAGCGCGGCAGCCTGCAATTGGCACCCACCTCGATTGTCGGCGCCACCGACTCGGCGGACACTGAAGCGTACGCCGGCGGCCAGGTTGCCCGTCGTGGTTCGCAAGGCCTGCTCGGCTCACGGGATTTCATGGAAACGCCGTTCAGCATGACCACCTACACCCGTGAAACGGTCAAGAATCAACAGGCGCGGACCCTGGGTGATCTGATTGCCAGCGATCCTTCGGTGCGCGCCACCAACCCGGCGGGCGGGCGTTATGAGCAGTTCACCATCCGTGGTTTCAGCCTGTTCAACAGTGATGTCGCCTACAACGGTCTCTACGGCATCCTGCCGACCTATACGATCGACATGGAGATGGCCGAGCGCGTCGACATCCTCAAGGGACCGACCCAGCTCATCAACGGCATCTCGCCACGGGGCAGCGTTGGCGGCGGGATCAACGTGGTGCCCAAGCGCGCCACCGACAAGCCCATCACGTCGTTCACCGGTAGCTATGCCTCGAACAACCAGCTGGGTGGCGCGGTGGATGTGGGCCGGCGCTTTGGCGAAGGGGATCAATTTGGTATCCGTTTCAACGGCGTGAAGCAATCCGGAGACACCGAGTGGGATCATCAGAGCGTGGACCGTGACATGGCGGTGCTGGGCCTGGATTTTCGCGGTGAACGGCTGCGGCTTTCGACCGACATCGGCCACACCGAGCGCGACACCGACGCGCCCCAGGAGCGGGTGCAGGTAGGGGCCAACGCGCAAGTGCCCCACGCCAGCGACGTGCGCCGCAACTACGCCCAGGCCTGGAGCAAGGCCCGGACCAAGGATACCTTCGGCACGTTCGATGCGGAGTTCGACGTCAGTGACTCGGTCATGCTCTACGGTGGCGTGGGGGCACGCAAAAGCGACCACGATTTCCTGCGGCATAACGTTTCGGTCACCAACAATGCCGGTGATTTTACCGTGCAGCCCCGTGACTTCACCCGCGAGGAAAATGTCCGCACGGCCACGGCCGGCGTGCGCAACTGGTTCCATACCGGCCCGGTGAGCCATGAGGTGAACCTGGCGGCCAGTTATTTCTACATGGATTTCGAGAACGGCGGGGCCCGTTATGCCAACGGTCGCAGCAACCTGTATGACCCGGTGCAGACGCCGACGCCAAGCAACCCGACGCGACAGGACGACAAGGTCTACACCGAGAACCGCTTCAGCGGCGTGGCGCTGTCTGACACCCTGGGGCTGTTCGAGGACCGGCTGTTGCTGACCCTCGGCGCGCGCTGGCAGCGGGTGAAGGTCGATGACTGGACCAACAATGTCAAAGGCGACACGGCCTACGATGAAGAAAAGGTTTCGCCGTCGGGCGGCATCCTGTTCAAGGCCACCGACAAGCTGTCGCTGTACGCCAACTACATGGAAGGCCTGAGCCAGGGCAAGATCGCGCCATCGACCTCGGTGAACGAAGACGAAATCTTCCCGCCGTTCATCAGCCGTCAGGTGGAGGTGGGGGCCAAGTATGATGCCGGTGCGTTCGCAGTGACTGGCGCAGTGTTCCGGATCAAGCAGCCGGCCTATGCGACCGACGCGACCACCCGGGTCTTCGGCCCGAACGGCAAGCGCGAGAACACCGGCGTGGAACTGAGCATGTTCGGCGAGCCGCTCAAGGGCACGCGCCTGCTGGGCGGCGTGATGTTCATTGACAGTGAGCTGACCGACACCACCGGCGGCGCCTTCGATGGCAACCGGGCGCCGGCCACGCCGAAATACAACGTCAACCTCGGCGCCGAATGGGACGTACCCAACTTGCAAGGTGTAACCCTGACCAGCCGAGGCATTTATTCCAGCTCGCAATACCTGGATCAATCCAACGACAAGGAAATCGATTCCTGGGTGCGCCTGGATGTGGGGGCACGCTACGCCTTCAAGGTCGACGAAAAGACCGTCACCCTGCGGGCCAATGTCGAGAACGTTGCGGACAAGCGCTACTGGAGTTCAGCTGGCGCATCGGATGACAGCGAGCCGGGCCTGACATTGTCGACTCCGCGCACCTACCTGCTTTCAGCCACCGTCGACTTCTAGTCGCGAGGCTGCTCCAAGGACGGAGCTGCTTGAATTCAGATGTCGCGGAACAGGTCGTGGGCGTCCAGCAGGCGCCAGGCGATTTGCGGACGTTTTTCCAGCCCGCGCCGGATAGCGCCGGGGATCGACTGACGGATTTTGCGGCACAGGCCGGGTTGCTCCTGGAACTCGATGGCGATGCCGCGCATGGTTCGTACTTCGTTGTAGCCGGGCTCGATGCTCAGGCGAACACCCAGGTTTTCGTACAGGCGCTGCTGCAACCGTTGGAGTTCATCCAGGCTCTGGATGTTCTCCAGCCGTTCGAGCAAGCGTTTTTCTTCCTGACGATTCAGGCAAAGGATGCGCAGGTCGCTGCCCGGGGTCTGCAGCAACTCGTCACGCCGGCAGTCGCAGACACCGGGCGGGCAGGGGGGGCGGATCGGGATCGATGCGGTCATAGGCTCCACAAGTCTGCAACACAACGAAACCGGCGCTGAGCGGATCGCCGGCCCAGGCAATGTGATGCCTGGCCGCACGTCGGTCAACCCCGTCCGACGGCCAGCGGTCTGCCGCCGGTGCGGTCCGCTCGTCCGCTGATCCGACGATTCGATCAAATTTATGCTGGCAGACCGGTTCAATAAGGCAAGCGGGACGTGTGCCCGACAAACAAGAGGAGCCTCAATGCCAGTCAATCCCTCGACCTTGCCACTGTTGGAAGAGCTGCTGATGGCCCGCGGGCCGGGCGGGCAGGAAGATGAAGTGCGCACGCTTTGCCTGCGTGAACTCGAACCCCTCTGTGACCAGACCTGGATCGATCCGGCCGGCAACGTCATTGGCCTGATCAAGGGCTCAGGCAGCGCCGGAAAATCCACTGGCCCCGTCAGGGTCATGGCCCACCTTGATGAAATCGCCATGCTGGTCAAGCGCGTCGAGCCTGACGGTACATTGCGGGTCGTCGCGCTGGGCGGGGCCAACCCGGTGAATTTCGGCATGTGCCCGGTGGACATCCTGGGAGATCGGGATTTCATCCCCGGTGTGCTGTCGTTCGGCTCCATGCACAGCACGGATGAAACCCACCAGGGCGCGGACGTGCTGTCCGGGAATGTGCACTGGGAAGATGTCCATGTGATCACCCGCTGTTCAGCCGAACAACTGCACCAGCATGGCGTGCGGCCTGGAACGCGGGTGGTGTTGAGCCAGCACTGGCGCCGGCCGTTTCGGGTCAATGATGCCATTGCCGCACACTTCCTGGATGATCGCGCACCGATGGTCGCCACCTTGCAGGCCGCCGCATTGTTGGCCGAACGGCGGGCCGAACTGGAGGGTGACGTGTATTTCGTCTTTACCACCCAGGAAGAAGAGTCCAATGCCGGCGCCCTGTACGCAGCGGGACATCTGCCGGGCGAGGTGACCGTCGCCGTCGAGGTCGGGCCGGTCGTCCAGGAATACGGCACCCGGCTGTGCGTCGACCCGATCATCAACACCGGCGACCAGGACGGTTGCTACAGCCGCCAAATCGTCGACCAGTTGTACCGCGCCGGCCAGCGTTGCGGGCTGTCACCGCAATTCGCCCTGCTGGTGGACTTCGCCAGCGACGCCAGCGCCGTCATGGGCAGCGGGATATCGGCTCAAGGCGGATGCATTGCGATCCCGACCGAGAACACCCATGGGTATGAGCTGATCCTGGAAGGCAGCATCGAGGCCTGCGCCCAGACGCTGCTGGAGTTTCTGATCAATCGGGAAGGGGGCTGAGGGAGCGGATCGCTCCCCGCCGTCATCGCGAGCAAGTTCCCTGGCCACAAGGGCTTACAAGCCCAACTCGGAATCCCAGGATGATTATCCGGTCGGCGGCCCTGGGCCAGTGGAACTTGCGTTCCCTTCGCTTGACCGGCATGGCACAGCGATTCGGCGGTCTTGTGTCTTACCTATCCGGCGGCAACAGTCTTTCAAGTACATCCCGGGCGTCGTCGGCTGCGCCGTGGTCACCCATGACCAAGGCAACGGTAATCGCGCCATCGATCAGGACCAACAGTTGCCGGGCCAGTGCCTGCGGGTTCTGGACACTTTGTTCGAGGCACAGCCGGGTCACATAGTCGAGCAGCTTCTGTTTATGCAGCTTCGCCAGCTGGCGCACCGGATCCTGGGGATCTCCCGTCTCGCCGCTGGTATTGATAAACGCACAGCCGCGAAAACCTTCACTCTCGAACCAGCCCTTGAGCACGGTGAACAGGTTGAACAAGCGAGCCCTGGGCGTTGGCGCCTTGTCGACTTCGGTGCTGAACCAGTGCATCCAGCGTTCGTCCCGCCGCTGGAGAGCGGCCACGATCAACTCGTCCTTGTTGGCGAAGTAGCGATAGACACTTTTCCTGGAGACGCCGGCGGTCTTCACCAGAAGATCCATGCCCGTGGCGGCGATGCCACTCCGATAGATCAGTTTCTCGGCGACATCGAGGATGATGTCTCGGGTTTCATTACCAATGATCTCGTTCATGGGGCGGACAGTAGAACGATCATTCTTCTTGGTCAAGTCAATTTTCTCTTGATTCCCGGTTGCGTTCCTGTGGGCGCATGGCTCGCCCGCGATCCGACTCTTCGGGGCGCCATCGCGGGCAAGCCATGCGCTCACAGAATAGAAAAGTGCAAGTTGTCCAAAACCCGCCCGCCATGGTGTAAGCTCATTCGCTCTTCGGAATCGACCTACTGCGAGCCCTATGCCGTCGCTTTTCAAACGCTCCCTGCTGCCCAAGCTGCGCAGCTTTGCACTGACCCCCGAGGCGGTGACCATCCTCGATGGCGCTGCGGAATTTCGTCGTTGCCTGCTGGAGAAGATCGCCCAGGCCACCCAACGCATCTACATCGTCGCCCTGTACCTGCAACAGGATGAAGCGGGCCAGGAAATTCTAGACGCGCTGCACGCTGCCAAAGCCGCGCGTCCGGAGCTCGACGTGGTCGTGGTGGTGGACTGGCTGCGCGCCCAGCGCGGGCTGATTGGTGCCAAGAAGCAGCCGGGCAACTCGGCCTGGTACCAGGAGCAGACGCGCCTGCACGCCAGCGAAGTGCCGATCTACGGTGTGCCGGTGCAGACCCGCGAGCTGTTTGGCGTGCTGCATTTGAAAGGCTTCGTGATCGACGATTGCGTGCTGTACAGCGGCGCCAGCCTGAATAACGTCTACCTGCACAAGTTCGAGAAATACCGCTACGACCGCTACCACCTGCTGCAAAATGCCGCGCTGGCCGATTCCATGCAGCACCTGGTGCAACATGGCCTGGTCGCGTCCAAGGCCGTGCATCGCCTGGACCTGCCGAACCTGCCGACCACCCGCAGCCTGCGCAAGGACATCGGCGACCTGCGCAGTCGCCTCAAGTACGCGGCCTACGACACCACGGCCGGTAGCCTCGACAAGAGCGGCCTGTCGGTAAGCCCGTTGCTGGGCGTGGGCAAGAACAACCCGTTGAGCCGGGTGATCGGCGAATTGATCGCCAGCAGTCGCCAGCAACTGACCATCTGCACGCCGTATTTCAACCTGCCGTTGGCAGTGACCCGCGAGCTCAACCGCGCCCTGGCGCGGGGGGTGAAGATCGACATCATTGTCGGCGACAAGACCGCCAACGATTTCTTCATTCCACCGAGCGAGCCGTTCAAGATCATCGCCGCGCTACCCTACCTGTATGAGATCAGCCTGCGACGCTTCGCCAAGCGGCATCAGCGCTACATCGACAACGGCCAATTGAACCTGCACCTGTGGCGTGACGGCGACAACAGCTATCACCTCAAGGGCATGTGGGTCGACGAGCGCTACACCTTGCTGACCGGCAACAACCTCAATCCGCGAGCTTTCCGGCTCGACCTGGAAAACGCCCTGTTGCTGGACGATCCCAAGGGCGAGCTGCTGGAACCGCGTCGGACCGAGCTTGAGCAGATCTATCGTCATACGCGCCGGATCGAGCGTTACCTGGACCTGGAAACCCTGCCGGACTATCCCGCGGCCGTGGCCAAGTTTCTCAAACGGGTCAGCCGGGTCCGGATCGAGCGGTTGCTTTACCGGATCCTGTGAACACTCAGGCGATGGCGAAAAAAGACACCATCTCTGTGCAGTTGGTGCGCGAGGCGCTGCTGCAAAGCTGCACCGCCGGGGCGGCCACCGATGAGGTGCTGAGCAAGGTCGGCATCGACCCGGCATTGCTCGCCGATCCCCAGGCCCGGGTTCCGGCCCATGCCTATGCGCGGCTGTGGCGCTTGCTGGCCCGGCGTAACGATGACGAGTTCTTCGGCATGGACCCGCGCAAGCTCAAGTCCGGCAGCCTGGCGTTTTTCTGCCAGTGCGCCATGGCCCAGCCGACACTGGCGGCAGGATTGAAGGCCGGGCTGGGCTTCCTGTCGCTGATGCTTGAACACCTGCCGGCCCAGTGCACTCGCCAGCAGAGCCTGGCGGAAATCGTCTTGCTGGAAGATGACCAAGCGCCGCGTCGGGCCTTCACCTATTTCACCTACTGGATGATCGTGCACGGCGTGGCGTGCTGGCTGGCCGGGCGGCGCATTCCGATCCTGTCCGTTGAACTGCGCTGTGCCGAGCCGGATTTCTGCGATGACTACCGGGTGATG
The DNA here is from genome assembly GCF_052042015.1 of Pseudomonas sp. SMV71. Classification (NCBI taxonomy): domain Bacteria; kingdom Pseudomonadati; phylum Pseudomonadota; class Gammaproteobacteria; order Pseudomonadales; family Pseudomonadaceae; genus Pseudomonas; species Pseudomonas sp. SMV71. The sequence continues at coordinate 309,473 of NZ_JBKGGU010000002.1, read as the reverse complement.
TTTTCGCAGAATCTGCGTTTTGGACGCTCCCGGACGCGGATGATCCTGGCAGCCGACTTCCTGGATCTGCCCATCCGGCGCAATGCGGACGAACTCAAGCGCTTCCTGGCCCAGGCTCCGGCCAATATCCTGGTCAAATACCGCAATCCGCAGAGCCTTGCCAGCCGTATCCGCCACGATTTGCGACAACTGCCCGCCGAACAATGGCCGGAAACCGAAGCATTGGCGCAGCAGCTGTGCGTCTCCGCGTCGACTCTGCGCCGGCGCCTGGCGGAGGAGGGCCAGACCTACCAGGGCCTCAAGGACAGCGTGCGCAAGGAGCTGGCAATTGCCTGGCTGGCCGAACCGACCATCAGCTTCGTCGAGATTGCCGCGCGCCTGGGCTTTGCCGATGCCAGTTCGTTCTACAAGGCGTTTCGCAAGTGGTCCGGGTCCAACCCGGGCCATTATCGCAGCCTGATTCTCAACGACCTGAACTGACCCCGTGAGCGGTTCGCTGGGTCAATCTCGGCGAGCCTCACCAGACGCTCATAAAACCGTCATTTTTCCTTGATAAAAGTCTGGGAGAACTGGCGAAAGCCGGATGGTCGGTCAGGGTGATTTATGCATGGGGTCGTTTGGGTCAGCGGCTGTTTCTGTTTCAAAGGTTTGTCCCCCGGCGCTATCGGGCATGATACGGATGGACGGAGCGTATGAGAGTCCTGGTCACCGGCGCTGCCGGCTTCATCGGGTTCCATACGGCCAAACGCCTGTGCAGCGACGGCCATGACGTTATCGGCATCGACAACCTCAACAGCTACTACAGCGTCGAGTTGAAAAAGGCTCGTCTCGCGCAATTGACGCCTTGCCCGAACTTCCAATTCAAGCTGCTGGACATGGCCGACAAGCAGGCGCTGATGGATGTGTTCGCCGATAACCCTTTCGACCAGGTCGTTCACCTGGCCGCCCAGGCCGGCGTGCGTTATTCGATCGACAACCCTGATATCTATGCGCGGAGTAATCTGGTGGGCTTCCTCAATCTGTTGGAAGCGTGTCGCGCCCATCGGTCGGCGCACCTGATTTTCGCCTCGAGCAGTTCGGTGTATGGGTTGAATGAGCGCATGCCCTATGCCACCACCGATCCGGTCGACCAGCCGGTGTCACTCTACGCCGCTACCAAGCGCGCCAACGAGCTGATGGCCCACGCTTACTCGCACCTCTACGGCATCCCCACGACCGGCCTGCGTTTCTTTACCGTCTATGGTCCCTGGGGACGGCCGGATATGGCCCCGTTCAAATTCACCGAGGCCATCCTCAATGGTCGAGCCATCGACGTCTATAACGACGGTGCGATGTCTCGTGACTTCACCTACATCGATGACATTGTCGAAGGCCTGGTGCGCTTGATACCGCTGCCACCCACCGATGAAAGCGGTGTGCGAAACAAGCTCTACAACATTGGTTTCGGCGCGCCGGTGACGCTGCTGCAGTTTGTCGGATGCCTCGAAGAAGCACTGGGCAGGCGCGCCGTCAAAAACTTCTTGCCGCTGCAATCGGGCGACGTGATCGATACCTGGGCGGACACCCGTGAGCTGGAAGAACGGGTGGGGTTTCGTCCGCAGGTCTCGGTGCCGGTCGGCGTGCAGTCGTTTGTCGATTGGTACCGCAACTACTATGGCGTCTAGCCTCCCTTATCGTTCAGATCCTGATTGGAACCTCATGCACGAAAACCTCTATGTGTCGGTGCTGATTCCGGCAAAAAACGAAGCCGGCAATCTCGTCCCTTTACTGGAAGAAGTCCGTGCCGCGCTAGCCGGCGAGGCCTTTGAAGTCATCGTGGTCAATGATGGCAGCACCGACGCCACCGCCGCTGAGCTGCGCGCCTTGCAAGACAGCGGTTATGGACAATTGCGCGTGCTCAGTCATGCTCGATCACTGGGGCAAAGCACTTCCATTTACCACGCCGCCAAGGTGGCGCGGGGGCACTGGCTGGCGACGCTCGACGGCGACGGTCAGAACGATCCGGCCGACTTACCGAAAATGCTGGAATTGGTCCGCGGTTCCGAAGGCCAGCCTGACGGCGTCAAGCTGGTGGCGGGGCATCGTGTCAACCGGCGGGACACGGCGAGCAAGCGTTGGGCCTCGCGATTCGCCAACAGACTGCGGTCCAGCCTACTCAAAGACCAGACACCTGACACCGGCTGCGGCATCAAGCTGATCGAGCGCGAAGCGTTCCTGCGTCTGCCGTACTTCGACCATATGCATCGCTTTATCCCCGCGTTGATCCGTCGACACAACGGGCGGATGCTGGTGCAACCGGTGAATCACCGTGAGCGAGGCGCCGGGGTTTCCAACTACGGCAACCTCGACCGGGCCCTGGTTGGGATTCTCGATCTGTTCGGGGTGTGGTGGTTGATCAAGCGCACCCGTCTGGACGTCAACGTACAGGAAATCGAGGTCTGACATGGGCAGAGAATCCTTATGGCTGGTAGTTGGGTTCGGCGGCCAGTTGGCCTTTACCGGACGTTTCGCCTTGCAATGGCTGTACAGCGAATACAAGAAGCGCAGCTTGATCCCGGTCGGCTTCTGGTACCTGAGTATCGTCGGCAGCGCTTTGCTGTTGGCCTATGCCATCTACCGTCAAGACCCGGTGTTCATTCTCGGTCAATCCTTCGGGTTCATCGTCTACCTGCGCAACCTGCAATTGATCGCCAAGCAGCATGAGCGCGCGGGCGGTGAACTGGATAGCAAGGACTGATTCGGTGCGGATACGACTGTCCAGCTCGCGTCTGGAACTGCTGGCGCTGGTGCTGTTGGCGCTGGCCCTGGTGGGAGCCGGTCTTGGCTGGCGGCAGCCGATGAATGTCGATGAGGAGCGTTTTCTTGGCGTCGCCCTGGAAATGCTGCAAGACGGCTCATGGTTCATTCCCCATCGCGCCGGGGAAATCTATGCGGACAAACCACCGCTGTTCATGTGGACCGTGGCGCTGTTCGTACAAGTGACCCAGCTGCCAAAAATTGCCTTGTACTTGCCCGCCCTTATCGCCGGCGCAGTGACGACTGGTTGCCTGTATGACCTGGGGCGCCGCTTGTGGGGCCGGCGCGTCGGGATGATCGCGGCGCTGTTGTTCCTGGCGACCTACCAGACCTACAGCATCCTGCGGACTGGACAGATCGATGGCTTTCTCGCGCTCTGGACCATCCTGGCAATCTACGGCCTGTGCCGACACCTTTTGCTGGGGCCGCACTGGCGCTGGTATTACCTGGCCTGTGGTGCGATGGGGTTGGGCGTCATCAGTAAGGGCGTGGGTTTCTTACCGGTGCTGATGCTGATTCCCTACGCCTATGCCGTGCGCAAAGGCTGGACGGGCGTGGTGGCCATGCCGGGCAAGGGCGGTGCCTGGTGGTCGGGGCTGGGGGTGGCGCTGCTCGCCATCGCGCTCTGGCTCGGGCCGTTGCTGGTGATCGTCGGGCAGGGCAGTCCTGACAGCCTGGCGTACATCCAGGAAATCCTGTTCAAGCAGACCGCCGGACGTTATGCCAATGCCTGGGAACACCGCGAGCCTTTCTGGTATTTCTTCGTCCAAGTGATCCCCAAGTACTGGTTGCCGATTCTGTTCATGCTGCCGTGGCTGGTACCGGCCTGGCGCAAACAACTGGTCAAGCACGACGGTCGCGTACTGGTCCTGCTCGGTTGGGTGGTATTGGTGCTGCTGTTTTTCAGCCTGAGCAGCGGCAAGCGCAAGTTGTACATCTTCCCGGCATTACCCGCCCTGGTGCTGGCCGTGGCGCCTCTGGTGCCCTGGTTGCTGCGCCGCTGGTTCCGCCAGCGAGCGCGAGGCCGGGCGATATTCTCGATACTGACCGTGCTGTGGTTGGGCGCCTGGTTTGCCCGTGGTTTCGCCGAGCCGCACAAGGAGGGCACCAACCCCCACGAAACGCTGATGGGTGAAGTGGCCCGGCTGACGACGCATTCGCAACTGGTGCTGGTGGGCTGGCGGGAGGGGCATTGGTTGTTCGCCCGGCAGCCCCTGGTCCATTTCGGCTTTTACAACCGCCAATCCCTGGAACAATCGGCCCGCTGGCTGCGCAGCCATCCGCAGGCCTATGCCCTGGTGCCGGGCAGGGACATGGCGAGATGTTATGACCCGCAGAAGGCGCGCCGTGTCGGGCATACCTCACGGGCCGAATGGTTCCTGGTCGGGGCCGATGCCGACAACCTGGCCTGCCAGCCTTCGACGCCGCAGAAGGTTTATTCGTTTGCCTGGAAACAACCGTTGCCGTAGCTTGCAGTAGCGCTCTTGAGGCCCACGTCAGCGAACTCGGGCCGGCGACAATTGGCCTAGGCAAGGGCTGTAGGTCTTTCGGTCGCCGGCCGTGGGATTGTTCCTTTTCTCCAAAACCGTGCGTTTTAAGCTCTATCCCATCCTGCTTCTTGTCACCTACATTGGGTCCGCCCAATCGTAGTTTCAGGAGACAGAGCATTAGGATGAATAACCCTACGGAAAAGCAGCGAAGGCATTTGTCTTCACGATCCCGACGGGCCAGCGGGCAACGTTTGAAGGCCACGCTGAAGGAATATGCCATATCTCACGCAGGCTTCTCGGAGCTGCTTCGCATCAGCCCGCAGTGCCTGGCGAATTGGTTCGCTCGCGGCATCCCCGAAACGCGTATGAAGCAATTGGCTCGCTTGCTCAGCGTGCCTGAAGTGTGGCTGGCGACAGGGGAGAGCGCCTCTTGCGTGACCGAGGCTCCCGAGAGAGCCATGAGGTAGTTGGCTGCTCGTTGGCTGCGCAGTTGAGCTTTGATGGACGTAGAGCGCAGGGGCTGGAGTGGTCTCCTGGCGCTTATATTTCTCACGCGAGTGTCGCGAGCGCACGCCTCGGGGAAACAGATGTGCCATGCGCGGCACAGATGCTCCATGGGTGCGACACCTGTCGCAGGTTGATGCAGTAATCGATTCTTCCTGTAAGCCTTATATGGCGCGGCTTACAGGTCCTTGGCGACGACTGGCACAGGGGTTGCTCTTGTCCCTCTGCGCAGCGCAATGGCTTCGCTACTAATAAGAATCAGGAGTCCCTCATGACACAGTTTGGTCTCGCCGTGCCTCCCGCCCCCCGAACCGCGCCTTTCGGCGCTCCGCTCAAGAGCCTGTTCGTCGCGTTAGCCATGACTTTGAGCACCGTGCCGGCCTGGGCGCAGGACGTGCCCGCCAACGTCGATGGCAAGCGGATTATTGCCGCCGACCAGGAGCCCGGTAACTGGATGAGCACCGGTCGTACCTACGATGAGCAACGCTACAGCCCGCTCAGCAGCATCAGCGACCAGAACGTCAACCAGCTCGGCCTGGCGTGGAGCTATAAACTCGATCTTGACCGCGGTGTCGAAGCCACGCCCATCGTGGTTGACGGCGTGATGTACACCACCGGGCCGTTTTCGGTGGTCTACGCCCTGGATGCACGCAATGGCCGGCTGATCTGGAAGTATGACCCACAGTCCGACCGCAACCGCGCCGGTGAAGCTTGCTGTGATGCGGTCAACCGGGGCGTCGCAGTGTGGAAAGGCAAAGTCTATGTGGGTGTGCTCGACGGCCGGCTGGAAGCCATCGACGCCAAGACCGGTCAGCGTGCCTGGTCGGTGGACACCCGGGACAACCATAAGCGCAGCTACACCATCACCGGCGCTCCTCGTGTGGTCAACGGCAAGGTGGTGATCGGCAACGGCGGGGCGGAATTCGGCGTGCGCGGCTATGTCACCGCCTACGATGCAGAAACCGGCAAGCAGGCCTGGCGCTTCTATACCGTACCGGGCGATCCGAAGCTGCCGCCGGAAGACAAGGCCATGGCCATCGCCGCCAAGACTTGGCACGGCGACGCATTTGTCGAGCAGGGTGGCGGTGGTACCGCCTGGGACTCCTTTGCCTTCGATCCTGATCTGAACCTGTTGTACATCGGCGTGGGTAACGGTTCGTTGTGGGACCCCAAATGGCGCAGCCAGGCCAAGGGTGACAACCTGTTCCTGTCCTCGATCGTCGCGGTCAACGCCGACACCGGCGAATACGTCTGGCATTACCAGACCACGCCGGGAGATGCCTGGGACTACACTGCGACCCAGCACATGATCCTGGCCGAACTGCCGATCGACGGGAAACCGCGCAAGGTGCTGATGCAGGCGCCGAAGAACGGTTTCTTCTATGTGATCGACCGTGCCACGGGGGAGCTGTTATCGGCCAAGGGCATCGTGCCGCAGAGCTGGACCAAGGGCATGGACATGAAGACGGGCCGGCCTATCGTGGACGACGAGAACGCCGCCTACTGGAAGGATGGTAAGCGCAAACTGGTGACGCCTGCGTTCTGGGGCGCACATGACTGGCAGCCGATGTCATTCAATCCGAACACGGGGCTGGTGTATATCCCGGCGCACATCATGTCCGCCTACTACGAGCACATCCCCGAGGCGCCGAAGCGCAACCCGTTCAAGAGCATGTATCAACTGGGTCTGCGCACCGGGATGATGCCGGAGAACGCTGATGGGCTGCTGGAAATGGCCAAGGGTTGGTCGGGCAAGCTTATCGCCTGGGACCCGGTCAAGCAGCAGCCGGCCTGGGAAGTGCCCTATGTGACGATCTTCAATGGCGGCACCTTGAGCACTGCCGGCAACCTGGTGTTCGAGGGCAGTGCCGATGGCCGGGTGATTGCCTATGCCGCTGATACCGGCAAGAAGCTCTGGGAGCAACCGGCGGCCAGCGGCGTCATGGCCGCGCCGGTTACCTACAGCGTCGACGGCGAACAATACGTGACGTTCATGGCCGGCTGGGGCGGGGCCTTCTCGACTTTTGCCGGTGCGTTGTCCCTGCGCGCCGGGGTTCGTCCGTTTTCTCAGGTACTGACCTACAAGCTGGGCGGCACCGAGAAACTCAACGAACCGGCACCGCTTGCCGAGACCCCCAAGCCGCCGCCTTTGACCGGTGACGCCGTCGCGGTGGAGGCCGGTGGCAAACTCTATGACGGCTACTGCTCCCAGTGCCACGGCATCCATGCAGTGAGCGGTGGCGTGTTGCCGGACCTGCGTAAGTTGACGACCGAAAAACACCAGATGTTCCTCGGCATTCTCTACGGCGGCCGGGTGCCCGACGGCATGCCGTCCTTTGCCGATGCCTTTACGCCGGATCAGGTGGAGCAAATCCATCAATACCTGATCAAGCGCGCCCATGACCTGCAGCAGGAAGGCGGCGTCTGGAAAACCTTCAGCGCCAAATGAACGCCGCGATGCAAGGAGCAGAGGCGCCACTGCATCGTTTTCGACACTGTCCGCGAGAGCAAACACATGACCGAAATCATTCATTACCAGAACTTCATCGCCAACGCCTTCGTTCCCAGCGAGCCGAGCATCGAAGTGCGCAACCCGGCCAACAATCAACTGCTGGCCCGCGTGCCCGAAGCCAGCGGCGAACAGGTGGAAGAGGCCATTGTCGCGGCGCGCAAGGCGCAGAAAAGCTGGGCGGCCCGTCCGGCCATCGAACGCGCAGGTTACCTGCGCAAGATCGCCAGCAAAGTGCGCGACAACGCCGAGCGACTCGCCCACGTCATCACCGCCGAACAAGGCAAAGTGCTGGGACTGGCGCGGGTGGAGGTCAACTTCACTGCGGATTACCTGGATTACATGGCCGAGTGGGCACGGCGTCTTGAAGGGGAGGTGCTGACCAGCGACCGTGCCGGCGAAAACATCTTCCTGCTACGCAAGCCCTTGGGCGTAGTGGCGGGCATTTTGCCGTGGAATTTCCCGTTCTTCCTGATCGCCCGCAAGATGGCGCCCGCGCTGGTGACCGGTAACACCATTGTGATCAAGCCCAGCGAAGAGACCCCCATCAACTGCTTTGAATTCGCTCGCCTGGTGGCCGAGACAGACCTCCCAGCCGGGGTGTTCAACGTGGTCAGCGGCACGGGGGCGACGGTAGGGCACCAGTTGACGAGTCATGCAGGCGTGGATTTGATCAGCTTCACCGGCAGCGTCGGTACCGGCTCGCGAATCATGGCCGCGGCAGCGCCGAACATCACCAAACTGAACCTGGAGCTGGGCGGCAAGGCGCCGGCGATCGTACTCGCAGACGCCGACCTTGAACTGGCGGTCAAGGCTGTTACTGCATCACGGGTGATCAACACCGGGCAAGTATGCAATTGCGCCGAACGGGTGTACGTCGAACGCAAGGTCGCCGATCAGTTCATCGAGCAGATTGCTGCGTCGATGGCCGCGACCCGGTACGGCGACCCGCTGGCCGAAGATGACCTGGAAATGGGGCCGCTGATCAACCAGGCCGCGTTGGACAAAGTCGCGCAGATGGTCAGGACCGCCACAGGGCAGGGTGCTGAAGTGGTCACGGGCGGGGCGGTAGCGGACAAGGGCGCAGGCTTTCACTACCAGCCGACTGTATTGGCCGGTTGCGGCAGCGACATGGCGATCATGCGCCAGGAAATCTTCGGCCCGGTGCTGCCGATCCAGATTGTGGACGACCTTGACGAAGCCATCGTCCTGGCCAATGACAGCGAGTACGGCCTGACCTCTTCGGTGTATACCCGCAGCCTGAGCGCGGCCATGCGCGCCAGTAATGAACTGGATTTCGGCGAAACCTACATCAATCGGGAGAACTTTGAAGCGATGCAGGGCTTCCATGCGGGGGCGCGCAAATCCGGCATTGGCGGCGCGGACGGCAAGCACGGCTTGTATGAATACACTCATACCCACGTGGTTTACATTCAAATCTGATTCAAAGCCTGAGCCTTGAAAAATGCCGGTGCCCACGATGGGTACCGGCATTTTCATTTGCCGTGCGCCCCGCTATCAGGACTGGTGGTTGGGCGCGACGACACCGTGTTTTTTCATCTTGCGGTACAACGTCGAGCGCGAGATACCCAGGTCCGTCGCGGCGGCGCTGATGTTCCAGCGGTGGCGGCGCAGCGTGTCCAGCAGGCGGCGGGACTCCTCACCGTCCAGGTGTGCTTCCAGATGGCCGGTCTGCGCCGTGACGCAGATCGACCGTGATGCCCTTTGCGGTGCCAGCAATTCGTTGGGCAAGCAACCCATACCAATCACGCCATCTTCGGCCAGCGCCACCGCGTAACGCAGGCTATTGAGCAATTGACGAATGTTGCCGGGCCAAGGGTAGTCAAGCAGGCATCGGCGGGCATCGGCGTCAAGCCGTAACCCTGCGGCGCCGGGCTGCGCCGCGAGCAGCGCGTCGATCAGCTCGGCTCGATCAGTGCGCTCGCGTAAGGCCGGCAACGTCAGGTTCATGCCGGCCAGGCGGTAGAACAAGTCTTCGCGAAAGTGCTTGTCGCGGATCATGCTATGCAGATCCTGGTGAGTGGCCGAGATCACTTGAACATCCAGTGTCACCGGCGCCTCGGCCCCCAGCGGCGAAATTTCTCGCTCCGCCAGCACTCGCAGCAAGCGGGTTTGCAGGTGGGCGGGCATGTCGCCGATCTCATCGAGAAACAACGTCCCGCCGTTCGCCTGTTCCAGTTTGCCTTTCATGCCTTTTCGGTTGGCTCCCGTGAAGCTGCCGGCGCGATAGCCGAACAGTTCGCTCTCGATCAACGTCTCCGGGATCGCCGCGCAGTTCAGCGCCACGAAAGGCCCTGCGCGGCGTTGGCTTGCATGGTGGATCGCACGGGCAAACGCCTCCTTGCCGGTGCCGGTCTCACCGGTGATCAGGATCGGGATACCCTTGTCGATCACCTTGCGCACACGCTGGGTGTTTTGCTGCAGCCGGGCATCCAGGCCGGCGAGTTGGTGCAAATCCGGATGAGCTTGAAGCGCGGGACGGGCGACGGGGAACGGGCGGTGCCGTTCAGAAGGAATGCGCAGGCCGACATCCAGCACAGATTCGTGCCGAGGGCTGCGCAGCCGCACGCCCCGAGCGCCACCGTCGGTGAGCTGGAGCAGTTCGTCCACTGTGGTCGAAAGCAGGCGTTCGATGGCGACGCCGATCAACGTTGGCTCGTCGGCCACGTCCAGGGCGACAAACGCGGCCCGGTTGGCCCCGATGACGCGCCCGCTTTCATCCAGGGCGAGCAATTGTTCGTTGCCCAGGTCGGCAATTTCATCGATGGGTACGAGAGACAGGGTCAAACGGTCGCGGTAGCTCTGGCGAAAATGTGCATTCTCGATCATGCGCGCGTACATGATTACCAGTTGCAGAGTGAGGTATTGGCTTTCCCGAGGACCGTCGCTGTTCATGCAGGTCGCATTCAGGCAACCGCGCAACAGGCCTTGGGCATCAAAGATGGGCGCTACCGAGCAGCTCAGGCGGGAGTTGACGGCCAGGAAATGCTCGTCACGATGGATGATCAGTGGCTGCGTTGCCGCAAGCGTGGTGCCGATGCCGTTGGTGCCCACCACCGACTCATCCCATCTCGCGCCTACCACCAGACCTGACTGGGTGTACGCTTCGTGCCGGCTAGGCAATTGGGCATCCAGGGTAATGCCGTATTCGTCGCTCAACAGGACAGCGAAGCCAGCCGGCACCACGCGCCGCGCCAGGCCACTGACGCCCTGACTAGCGATAGAAAGGTATTGCTGATGTTGTTGCTGATGGCGCCGAATGTCCGGGGCGCTGAGGATGTTCTTGCGGCTGGCCGCGCCAGGATCGAGCCGGTGCTCAACGACGCTACGATACCAGGACTGAGCAATCACCCCGTCCGGCCTGATCCCGCGCCCGGAAAAGTGATCGTTGACGAACGCTGCGAGTTCGCTGGGAGTTGCCTGCATGCTATGCGAGGTCATGAAATGCTCCAATCAGGCGTGAAGTCCGCAAGTGCCATCGCTGCGACTTGTTGTTGGGCGCAGGGCGCATCTGCAACTGTCTACCATAGTCGTTGGTGCAGGATTTTTCAGCCTTGACACAACAAGTCTCAATCTTGTGCTCAGCAGAGCACGATAGGGCGCGCATCGATTTTCAAGATCATTGTCGATTGATAACTGTAGCCGCTCGTTCTCGTTTGAGCTGCTTTGCGTGTCCATCCGATCCTTCCGTTCTCCGCCGGTTAGGGGCTGGACAAAGCTCCTTTATAAGTACCCTGATAGCGCTGAGCTTGCCGTTGCCCCAAGAAGTCGGTACCCCGCGTGATAGAACTGACCGCCTGAGTCGATCAAAAAAATTCCAAGCGAGGCTTGACCGAGGAGAACGATCGTTCTACATTGGCTCCATGGATCGAGCGGGAATGTCCAGTTGTCTTGGTAATTCACTGCTGATACTAATCAAAAGCACAATAATCATGGCGCGCGCGATGGGTAACTATAGTGCGACGCAAAATAAGTCGCGCAATTGCCAGCTGATTGCTAAAAGAAAGTCGTACTGGTTTGCTGGGTTCCGAAAGCGTTAAATTAACCGTCACATCCAATAGTCCTGGAGGCATCACCATGTCCAATGCACAAACTCGTCCGCCACTTCCTCCTTTCACTCGTGAAACGGCGATCGAGAAAGTCCGACTCGCTGAAGATGGCTGGAACAGCCGCGATCCCGAAAAAGTATCGCTTGCCTATACGCTGGACACCAAATGGCGTAACCGAGCGGAATTTGCTACCAATCGCGAAGAAGCCAAAGGTTTCCTGACTCGCAAATGGAAAAAAGAGCTTGATTATCGCCTGATCAAAGAGCTCTGGGCCTTTACCGACAACCGCATCGCTGTTCGTTACGCATACGAGTGGCATGATGATTCAGGTAACTGGTTCCGCTCTTACGGTAACGAAAACTGGGAATTCGAAGCGGATGGCCTGATGCACCGTCGCTTCGCCTGCGTGAACGACATGCCCATCAAGGAGAGCGAACGCAAGTTCCATTGGCCGCTGGGACGTCGCCCGGATGATCATCCAAGCCTGTCTGACCTCGGTCTGTAAATATCTCTACCGACCTGAGCCTTTCGTTGAAAGGCTCAGGTCTTTTTTTTGAGCCTGGCGCTATAAATAGTTCCTTTATCAAAAGTCCTCCTGACCCGTAACCGCACGCAATCCCTCCAAAGTTTTATCCTCCAACTCTTGGCCGGTCTTATCCGGCTCTTCCACCTGCCAACGATCCTCACTGTCTGCTTCGCGAAAGGTCTGGCGGTCACAGCTTTTCCAGCCATGAGTCTATTACTGAAGTTCTCTGACAATATTTGATATTTGCTTCACCAGATCCACGCATGAGGCTGCAAAGGATTCATGAAGGGTCTGAGGGCTGCCGACTCAAGCAGGCATGACAGCAGGGCACGGTGGCCTGAATAGAGGATTCAAGGTAAGGGTCTGGCTTCTGACTTTGCGTTTAAGCCAAGGTGAGAGTGACAGAAGTGCAACGTTGGATGATGTGCTCTCGTTGCTCCGTGTCGCAGGCGGGAACTCGCGATGAAGATTTTTGGCAGTCAGCCGCTGGCAATTCCTGGTTTTGGATACGGCCTGAGTAAATGCACTTCCGTGCAATTAGTGCCGCAGTAGTGGCGGGAAGCGCGCTGTAGGGGCGCAAATAGAGAAGGGTGATTTTTCAAAAAGGGTCAGGGGACGGCGGGTGTTTGAGCCCCCGTCCCTGGCGCAGAGCGATCGAGCGCCAGATGTGCGGACGGGAGAGGAGTCAATTGGTACAGCCGGTACCTATGACGTGGTATTCCATGGTGTGCCGGTCGCCCTTGGAGTCGTCGTAAGTCATCTGCACCGGCACTACATCGCAGACATCTGGTATCTGAGTAATCGACACAACGTGGGCGATGTCCAGGTGTTGAGAGTAACGATAGGGCTCGACCGTAATGTGCGCAGTCTGTGTATCCAGCTCATCAGCCATAGCGACAGCGCCAAGGCTGCCTAGGAATAAAACGAGTAACAGTTTCATAGTGATCACCTGTAATGAGGGCGTGAGAAGGCCAAAGCACTTAAGCGGTGCTCAGTCGTAATAAAGGGTTGGGGTGTAGCCCGGTCGCCGCCAGACGCCGGGCTGACTTAAATCAGAAAGGCTTGGTAGGCAGATACTTGCCGTCCAGGGTGATCACAGCGCGATGGCCACCCTCCGGATCTTCGACTTTCTTGATGTCCAGCTTGAAGTTGATGGCACTGATGATGCCGTCGCCGAACTTCTCGTGAACCAGAGCTTTGAGGGTGGTGCCGTATACCGACATCATCTCGTAGAAACGGTAGATGGTCGGGTCGGACGGTACGCCGTCAAAAAAACTGCCGCGAACTGGCATCGATTGCAGCAAAGCGACTTGATCAGCATCAAGGTCGAGTTTCTTACCCACGACCTGGGCGGCGCTGGAAGGCAGTGGATGCTGGCCGAGCAGGGCAGCAGTGACGAAGGCTTCGGACAGGCCGGTGCCATCAACGATCTCGGCGAAGGACAGGTCCTTGCGAGCCTTGGTCAAGATGATGGTTTCGGTCAGTTCCTGGCGAGCGGTGCGGGTGGCTTGAGTCTGGATCATGGCGAATCTCCTGGGTTGGTAAGGGTTGCAGGTACAGGTTTCAGGCAACGTGCCTGGCTTGCTGGGAAACGGCGTGGACTTCGGGGTTCTCTGCGAGGGACACGAAGGTCCCGGTACTGCCATCGAAGGCGTCGATACGCCCGCTCTCGATGTCATAAATCCAACCGTGCAGGGTGACGCGGCCTTCTTCGAGAGCCAGGCGAACGGATGGGTGTGTCTGGAGATTGGCCAGTTGCGCGATGACGTTTTCGCGCACCATGGACGTAACTTTGCTCGGCAGATCCGGGTGTTTGCGGGCTTCGTTGACGACCTTGGCCGAGTCGGCGTAACGGAGCCATCCGGCAACGGCAGGCATGTGATCCAGGCACTTGCACGTTGCTATGGCGGTCATCGCGCCGCAGTCGGAGTGACCGCAGATGACGATGTCTGCGACCTGGAGTGCGGCGACTGCGTATTCAACAGAGGCCGAAACGCCCCCGGGTTCCGGGCCATACGACGGCACGATGTTGCCGGCGTTGCGGATTACAAACAGATCCCCTGGCTCGCGCTGGGTGACCAGTTCAGGCACCAATCGGCTATCTGAGCAAGAGATGAACAACGCCCTTGGGCTCTGCTGATTAGCCAGGTTCTTGAACAGTTTGATCCGCTCAGGGAAGGCGTCTTTCTGGAATTTCAGAAAACCGTCGATGATCGCTTTCATGGTTGCTGTCTCGATGTCTGGGTGTGAGACAAAGATTAAGCAACGCATTACATAAGGTAAAAGTCTGATTTATTATGCTATTGATCAGATTATCTTATGGGTTAAATCATGCTTGCTCGCCACATCCAGTACTTCCTCGCGGTTGCGGAACATCTCAGCTTCACGAAGGCCGCAGCGGCGCTGCACGTGTCTCAGCCAGCCCTTTCGCAGCAGGTGAAACAGTTGGAAGAAAGTCTTGGAGCCCAGCTGTTCGACCGTTCAGGGCGCACAACTCGTTTGACTGACGCGGGAGACGTCTATCTTTTGTATGCACGCCGTGCTTATCAGCAATTGCGAGATGCTAGAAGCGCCATCCACGATGTGAGCGACCTCACCCGCGGCTCATTGCGCCTGGCCGTGACGCCAACGTTCACGACTTATCTGGTAGGGCCGGTGATCGAAGCATTTCACTCTCGGTATCCCAAGATCACGCTCAACCTGAAGGAGATTTCCCAAGAGCGCATTGAGGAGCTGCTTTTGGCAGGAGAATTGGACGCGGGGATCGCGTTCGATGAAATAAGCACACCGAATATTGAGGCCATCCCGTTGCTGAACGAAACCCTCGCTTTAGTGGTGAGTCGCAGACACCACTTGGCCGAGGAGCGGTCCATTGGATTGCAGGGTCTGAATGCCGAATCCCTGATTCTGCTCAGCCCGGAGTTTGCCACCCGCGAACAGATCGACCGCTACTGCCGCAAACACGCGATTCGTCCTCAGGTGCGGATGGAGGCCAATGCCCTCGGTGCGGTGATCGAAATTGTTCGTAGGACCAATCTATCGACTTTATTGCCGGCCAAAGTCGCGTTGGCCCATGATGATCTGGTAGCCATCGCACTGGAACCCGAGCGTTTGCAGCGCACCGCCGTCCTGATGCGGCGCAAAGATGCCTTTCAGAGCGCAGCGATGCGAGTTTTCATCGAGGTGGCTAAAGAAGTATCCCTTGAACTAAACGTGTAATACCTGCGCCCGTCGGTCTCAACTTGTGCCACCTGTACGTCAGCGAGGGTTTCGAACACTCAGGTCACCTTCAGCGTTTAGCCAACGTGTTCGCGTCAGCGGTGTGGGTGAACCAAGTGAAGCCTTGGATTTTCCCCCTTTGCTGCTTCGCATGCATCGGTCAGCATGATAATCAGCTGGCGTTCTATCCGAGCCAGTCGGGCTGGAGGCCTGTTTGATCCAGCGATAAACCTGCAAAATTCAACGTCAAGGTCAACAGACTCTCTGGGAGGGGATATGAGAATTGGTGAGCTGGCAAAAATCAGCGGTTTGGCGCCGTCACGCATCCGCTTCTACGAGGCGAGCGGCCTGATCAAACCGGTTGAGCGCAAAGCCAACGGTTATCGCGATTATGCCCCCGACACCGCATGGATGCTGGAAATCATCACCGGCGCGCAGGCGGCAGGTTTCTCGTTGGAAGAAATACGCCAATTGATGCCGATGGACGACAGCGGCTGGCATCAGGATGACTTACTCAGTGGACTCAAGCAAAAGGTCGGGGAAATTGAAGCCTTGCAGCAAAGGTTGGCGCGGAACAAGGAGCAACTTCTGTCGGTCATCAAGGGCATCGAGGGTAAGCCCGAGGGCATGGCCTGTGCAGACAACGCGCAAATGCTGATCAATCGTCTGCGCAAGGAAGGCATGGTTGCAACGTCAGGCAAGCGTGCGGTAGGGGGGGGCGGGAAAGAAGCTGCCCGTCGGGCTTCCGGGGCCCGACGGGCATAACCGTTTTTTCAGTGTTCACCGCCGTTCGGCGAGCTGCCGTCCAGCGTCTAGTGCGTCGAAAAAGCTATTGACCTTCAAGCTGACTTCAATCTTAAGGTGGCCTCATTTCCAGCTGAGGACCGCTCCATGAATCTATTCGACACCCTGACGCTTCCCAACGGTTCGACCATCAAGAACCGAATCGCCAAGGCCGCCATGGAAGAGAACATGGCGGATGCCGAGCAGGCGCCCTCCGACGCACTGATGCGTCTCTATCAAGCGTGGGCTGACGGCGGTGCAGGGTTGATCATTACCGGTAACGTGATGGTCGACGGCCGTGCGATGACGGGGCCGGGGGGTGTGGTCTTGCAGGATGATCGGCAACTGGACAAGTTCCAGCGCTGGGCGCGGATTGGCCGATCCGGCGGCGCGCAGTTCTGGTTGCAGATCAATCACCCGGGTCGGCAGATGCAGTCCAATCTTGGGCAGAAGACCTGGGCTCCCTCAGCCGTGGCGCTGGATCTGGGCAAACTCTCGAAGCGCTTCGCCACGCCCCATGCCATGACTGCCAGCGTGATCGAGGACGTTATCCAGCGCTTTGCGAACACCGCACGCTTGGGCGAACAAGCCGGGTTTACCGGCGTGGAAATCCACGCTGCCCATGGCTATCTGTTGAGCCAGTTCCTTTCGCCCTTGACCAATCAACGAACGGACGAGTGGGGCGGCTCCCTGGAAAACCGTGCGCGCCTGTTGCTCGAAATCGTCAAGGCAGTCAGGGCGGTGGTTTCTGCGCGATTTACGGTGGCGGTCAAACTCAATTCCGCCGATTTCCAGCGCGGAGGATTCACCGCCGATGACGCGAAAAAGGTCGTTGAACTGCTCAACGAGCTGGATGTGGACCTGGTGGAATTGTCCGGCGGCAGTTACGAAGTGCCCGCCATGCAAGGGGAGGCGCGCGATGGTCGCACCTTGGCCCGCGAAGCTTATTTTGTCGAGTTCGCCCGAGACATCCGGACCGTCGCGAAGATGCCGGTGATGGTCACCGGCGGTATTCGTCGTCGCCCGGTGGCTGAAGGTGTCGTGCAGAGCGGTGTGGACATGGTCGGTATCGGCACGGCATTGGCCATCGATCCATACCTGCCGCGTGACTGGCTGCTGGGCAAGGACAATGCCCCGCAATTGCCGCCGATCACTTGGAAGAACAAGGCCATCGCCGCCTTGGCGAACATGGCGGTGGTGAAGTATCAGTTGGGTAAGCTCAGTCGGGCGAAACAGCCTGATCCACGTGTCTCGCCATTGCGTGCGCTGATTGTGCAGCAGATCGCCATGGCGTTTCGCACGCGACAATACCGGCGTTGGGTAGAGAAGGGTTCGATGTGAGTCGGTACCTGTTCAACTCGGAGAGCGATGGAGGGTAACCCACTTTTTTCAACTTTCTACCGTTGGCGGAATGTCCGCTTCTGGCCGATAACTGCCTTTCACCAACGGCAGCTATCGGCCACAAGCGGTCTTTGCAGTCCAGAAAAAGTGAGTCCCAACCGGATATGGGATATCTTGCCGGCCTCGAAACCGACTGGTATTCATGGAGGAAAAATTGCGGATTTACGTTACAGGTGCTTCGTGTGCGGGCGTGACTACTTTGGGTCAAAACATCGCAACTCTGCTCGGTGTACGACAGGTCGATGTCGATGATTATTTCTGGATGCCCACGAACCCTCCTTTTACGACCAAGCGACCTCCCAGTGAGCGCGTGTCATTGATCCAGCAAAAGTTCGGTGACTACGATTGGGTGCTGACCGGTTCTTGTATGGGCTGGGGAGAAGCGCTGATTACCCATGTCGATCTGATTGTGTTCGTTGTAACACCAACGCCCGTTCGCCTTGAACGGCTGGCCGAACGTGAAAAGGAGCGCTTTGGAGATCGGATAGCACCGGGTGGCGACATGCATGAGATACATGTGGCCTTTCGAGAATGGGCTTCGCGGTATGACGATCCGCACTTTTCAGGAAACAACCGAGCGTGGCACGAGGCATGGCTATCAGAGCAGGCCCCTCCGGTCTTACGGATTGACGGGATGAACAGTGCTGAAAAGATGGCTGCGGATGTCATTCATGCTTTATCGCAAGAAGCCCAATAGCTAGAAACCGAACGACTAAGGCCGACTCTCAACGCGCTATAGTAATGTCCGCTTCGGGTCGATAACTGCCCCTGGTGAATGTCTGCTTCTGGCCGAAAGCAGCCGTTCATCATTACTTAATTTCGTAGCGTGCCGTTTCGCGTGTTACGGCTTACGTGTCGGCCCAGTTGTACCTTCCGCGAACGGTCCTACTGCGGCCACTGCTCAAGCAGGATCGAGACAAACTTCTCGGCGGCGGGTGACAGGGACGCGCCTCGTCGATAGACCAGTCCCAGCGATCGGTTGACCACCGGTTCGATCAGCGGCACGCTGACCAGCGTCGGATGGTCCCCGGCGGGCATCGCCAAGCTGGGCATTGCCGATACCCCGAGGCCTGCCTCCACCAGTCCCAGTGACGTAGACAGGTGCTGGACCTCGTAAAACCATTGCGGACGCCAGCTCAGGCCCGACAAAGCATGATCGAGCAGCATGCGATTGCCACTCAGGCGACCCACCCCGATCAGGCGATAGTCGCTGAGTTCCGACCAGGTGACGGCGCTGCGCCCAGCCAATTCGTGATCGCGGCGGCAAGCCAGGACAAAGGGTTCGTTGACCAGGGGCACGAATTCGATGTCCGGGTGCTGGCCGCTCATCATGTTGATGCCAAAGTCGGCTTCGCCGCGCAGCACCGCCTCAAGTCCTTCGTTGGCGCTGAGGTCGAGCAGGCGGATGCGGATTTTCGGATAGCGCTCGTTGTACAAGCGGATTACCGACGGCAGGAAATAGAACGCTGCGGTGGGGATGCACGCCAGGGTCACCCGGCCGATCTGCCGTTCCGCCAGCTCGCGAATGTTGAGGATCGAATCATCGAAGTCGTCCAGCAGGCGTCGTGCCTTGGGCAGAAAGTCGCGTCCGACGCTGGTCAGGCTGACCTTGCGCGTCGTGCGATCGAGCAAGGCAGTCCCCAGACCTTCCTCCAGCTTCTTCATGCGTCGGCTTAGCGCCGGCTGAGACAGGTGGAGCGCATCGGCAGCCTCATGGAAACTGCCAAGTTCGGCGATTTTGACGAAAGATCGTATGTCCTGAAGCTCATATTCCATGCCGGATCCCCATAAGCAATGCGATACATCGTGGTGATCATCCTACGGGGATTGATTCGTGAAACGCAATAAAGTCTCCGATCTTTGCATTGGAAACACTTTTCAAAGCCTGCCACTCTTGCCTCCAGAACATCAATTATCCAGATTGATTAACAAGAGTTAGTGTTCATGCAACGAATTCCTTGTGTGCTCATGCGCGGCGGTACCTCCAAAGGCCCGGTGTTTCTCGCTTGGGACCTGCCGACCGCCATCGTGGAACGTGACGAGCTGTTGCTCGATCTGATGGGATCTGGCCACGAGCTGGAGATCGACGGTATCGGCGGCGGCAGCCCGCAAACCAGCAAAGTGGCAATCGTCAGCCCATCGTTGCACCCCGAGGCGGATGTCGATTACCTGTTCGTCCAGGTCATGGTCTCCCAACGTCGGGTCGACACCGCGCCCAACTGCGGCAATATGCTCTGCGCCGTCGGCCCGTTCGCCATCGAGCAGGGGCTGGTCAAGGCGACCGGTGACCGTACCCAGGTACGCATTCGCAACCTCAATACCGGTACATTTGTCGTGTCCGAGGTGCAAACTCCGGGGGGCAAGGTCAGCTATGAGGGTGACACTGCCATCGATGGCGTACCGGGCACTGCCGCGCCGGTGGAACTGACGTTCCTGGATGCGGCAGGCAGCAAGACGGGCAAACTGTTTCCCACCGGTCAATCGCAGGACGTCATCGACGGCATTGTGGTGACCTGCATCGACATGGCCATGCCCATGGTCATCGTCGAAGCGAGTCAGCTCGGCAAGCGCGGCGACGAAAGCCCCGCCGAGCTGGATGCCGATAAAGCCTTTCTGCAACGCCTGGAGTCCCTGCGGCTCAAAGCCGGGCTGGCCATGGGCCTGGGCGATGTCAGCGACAAGGTGATTCCCAAGCCGGTGCTGGTGTCGCCGGCAAAATCTGGCGGAACGCTCCAGGTGCGCTACTTCATGCCGCACAACTGCCATCGGGCGCTGGCGATTACCGGCTCGATCGGGCTTGCCACCGCGTGTGTGACCGCAGGCAGTGTCGCCGCCGGATTGATCGGCGGCGTCAGCGAGCCCCGCTTGCAGCGGGTCCGTATCGAGCATCCGAGCGGCGGTATCGACGTTGTTTTGTCCTACGCCGGGGAAAAGGGTGAGACCATCCGCGCCTCGGTGGTGCGTACCGCGCGCCGACTGTTCTCGGGTTTCGTCTACGCCAAGGGTTCCCAACGACTGGCCGGTTAGTCAGGCTGTCGTTGTCGTTAGCATCAGAACAATTCTAAAAATGGGTGATGCCATGAAAGTTGTTAAATCGCTCTACTTCCAGATCATCTGCGCCGTGCTGCTGGGCGTGGTGGTCGGGCACTTCTGGTCGCAACAGGCGATTGCCTTGAAGCCGCTGGGCGACGCCTTCATCAAGCTGATCAAGATGATGATCGCGCCGGTGGTGTTCTGCACCATCGTCACCGGCATCGCCGGCATGAGCGACAAGCGCTCGCTGGGGCGCTTGTTGAGCAAGACGATGCTGCTGTTCCTGGGCTTGACCGTGGTCAGCCTGGTCATCGGCCTCGTGGCGGTCTATGTGTTCAAGCCCGGGGCCGGGATGAACATCGACCCGACCCATCTGAGCACCCAGGGCCTGGCGCAGTACACCGACTCGGCGGCGAAGCTGGGGGTGGTCGACTTCTTCATGCACATCATTCCCGACACCTTTATCGGCGCCTTCAATAAAGGCGAGGTACTGCCGGTCCTGTTTATCGCGGTGCTTTGCGGCTTCGCCCTGTCTTCGTTGGGTGAGCGGGGCAAACCGGTACTGGACGTACTGGAATCGGCGTCGCACATGGTGTTCAAGATCTTCTCCTACCTGATGCGTTTTGCCCCGATTGGCGCATTCGGCGCCCTGGCGTTCACCGTCGGGCAGTACGGCATCACGTCGCTGGGGAGCCTGGCCAAGCTGATCATGACCTTGTACATCGCTTGTGCTTTCTTCGTCTTCGCGGTTCTGGGCGGTATCTGCCGGGCCCATGGCTTCAGCTTATGGAAACTGCTGTGCTACCTGCGCGAGGAGTTCCTGGTGGTGCTGGGCACGTCTTCGACCGAACCGGTGATGCCGCGAATGCTGGAAAAACTCCAGGCCCTGGGTTGCAAGAAAGGAGTAGTGGGGCTGGTGCTGCCGACCGGCTACTCATTCAACCTGGATGGCACCGCGATCTACCTGTCGCTGGCGGCTATCTTCATCGCGCAGGCTTGCAACATCGAGCTGACGCTGACCCAGACCGTCACCATGCTGGCGATCATGTTGTTGTCGTCAAAAGGCGCGGCAGGGGTGACCGGCAGCGGGTTCGTCGCGCTGGCCTCGACCCTGACGGTCATCCACGACATTCCCCTGGCCGGCCTGGCCCTGTTGATCGGCATTGACCGTTTCATGTCGGAAGCCCGGGCGCTGACGAGCCTGGCGAGCAACGCGGTGGCGACCGTGGTGATCGCCATCTCGGAGAACGCCTGCGACCGCCAGGTGCTGTTGCAGACCCTGGACGGCAAGCCTTCCCCGTCAGTGTCCCAGGCGACAGATGACGCCTGGGACGACGCCAAGGCCGCGAAACATCTCTAGCCGGTCACGGCAAACTCGATATCACGGCGCTACACCAATTTTGACCTCTGCCAGGCACACTGAACGTGTCGCCTGGCAGGTTGGAAGGCGTGCGCCTGGGTGTTGGTAAAGCTACGAATAACAACAAGAGAACTGACCTATGCTCGCTTTACTTGGCTTTGCCATGGTGGTGGTCTTCACCTTCCTGATAATGACCAAACGCCTGTCGCCGATCGTCGCCCTGACGGTCGTGCCCATTGTCTTTGCGGTGATCGGCGGGTTTGGCGGCACCACCGGCAAGATGATGCTGGACGGCTTGAAAATGGTCGCGCCTTCCGCTGCCTTGCTGCTGTTCGCGATCCTGTTTTTCGGCCTGATGATCGACGCCGGCCTGTTCGATCCACTGATCCGCAAGATCCTCAAGCGGGTCAATGGCGACCCGATGAAAATCGCCGTCGGCACGGCCTTGTTGTCGCTGGTGGTAGCGCTGGACGGCGATGGCACCACGACCTACATGATCACCTGCGCCGCCATGCTGCCGTTGTACAAGCGTATCGGCATGAACCCGATGATCCTCGCGACGGTGGCGATGCTGTCCTTGAGCATCATGAGTGGCATGACCCCCTGGGGCGGCCCGGCGACCCGTGCAATCGCCGCACTGGGCCTGGACGCCGGCGATTACTTCGTGCCCTTGCTGCCGACCATGATCGGCGGCGCATTGTGGGTGGTGTTCACCGCTTTCCTGCTGGGCCGTACCGAACGCAAGCGCATTGGCAACGTCCAGCTGCAAAGCGGCGGCGGGGACTGCTATATCAAGGCGATCATCGAAGACACCCCACACAAGCGCCCGAAACTGGCCTACGTTAATCTACTCCTGGTGATCGCGGTCATGGCGGCCCTGGTGATGGGGCTCATGCACTCGGCGATCCTGTTCCTGATTGGCTTCGTCCTGGCGCTGATGATCAACTATCCGCAACTGGACATTCAGAAGGAGCGCATTCTTGCCCATTCGGGCAACGCCATGACTGTGGTCCTGCTGGTCTTCGCGGCTGGCATCTTCGCCGGAATTTTCTCCGGGACAAAAATGGTCGATGCCCTGGCGCAGACCCTGGTCGACTGGATTCCGCCCTCGTGGGGGCATCTGTTCCCGCTGGTGGTGGCGATCACCAGCATGCCGCTGACCTTCGTCCTGTCCAACGATGCCTATTACTTCGGCGTCGTACCCATCCTGGCGAATGCCGCTGCTGCGTATGGGATCGATCCGGTGGAAATCGCCCGGGCGTCGATTCTCGGTCAACCGGTGCACCTGATGAGCCCGCTGGTGGCTTCGACCTTGCTGCTGGTGGGCATGGTCGATCGTGACCTGGGCGACTTCCAGAAAGCGACCGTCAAGTGGGCCGTGCTCACGTCCCTGGTGATTACCGCACTGGCCTTGCTGACAGGTGCGTTGACCCTGTTTTCCTGAACCACCCGACACCTTCGCTTTGCGCCCGACACGCCTCGCCATCGAGGGGTGCGCTGACGTGCACGCCAAATAACAACAAAGAGAACCGATATGCATACTTTTTTGCCGCCTAGGGCTGTATTGCCAATGCTTGGCCTGTTGCCGCTGGCCGTTGCCAACGCTGAAGGTTTCGTTGACGACAGCAAACTCAAGCTGCAACTGCGCAACGTCTACTTCAATGAAAACTTTCGCGATGAGCACGGGATGAGCGCACGGGCTGCCAGAACCGCAAAGAGCGAACGCACCGAATGGGCCCAAGGCTTTCTGTTGGATTACCAGTCGGGTTTTACCCCCGGCACCGTTGGCTTTGGCGTCGATGCCCTGGGGCTGCTCGGGGTCAAGCTCGACTCCGGGCGTGGCCGCAGTGGCACCGGTCTGTTACCTGTCCATGACGATGGTCGCGCCGCCGATAAATTTGCCAGCGCGGGGATGACCGCCAAGGCGAGGGTGGCCAAGACCACGCTCAAGTACGGCACTTTGTTGCCCAAGACCCCGGTGCTGATCTACAACGACGCGCGACTGTTGCCCCAGACCTTCCAGGGGCTGCAGGTCAGTAGCACTGACATCGATAATCTCGCCCTGACCGCCGGTCATCTGGAGCGTTTCAAGCTGCGGGATTCCAGCGACAGCATGCCGATCGTGCCTGACGGCTACGCTGGCGATCAGTCGGGCGACTTCAACTACGCCGGTGCCGATTACAAACTGGGGAAAAATACCCGCTTGAGCTACTTCTACGGTGAGCTTGACAACTTCTATCGACAGAACTTTGCGGGCATCCAACACGACCTGCCGCTGGGCAGCGGGGTGCTGACCAGCGACCTGCGCTACTTCAACAGTGTCGATTCAGGTTCAGCCTACGGCGGCAAGATCGACAACGACATGCTCAGCGGCCTGCTGTCCTACGCTGTTGTCGGCCACACGTTCAGTGCCGGCTACCAGGCGCTCAGCGGCGAGGCCGGCTTGCCGTATATCAGCGGTGCCACGGTCTATTCCTTCAGCAATGTCGGGATTGGCAAGTTCATCGAGGAGGACGAGAAGACCTGGATGCTCGGCTATGGCTACGATTTTGCCCGCCTCGGTGTACCTGGCCTCACGTTTTCCAGTCGCTACCTGAGCGGCAACGATGGCAAATCCAACAGCACCGTGAAGGAATGGGAGCGTGATGCCGAAGTCGCCTATGTCGTGCAGCAAGGCACGTTCAAGGGGCTGGGGGTGAAGCTGCGCAACTACGTCTATCGTTCGGATTTCTCACGGGGCCGTGACAGCAACCGAATCTACTTTACCTACGACGTTGCGCTTTGGTAGGAGCTTGGTCCAACCCGCTTGAACGTCTGCCTCAACGCGGCCTCTGAGAGTAATGCAGGGCGAGCTCACTTCGCCCGTTTACCCCCGGAGGCTGATGTACATGAACATTCTGATGGTTCTTACCTCGCACGATCAATTGGGTGACACCGGCAAAAAGACCGGCTTCTGGCTGGAAGAATTCGCCGCGCCTTACTATGTGTTCTTCGACGCCAATGCGACGGTCACGCTTGCCTCTCCGAAGGGCGGGCAACCACCGCTGGACCCCAAGAGCAACGAAGCGGACGCGCAGACCGATGCGACCCGACGCTTTGGCTCGGACACCCAGGCCCAGATGGCATTGGCCGACACCTTGCCACTGGGTGAGATAGACCCGTATGACTTCGATGCGGTGTTTTATCCAGGAGGCCATGGCCCCCTTTGGGACCTGGCCGAGGACACTGACTCCAAGGTCCTCATCGAAGCCTTCTACGAGTCGAATAAACCCATTGCCGCCGTCTGCCACGCGCCTGGGGTGTTCAGGAACGCCAACGCCCCGGACGGACAGCCGATTGTGAAAGGAAAAAAGGTGACTGGGTTTACCAACTCCGAAGAGGAGGCGGTAGGGCTGACGCAGGTGGTGCCGTTCCTGGTGGAAGACATGCTCAAGGCCAAGGGCGGCGAGTATTCCAAGGGGGCGGACTGGGCCAGCTATGTGGTGGAGGATGGACACCTGATCACCGGCCAGAATCCGGCATCTTCCGAAGCCGCCGCCCATGCGTTGCTCAAGCGTTTGAAGCAAGAGCAGTCGGATTGAGTCATGGGTTGTTCGCTGAAACGGACTGCCGGCTGCGAACGATGCGGCCGGTGGAAGGAGCAAGTGAATCATGAGCGACGTTTACAATCTTTCCCGTTTTGTCGAAGCCCAGGCCCCGGTGTTCAGTGGCGTCATGGACGAACTGCGCGCAGGTCGGAAAACAACGCACTGGATGTGGTTCGTCTTTCCGCAGTTGCAGGGCCTCGGTCGCACCGAGATGGCAGCTCGGTTCGCCCTCTCTGGCGTGGCCGAAGCCTGCGCGTACCTGCAGCACGAGGTGCTCGGTCCTCGGCTGGAGGCGTGCGTGACGACTGTCTTGCAACACCGCGACCGGAGCGCCGGGCAGATCTTTGGTGCGCCCGACGATCTGAAGTTTCGCTCCTGTCTCACGCTGTTCATGACAGCGCAGCCGAAGTCGACCTTGTATTCCCGGGCGCTGGACCAGTTCTATTCGGGTGAACCCGATCCCAAGACGCTGCTTCTGCTTGGGGACTGAGTCACGGCTGACCGGTGAGCAACAATCCAGAGGCCAGTGCCCGGAAACTCGCGACGGCCTGTTCGCAAGCCATGTGCGGATCATCAGCGTGAGCGATCCACAGGGACGCGCCGAGGAGAGCACCCATGATCAGGCGCGCTGTCGCTTCGGGGGCGACTTTGTGGATCGTCCCTTCATCAATCAGCTTTTGGATGCTGCGCTGAGTGCTGTGGATGCAAGCATTCTGGCTCCGCCATTGCGAGGGGTCGCCCAGTACCGCCGGCCCGTCGAGGAAGACGATGCGTTGGATTTCCGGCTCCAGTGACATTTTGATGTAGGCGATGGATTCATCGACAAAACCGTCCCAGGTGGTACTCGCTTCGTCGGTGATCACCGAAAGGCGCTCCATCATCTCGCTGTCGATCTGGGCGATGACGGCCTGGAGCAAACCCTTCTTGTCACCAAAGTGGTGATACAACGCGCCACGGGTCAGACCCGCCTGGGCAGTGAGATCGTCCATTGAACTGTCCGCGTATCCCTTCGCGGCAAATGCTTCTCGCGCAGCCTTGATCAGCTTGCCGCGGGTTTCCGCAATCATGTCCGCACGCTTTTGCGCCATCAATCGTGTTCCTTTTGAAAAATAACATTCGCTACGTATGTGAATTGACATACGGCGCGTATGCAGTATTGTGTCTCACATACACGGCGTATGCAAACGACTGGCAGCCTACTCGCCGGCTCCAAGGCTCTGCCACTCAGCACAGGATACCGATCAATGCGTGCACAGCGCGATTCAGATGTTTCACTCGATCATGCGGGTTCGGAAAAAACCCTTGGCCTTATCGTCAATCCGGTCGCCGGCATGGGTGGACCCGTAGGCCTGAAGGGCACCGATGGGGTCGGGATCCTGGAAGAGGCGAGGCGTCGGGGGGCCAATCCGGTTTCAGGCGAAAGGGCTTTACTCGCCCTCCAGCGCCTGGCGGCGTCGCCGACGCCGTTTCGGCTGCTCACCGGCTCAGGAGAGCTGGGCGAAGACGTTGCGCGGGCCGCCGGCCTCGACCCGATCGTCGTGTACTCGGCACACCCCGGACCGACCCGCGCAGATGACACGCGACATGCGGCGTTGGTCATGGCTTACGCATCGGTTGATCTGCTTCTTTTCGCGGGCGGCGATGGCACGGCGCGTGACGTACTGGGCATGGTCAGTGATCGCGTGCCCATCCTGGGGATCCCGACGGGCGTGAAAATGTATTCCGCGGTGTTCGGTACCAATCCGCGGAATGCCGGAGAGCTGGCCGCACAGTTCATCGCCGCACAGCCCTCGGTGCGCTTTCGTGAGGCGGAAGTCATGGACATCGATGAGGCCGCCATGCGCAGCGACCAGGTGTCGACGCGCTTATATGGCTATGCGCGCAGCCCCTATGCGCGCCATCTGACGCAAAACGCCAAGGCGGGTTCAGTTCCAGACGACCTGGCGCTCGACGCGACGTGCCGGCGGGTTGCCAGGGAAATGCAACCCGGCTGCTTGTACTTGTTGGGTCCAGGTACCACGACGCGGCGCGTGATGACCGAGCTCGGCCTGCCTTCGACGCTTCTGGGCGTAGATGCTGTCATGGACGGTGCGCGGGTGGGAGCCGACCTCAGTGAGCATGAGCTGATCCGACTCATGGAGGGGCATGAGACCCGCATCATTGTCGGCGTCCTGGGCGGTCATGGCAGTTTGTTCGGCCGTGGCAATCAGCAGATCAGCGCCGAAATCATCCGCCGGGTAGGGCGCGAACACATCACGGTGATCGCTTCGATGAACAAGCTCCTTTCCCTGGATGCCGGCTGCCTGCGCGTTGATACGGGCGACGCCCAAGTCGACGCCCTGCTCAGCGGCCATATACGCGTTCACACGGGACCTGACCGGTCCGTCTTCTTCAGGGTTCGAACCTGATCATCTGTTCATCCGAAAAACGAGGACAACCTCATGCATCATCATGTCGCCCACCCCTATATGGCGAACTCCGTTCCCACGTTGAAGCAGGAGATGCTTGACGCGATCGGCGTCAACAGTATCGAACAACTGTTCCAACAGATACCTTCCGATCACCGGCTGCAGCGGCCGATCGATCTGCCGCCGGCTCTCAATGAAAGCGAGCTGCGCCGGCACCTCGTCAGTACGTTGTCGAGGAACAGGACCTGTGAGCAAAACCTGAACTTTCTCGGTGCCGGCTGTTGGCAGCACCACGTTCCGGCGGCGTGCGACGAGGTCGTACGGCGCAACGAATGGTTGACCTCGGTTTTTGGCGAGCCCAGTTCCGATCACGGCCGCAACCAGGCCTGGTTCGAGTTCTGCAGCCAGCTCGGCGAATTGCTGAACATGGACTTGGTCGGCCTGCCGGTACGCAGCTGGGGGTGCGCCGCGGGCCATGCCATTCGCATGGCGACACGGATCACCGGGCGTAACGAAGTGGCCGTGGTACGCGCCATTGACCCGGAGCGACTGTCGATCATCCGCAACTACTGCGAGCCCGTGGAGATGCCAGGACATATCGCCGTGCGCCTCGTGGACTACGATGCGCAGACCGGCTTGCTGGATCTCGATCATCTTCGGGCCTGCATCGGTGCGCAAACGGCTGCCGTCTACTTCGAAACACCGTCATATTTCGGCGTGATAGAGCAGCAAGGTGCTGAGATTGCCGCCATTGCCCATGCCGTGGGTGCAGAAGTGATCGTTGGCGTCGACCCCATCTCGTTGGGAGTGCTTGCCGCGCCCATCGATTTCGGCGCGGACATTGTGGTCGGAACCACCCAGCCGCTGGGTGTGCACATGAATTGCGGCGGCGGGGTCAGTGGTTTCATCGCCACCCGCGACGAAGAAATGTATGCCCATCAGTACCCGACGCTGTTCATCAGCATTGCTGAAACCACGCAGCCTGGTGAATACGGTTTCGGCCTGAGTCTGTTCGAACAATCCTCCTACGGCTTGCGTGACAAGGGTAACGATTGGACTGGGCACTCGGTTTACATGTGGGCCATCGCCAACGCCGTGTACATGGCGATGATGGGGCCGCAAGGCTTCGAGGATGTGGGCAGGCTCATCCTCCAACGGGCTCGCTACGCGGCCATGCTGCTGGCGAAGATTCCCGGCGTGGAAGTGAAATTCCCTCGCGGCTTCTTCAAGGAGTTCGTGGTGAATTTCGATGCTACCGGGCTGAGCGTGAAGGCAATCAATAAACGCTTGCTTGCGCTCGGGATCTTTGGCGGCAAAGACCTGACCCAGGATTTTCCAGAACTTGGCGCCAGTGCCTTGTACTGCGTCACCGAGATCCACACGCAGGCCGATATTCAGCGCTTGAGCGCTGCACTCAAGGAGGTCATTGCACAATGAACACATCCCTCAAGCAATACCATGCCCCCGTCTGGAACGAGCCTGTCATCCTTGAAATGGGTTACCCCGGTCGTCGCGGTGTGATTTTTTCCGATGCCGAGGCCGACATACAAGCGGTGGTCGGCGAGGCCGAGGATTTGATCCCCGCCAACATGCGACGCTCGCGGAAACCGGCATTGCCGGAAATGTCCGAACCCGAAGTGTTGTATCACTACCTGCGGCTGTCGCAACAGACGCTCGGCATGATGAACATCAGCCTGTTCGGGACCTGCACCATGAAGTACAACGCCCAGATCAACGAGGCAATGGCCTGGCGCCCGGAAATCACCCACGTCCACCCCCATCAGGACGAGGACACTCTGCAAGGTGCGCTGCAAGTTGTGCATGGCATGGACATGATCCTGCGGGAGTTGTCCGGGATGGATCAGTTTGTCTTCCAGGCCGGCGGCGGTGCAGACGCTGCCTACACCAGTTGCGCAGTGACCCGTGCCTATCACGCGTCGCGAGGCGAACTGGAGCAGCGCGACGAAATCATCACCACGATCCAGACTCACCCCAGCAGCGCCGCGACGGCCGCCGCCGCCGGATTCAAGGTCATTACCCTGATGATCGAGGAGAACGGTTATCCCTCGCTCGAATCGCTCAAGGCCGCCGTGTCCAATCGCACGGCAGCGCTGATGGTGAACAATCCCGACGACATGGGCGTGTACAACCCGCAGATTCGGGAGTGGGTAAAAGTGGTACATGAGGCAGGCGGCCTGTGCTTCTACGAC
Source organism: Pseudomonas sp. SMV71 (assembly GCF_052042015.1). Lineage (NCBI taxonomy): Bacteria > Pseudomonadati > Pseudomonadota > Gammaproteobacteria > Pseudomonadales > Pseudomonadaceae > Pseudomonas > Pseudomonas sp. SMV71. The sequence continues at coordinate 279,577 of NZ_JBKGGU010000002.1, read as the reverse complement.
CACGCCAACTTCAACGGCGCAATGACCAAGATCCGTGCGCGAGAACTGGGTTTCGATGCATGCATGTTCATGCTGCACAAGACATTCGGAGCGCCTAAGAGTGGAGTAGGGGGACCTGCGGTGGGAGCTTATGGCTGCTCGGCGGAGCTCGCGCCATTCCTGCCGGCACCTGTGGTGGCGTATGACGGTGAACGCTATCGCCTCGATTATGACCGTGCGCAAAGCTGCGGCAAGATTCGCGAATTCTGGGGCAACGTACCGGTCATCCTCAAGGCTTATGCCTGGTCTCGCGCCATGGGCGCGGCAGGGATGGCAGAGGCTTCGGACATCTCGGTCCTGGCCAACAACTACATGGAAAAGGGCCTGCTGGCGATACGGGGGGTCTCCCGTTCGCACCCGGGGATGACGAGCCCGCGGATGGAGATGACCCGCTACAGCCTCGAGCAACTCAAGGAAGAAACCGGGGTCGATGTCCATGATGTACAGAATCGCATGAGCGATTTCGGTATCGACCCCATGTGGAGTAGCCATCATCCCTGGCTGGTACCAGAGCCTTTCACGCCCGAACCGGGCGAGATGTACGGCAAGGAGGCGCTGGACACCTGGATTGCGGTGCTTGCGCACGTTTGCGACGAGGCGTACTCGAATCCGGAGATCGTCAAGACGTCGCCGCACAACCAGGCGATCCACCGGCTCAAGGGCGCCTCGCTGGAGGACCCGGCGCGCTGGGCCATGACCTGGCGCGCGTACCGGCGCAAAAACAAGCGTCAGACGGCTTGAACCGACGCGTAGCGTGACAGCGGCCCCTCGATCAAGCGGGGTCGCTTCAGAAACCTGAACAGAGCTAACAATCAGCCATCGGTGGTTTCCAGCACGATAAGCCGGCTGGCGATCACCCTACAGGATCATCTCATGTCGATTTTCGAAACGGGTCTCGGACCCTCGGCGGTCAATCATGTCGCCCTTTCTCCGCTGAGCTTCATCGAGCGCACGGCCTCTGTCTACGGTGACTACCCCTCAGTGATATATGGCCCCATTCGACGCAACTGGCGACAGACCTACGAGCGCTGCCGACGCCTGGCCAGCGCACTCGTCAGGCACGGTATCGGCAAGGGCGATACGGTGGCGGTGATGCTACCCAATATTCCTGAGATGCTCGAAGTTCACTTCGGTGTACCGATGATCGGCGCGGTCCTCAACACGTTGAACGTGCGCCTCGATGCGCAGGCCATTGCCTTCATGCTGGAACATGGCGAGGCCAAGGTGTTGATCACCGATCGGGAATTTCATGCTGTTATTCGCAAGGCCCTGGGATCGCTTGCCCAGCCTCCGCTGGTCATTGATGTGAACGATCCGGCATACAGTGATGGCGAGGCCGTGAGCCCGTTGGATTATGAAGCGTTTCTCGCTGACGGCGATCCCCGGTTCGCCTGGCAATGGCCCGCTGATGAATGGCAAGCCATTTCGCTCAACTACACATCCGGCACTACCGGTGACCCCAAGGGCGTCATCTATCATCATCGCGGTGCCTATCTCAATGCATTGGGCAATCAGATGACCTGGGCCATGGGGCACCACCCGGTTTATCTGTGGACATTGCCGATGTTCCATTGCAACGGCTGGTGCTATCCATGGACGGTCACCGCCCTGGCCGGAACGCATGTTTTCCTGCGTCGGATCGACCCGCAGCGGATTCTAGCGTTGATCAACGAGCATCGGGTCAGTCACCTCTGTGGAGCGCCCGTGGTTTTCAACGGGTTGGTCAACCTGCCCGAGGCGAACAGAATCACCCTCGATCATCCGGTGGATGCGATGCTGGCGGGCGCGGCACCGCCGGCTAAAGTCATCGACGCGGTCGAGCGGATGGGCATCAAGGTCACCCACGTCTATGGTCTGACCGAAGTCTACGGCCCGGTGACTGTATGCGCCTGGCATACGCAGTGGGACGAGCAGCCGTTGGAGGAGCGTGCAAGGATCAAGTCGCGCCAGGGCGTACGCTACCCGACGCTGGAAGGGCTGATGGTCGCCGACCCGCAAACCCTTGAGCCGGTGCCCTTCGACGGCACCTGCGTCGGAGAAATCTTCATGCGCGGCAACACGGTCATGAAGGGATACCTGAAAAACCCCAGGGCGACGGATGAGGCATTCGACGGTGGCTGGTTCCATACAGGCGACCTGGCGGTTCGTCACCCTGACGGCTATGTCGAAATCAAGGACCGTCTCAAGGACATCATCATCTCGGGCGGGGAAAACATTTCCACCATCGAAATCGAAGATGTTCTCTACCGTCACCCGGCCGTACTCGAGGCCGCTGTGGTCGCCCGCCCGGACGAAAAGTGGGGTGAGACACCCTGCGCTTTCGTCACGCTTAAAGCTGACTATCAGGCCATCGGCGAAGCCGACATCATTCTGTTCTGTCGTGAGCATCTGGCAGGTTTCAAATTGCCCAGGACTGTCGTGTTCGTCGAGTTGCCGAAAACTTCTACAGGCAAGATCCAGAAGTACTTGTTGCGCGATTGGGCCAAGGCCCTCTGAGCGTCGCGGAGCATGGATGCCGGCGCGTTCGTGGTCCGGTGGCAGGAGGCGGCGCCGAATGGCTATTTCATGCCCGGCAGCCGCTTCTGCGTGGCCGGGTATCTTGAAAGTATTCCGGGGCGCCTGTAACAGCTTCCTGCAAAGAGATGAGCGCTCGGTAAACGCCTGGTTCAGCAAGCGCCGGCGTCTGGCGCAAACGGCACAGGTGCCCCTGTCCATCCCGGCGCCAGCCGCCGAAGCGGTGTGATTAGCAGACCGAGACAGGCCAACAGCACGTACAGAAAGCCGGCAATGGCAAACAGCAAACTCAACCCGCCGATTTTGCCGCTGCCCAGTACCGGTGCGAGTGCGTCCTGCCAATCGCCGGGGGCGCTCAACAGCGGGATCGCCCACGCGTCAGCCAGGGTGCCGGCGCCCAGTGCACCGATCGGCATCGCCAGCAGGCAAATCATCTGCCGCGTCGACAAGACGCGTCCCAGCACTTCGGCGGGCAGGCTGCGTTGCCAGAAGCTCTGGTCGCTGCTGGTGCTTAGCGAGAAGCAGCCAAACGCAACGAAAGCTGCTGCGTACAGCAGCATCGGCGAGTCGCTGATGCCGATGCCCAGCACGCTGGCCCCCAGCAGCAGATCCGCGAGCAGTACGGTGCGGATCAGCCGGGCTGGTGGTCTGGCCACTACCCACAACGAGCCGGCGAGCATGCCCAGGCCGCCACAGGTCATCACGGTGCCCAGTACCAGTACCGAATGGCGCTCCATCACTAAAGGCGATATCAGCGCCGAGGCCAGGCCGAGCATCAGGTGTTCCAACGCCAGGTAGGCCAACAGTGCCCACAATGCCGGACGGGCGCGCAGCACGGCCAGCACAGCCGGGATGCCAACGATGGGCGCGGTGTGGCCGGTGCCACTGATGCGCAGCGCCGAAGCGACCAGCGCCAACCAGGTCAGGATGCCCGCGGAAAACAGCACTGCGCCGACGTCCAGCAGCAGCACTCCGGGAACGCCGACAGCGCCCAGCAGCAATGCCGCCAGGGTTGGCGCGAGGAGTTGCGGCAAGCCGACCATCAGTTGCATCAAGCCGTTGGCCCGTCCGATGGCGCGTGGGCTGTGCAGCAAGCGCGGGATCGCCGCCTGGCAGACCAGCATGCGCACCACCAGCGCACTGGAGTTGACCGCGGCGAAGGCATACACCGGGCCGCGTTCCAACGCACCTTGGTCGAACAACCACCACAGCGCCAGCGCGGCGAGGCCACTGCAGCATTCGACACCGAGCAAAATCGCCCGCGCCTCGCAACGGTCCGCCAGCCAGCCGGCCAGCGGTGCGAGGAGTAGACCGGGCAACGCCGACAAAGCGATGATCCAGGCGTAGTCGGTGACACTGGCATGTTGCTGCAACAACCAGATGCCCAGGCTGAAAGCCGCCAGGGCCGATCCCAGGGTCGACGCGACCTGGCCGAGCCAGACCCACAACCAGGGCCGGACCTCCCGCGCCCCTTGCGGGAGCGAGCCTGCTCGCGATGGCGGTGGGTCAGCCGACATCAATGGCGACTGAGTGCTCGCTCCAGGAGCAGGCTTACGGCCACTGCGGGGAGATGACATCTCTGAGCTCGCATCAATCTTCATGGGACAACGGCGCCTCCAGCGCGGGCCAGTGGTGGCGTAGGTGAGCGGCCAGGGCAGGTGCCGTTCGCGCTTTGAGGATCGACAGGTGATCACAGTCAGCGATCACGCGCTGGTCGAAGTTCAAGGCAACGGCCTCCCACCGCTGCTCGACCGGCGTTGGTGGTTGGCGGCCATGCTCGGCCTCCAGCAGTATCACAGCGCCCGGGTAGGCCGGTGTCGGCTGGTAGTCGGTCGCCAGGTTGGCCAGGAACACCCGCAGCGGGCCGAACAGTGACGTTGCCCTGGCCTGTGCCGGCATCAGGCCCACGGCCTGCATGCGCCCCAGCAGCGTGGCGCATTGTTCATCCGGTTCCTGATTCGCCAGGGTATCCAGGTCAAGCTCCAGACTGCATCCGGCGTCGAGTTCCAGTAACGCCACGTAGCGCCCCAGGGCCTCGCGGGTATCGCGGGCCATGCGCTTGCCCGGTACACGGCTGTCGATCAGCAACACTGGCGCCACCTGCGCGCCACTTGCCTGCAACTGACGGGCGATCTCAAAAGCCAGCCAGCCGCCGAACGAATGTCCCAGCAGATAGTAGGGGCCGTGCGGCACCTGGGCACGGATTTCCCGCACGTAGGCGCGAGCCGCCGCCTGCACCGACCCGTGGGGTTCGCTGCGGCCATCGAGGCCACGGGCTTGCAGCCCGATCACCGTCAACCGCGCGTCCAGCTGGCGCACCAACGGTACGAAACTGCTCACGTTGGCGCCTGCGCCCGGCACCATGAACAGGCAGGGCGCGTTGGGCGAACCGGTTTGCAACGTCAGGCTGGCACGGCTGGCGGCAGGTTCGAGCCGATGCGCCTCGCTCTGGGCCAGCGACCGCTCCAGGACCGCCGCCAGACCTTGCAGATGTGTCGGATCGCGCATGATCGACCAGTGATCGCCTGCGATCCGCTGCTCCACCAAGTCCGCGCCGAGCAGCGCTCGCCAGTCGGCCCCCAGGTCGCGGGTGCCGAACAATTCGGGACGCGCCAAAGCCGCACTGAACAGATGCACGGGCCGGCCCAGGGGAGCCGGTCGATAGCGGACCATGGCGTTGCGCAAGGTCAGGTTCAGGCGCGCCCGGCTGATCAGCGCCGGGCGATCGAAGCTGGGCGGTAACCAACCTCGGCTGCGCGCCGTAGCGAGCACGCCATCAAGGTCCAGGCCGTTGTGCCATGGCACTTGCCTATCTTCATTGACCTGTCGGGTGGCCAGATAGCCAAGCAATTGCTCGCGTAGGTCGCTTTCATCGAGACTGAGGGGCAGCACCGCTGCCCGCAGCGCCCCCGGCTGGCTGCTGTCGATCAGCCCGATGAACGCCACCTGCTCGTCCTCGCCCAGCAGTTGGCGCGCCATTTCGTAGGCCAACACACCGCCAGCCGACCAGCCCGCCAGTCGATAAGGACCGTCGGGCTGAACGGTGCGCAACAGCGTGATGTACCGCTTGGCGAGGGTCGGGTTGTCGATAGCGTCTTCCAGCTCCGCCGCGGCTTGCACGGCGTAGAGACCGAGATCCGGGTCCAGGTGGCGGGCCAACCGTTCATACGGTAGCGCCTCGCCAGTGCCTTCATGGATGAAGAACAGGGGCGGCTGGCGTCCGCTGCCCGGACGAATACACAGCAGTCCCTGGGTGTCGGCGGCATCCCGCGTCACCACCTGACGGGCCAGTGCCGCCAGGTCCTCGGCGCTGAACAGCGCACCTACCGTGACGTCCAGGCCGCGTGCGCGCAGACCCTCGAGCAGTTGCACCAACAGCAATGAATGTCCGCCGAGGGCGAAGAAGTTGTCGTCGCGGCCGACCTGTTCGACACCCAGCAGCTGCGACCACAGCTGTGCCAGACAGGTTTCCGTAGCACCGCGCGGCGGTGTGTAGGGGCGTTGTTGCAGAGCCTGGCGGTCCGGCGCCGGCAAGGCGCGCCGATCCAGTTTGCCATTGGCAGTCAGCGGCCATTCTTGCAGTTGTACATAGGCGCCGGGCAGCATGTGTGCTGGCAGTTGTTCAGCCAGCGCAGCGCGCAGCGCCCCCGGCGCCAGGTCACCACCCGACTCGGCCAGCAGGTATGCGACCAGGCGTGGATCCCCCGGCTCGTCCTGGCGCGCCAGCACCACGGCCGAGCGCACGCCGTCCAGCGCCGCGAGGCGCGCTTCGATTTCCCCCAGCTCGATGCGAAAGCCGCGCACCTTGACCTGCTGGTCGTTACGGCCCAGGTACTGCAACCGGCCGTCGACGGTCCAGCGGGCCAGGTCGCCGGTCTTGTAGAGCCGCTCGCCGCGACTTCCGGCGAACCGCGCCGGCTGAAAGCGTTCGGCATCCAGGGCCGGCCGGTTCAGGTAGCCTCGGGCCAGGCCGGGCCCGGAGACATGGATCTCGCCGACCACGCCCTGGGGCACCAACTCGCCGTGTTCATCGAGCAAGTAGATCCGCAGGTCCGGAATCGGCCGACCGATGGGCACCAGTCCGGCGTCGGTGTTGCAGTCGGCAGCTTCGATCGGTTGATAGGTGACGTGCACCGTGGTCTCGGTGATGCCGTACATGTTGACCAATTGCGTAGGGTGGCAGTCCGGCCGTGCGAACCAGGGCCGCAGCGCGGCGGCGTCGAGGGCTTCCCCACCGAACACGATGCAGCGCAGGCAATGGGGCTCGGCGCGGGTTTGCTTCATCCAGGCATAGAAGGCGCTGGGGGTTTGGTTGAGGACCGTGACGCCGGCGTCCACCAGCAGGTCATAGAAGTCCTGCGGGCTGCGTGAGGTCAGATACGGCACTATTACCAGCCGACCGCCATGCAGCAGCGCGCCCCAGATTTCCCAGACCGAGAAGTCGAATGCGAAGGAATGGAACAGCGTCCAGACATCCCGCTCGTTGAACCCGAACCAGCCTTCGGTAGCGCTGAACAGTCGTAGCACCGAGCGGTGTTCGATCATCACACCCTTGGGCACCCCGGTCGAACCGGAGGTGTAGATGATGTACGCCAGGTCGGCATCGCTGGCCTGGGGATCGGCCGGCAGGTCTGTCCCGGGCTGTTCGCTCCAGTTGCCGCGGTGCGGGTCCAGGGATAGCACCGTACAGGCAGCGGGCACCTGCAGCGCTGGCGGTAGTGCCTCTAGGGCCAGTACCACCCGAGGGCTGCTGTCGCCAAGGATGAAGTTCAAGCGTTGTGCGGGATAGACCGGGTCCAGCGGCACATAGGCGCCGCCGGCCTTGAGACTGGCCAGGATCCCCACGAGCATGTCCAGGCCACGTTCGGCGTGAATTGCCACACGGCTGTCTGGGCCGACACCCAGCTCTCGCAGGCGATGGGCCAGGCGGTTGGCGCGCTGGTTGAGCACCCGATAACTCAGAGTCTGCGCGCCGTACTGGAGTGCGATGGCATCGCCTCGGCGCGCCGCTTGGGCCTCGAAGCGTTGGTGCAGGCGTTCGCCCGTCGTCGGCGCCAGGGTGACGACAGGGTTGAACCCGTCTACCAACTGCTGGCGTTCGGCCCGACTGAGCAAGTCGATGGTGGTCACGATTTGCCGATCGTCGGCGACCATGGCTCGCAGCACTGCCAACAGAGCGTGCCAATGGCGCGCCACGGTGCCCGCATCGTATAACGCGGTGGCGTAATTGAAACCACCCTGGATCACGCCATCGGCTTCATGGACGTCCAGCGCCAGGTCGAACTTGGCCGTGGTCACGGGCGCGCCAACGCTTTCCAACTGCAAGCCGTTGCCCAGGTCAAGCTCCCCACGGGGCGCGTTCTGCCAGGCCAGCATCAATTGGAAAACCGCGTTATGGGCCTGCGACCGCGGTGGGTTGAGCGCTTCGATGACTTGCTCGAAGGGCAAGTCCTGATGGTCCTGGGCGGCGAGGGCGTGGGCCCTGACCTGGGCCAGCAGTGCGTCGACCCGCGGTCCTTCGTCCAGGTCGATGCACAGGGCCTGGAAATTGACGAAGAAGCCGATCAGCGGTTCCAGCTCGACCCGTGCACGGTTGGCGACAGGGGAGCCGATGACTACCTGCGCCTGGCCCGAAAAGCGACTGACCACCACGGACCAGGCGGCCAGCAAGGTCATGTACAAGGTGACGCCATGGCGCCGGCTCAAGGTTTTGAGACCCTGGGTCAGTTCCGCGTCGATCTGCACCGGCAAGCTGGCACCCGCGTAATCCAGCCGTGGCGGGCGTGGCCGGTCGGTGGGCAGGGTGACGCAGGTCGGTGCCGCGCCCAGGTGTGCGGTCCAGTAGGCACGCTGGCGCTGCAGTTCATCGCCTTGCAGCCATTGGCGTTGCCACAGGGTGTAGTCGCCATACTGGCGCGTCAGCGCCGGCAATGGATCGTCCCGGCCTTGGCTGAAGGCCTGGTAGAGGCGGGAGAACTCGTCGGTGAGCACTCCCATGGACCAGCCGTCCGAGACCAGGTGGTGCACGGTCACCAGCAGGATGTGGTCGTCGGCATCCAGGCGCAGCAGGCGGGCACGGACCGGCCATTGACAAGTGAGATCGAATGGCCGGCCGGCCTCTTCGGCGCAATGGGCTTGCCAGGCTGTCGCATCGGCTGTGCTCAGGTCCAGGCTGGCCAGCGGCAAGGCGGCTGGCGGGTCGATGAGTTGCCGCGCGTGTCCGGCCAGGCTGACGAAGCGCGTGCGCAAGCTTTCATGGCGCGCCACGATGCGGTCAAGGGCTCGGCGCAAGGCGCTTTCATCCAACTGGCCGCGCAAGCGCAAACCGGCCGGCATGTTGAAGGCCGCCGTCGAATTCGGATTGAGCTGCTGGATCAACCAGAGGTTTTGCTGGGCGAACGACAGCGGCAGCGGCTGACTGCGATCAGTCTCCGGCAACGGCGCCAGGCGATTTTGGACGGAACCGTCAAGCAGCGTGGCCAGGGCGTGCAGGCGCGGCTGGGCGAAGACTGCCGAGAGCGGCACTTCCAGGCCCAAGCGATGGCGGACCTGGGCGAGCAAGCGCAATGCCAGCAGCGAATGCCCGCCGAGGGCGAAAAAGTCATCCTCCCGGCCAATCGGCTCGACGCCAAGCAGTTCACTCCAGATCGCCGCCAGACTGATTTCCAGCTCGCCCTGCGGCGCACTGTAGGGCGTCTGGGCAAATGATTCAGGCGCTGGGGCCGGCAGGCGCAGGCGATCGACCTTGCCATTACCGGTCAGCGGCAGGCTCTGCAGTTGCACGAAGGCGCCTGGCAACATGTACTCCGGCAGGCGTTCGCTCAATTGGCTGCGCAGCGCCAGGGGTGACAGCGCTTGTGCGGCGCTGAAGTAGGCCACCAGGCGGGGTTCCCCATGCTCGCCGGGTTGCACGACGACCGCTGATTCGCGAATGCCGGGCATTTGATCGAGGCGACTTTCCACCTCGGCCAGCTCGACCCGATAACCGCGGATCTTGACCTGCGAGTCGTTGCGTCCCAGGTATTGCAAGGTGCCTTCGGGGGTCCAGCGTGCCAGGTCGCCGGTTTTGTAGAGGCGTGCTTCGCCGCTTTGGTCGAAGGGATGGTTGATGAAACGTTCGGCGGTCAGGTCCGGTCGATTCAGGTAACCCTGGGCCAGGGCCGGGCCCGCCACGTGCAACTCACCCACGGCGCCCTGGGGCACCCATTGGCCATGAGCGTCCAACAGGCACACCTGGGTATTGGCAATCGGCCGACCGATCACCGGTACGTCGGCCCATTGCTCGGGGTCATCGCCCAGGGTATGGGCACAGACCACATGGGTTTCGGTCGGACCGTAGTGGTTGTGCAGGCGTGCCTGGGGATGCTGGCGGAAAAACGCGCGCAGCGCAGTGGTGATGCGCAAGGCCTCGCCGGCGACGATCACATCGCGCAGCGCCGGCAATGGCAGCGGTGCTTCGCTCCAGCGCTCGGCCAGGGCCGCCAGGGCAATGTACGGCAGGAATAGGCGTTCGATGCGAGTATCGCAGAGCCACTGGGGCAGGGCGGCGAGATCCAGGCGCCGGGCCTCGTCCAGCAGTACCAACGTACCGCCGCTGCCCAGGGTGGAGAACATTTCCTGGAAGGCCACGTCGAAGCCCAGCGCGGCGAATTGCAGGGTGCGCACGGCACCGGGCAGCGCGTGAGCGGCCTGCCAGGTCAACAGGTTGCTCAGGGCCAGATGCCCCATGGCGACGCCCTTGGGCAGGCCGGTAGAGCCGGAGGTGTACATGACGTACGCCAGATCGTCCGGGCTCGGCTGCGCCAGCGGTGGCGCGGCGGGGGCCGCTGTCGCGGTGGCCGAAAGGCGGACGGACAATGTGCGGCAGCCCTCGCCAGTCTGCAGGGCCTCGACGCGTTCGGCATCCCACAGCAGCAGGCAGGGCTGGCAATCGTCGAGGATGCCTTGCCGACGGGCAATCGGCTGATTCGGATCGAGCGGCACATAGGCCGCCCCGGTCTTGAGCGTGGCAACCAGGGCCAGCACCATTTCCAGGCTACGGGGCAGGTGGATGGCCACGCGCTGGCCGGGCCCTGCGCCCCGGTCGATCATTGCCCAGGCCAAGTGATTGGCCTGGCGGTCCAGTTCCCCATAGCTCAAACCGCGCCCATGCAGTTCGACGGCAATCGCGTCAGGCTGCAGCAGCGCTTGGCGCTCGAAGGGGCGGTGTACCCAGCCCGCCTCGGGGAATGGGGTCGGCGCCGGGTTGAGCTGGTGCAGCAGACGCTGGCGTTCGTCGGCGTCGACCAATACCAAGTGCGTGATCGCCTGTCGATCGTCGGCAATGAACTGCTTCAGTACCTGGACCAGGTAAGACCAATGGCGGCTGACGCTGGCGCGGTCGTACAGGGCGGTGGCGTAGTTGAGCCCGCCGACGATCCGTCCCTCGGCTTCGTAGAGCTCCAGGGACAGATCGAACGGCGCGGTGGTCTGCTCGCCGGCCAGGGGCGTGAGGCTTAAGCCGTCGAGGTCCAGGCTGCTGCGGGGCGCGTTCTGCCATGCGAACATCAGTTGGAACACCGGCGTGTGGGCCAGCGAGCGTGGCGGGTTGAGCGCCTCGACCACGTGTTCGAACGGAACGTCCTGATGGGCTTGGGCCTGCAAGGCATGCTCGCGAACCTGGGCCAGCAACTGGCCGACTTGCGGCGCGCCGCTCAGGTCCACACACAGCGCCTGGGTGTTGACGAAAAAGCCGATCAGCGGCTCCACTTCGCTGCGGGTGCGGTTGGCGACCGGGGTGCCGATGACCACCCGTGCCTGGCCGGACAGGCGGGCCACCACCACGGCCCAGCCGGCCAACAGCGTCATGTACAACGACGTGCCGTGGCGCTGGCCCAGTGCCTTGAGCGCCGAAGCGGTGGACTCATCCAGGGCCACCCCCAGGCGCGCGCCGGCGAAATCCTGGCGCGGCGGCCGCGGGCGGTCGGTGGGCAGGTCGACCCGTTCCGGGGCCTCGCGCAGGTGCTCGAGCCAATAGGCCAACTGCCTGGCGCCACGCTCGCCGGCCAACCACTCACGTTGCCAGGCGGCGTAATCGGCATATTGAATGGCCAGGGGCGCAAGCGAGTCGGGTGCATTGCCGTGGAAAGCCTTGTACAGCACCGAGAGTTCGTCGATCAGCACGCCGATGGACCAGCCGTCGGCGATGATGTGGTGCAAGGTCACGTGCAGCACATGACGATGAGCACCCAGGCGCGCCAACCACACCCGCAGCAGCGGGCCTTCGCTCAGATCGAAGGGGCGGGCGGCTTCGTGGGCCATGGCGGGATGCAAGTCGGCGGCTTCGGCCAGCTCCACCCGTTCGTAATCCCAGCGTGGCGTGGGGTCGATGACTTGCCGGACCTCGCCATCCTGCTCGACGAACCGGGTGCGCAGCACCGCGTGGCGCTCGACGATACGCGACAGGGCACGGCACAGGGCATTCTCGTCCAGCTCGCCGTCCAATTGCAGGGCGCCGCTGATGTGGTAGGCGGCGCTGGCCTGGGCGTCCAGGCGGGCGATGAACCAGAGACGCTGCTGGGCGAATGACAAGGGGCGCGCCGCTGCTTGCGGCAATACGGAAATGCCGGTCAGGACGCTGCGTGTGGCGTTGGCCAGCAGCGGTGCCAGTCCGGCCACGCTCGGGTGCGCATACAGGGTCGCCAGGGGCAGTTCCAGGCCCAGGCGTTGGCGCACCCGCGAGACCCATTGCACGGCCAGCAACGAATGTCCGCCCAGTTCGAAGAAGTCATCGTGCCGGCCCACCCGGGCCACGCCCAGGAGGTCGCACCAGATTTCGGCCATGAGGCATTCCAGCTCGCCACGCGGTGCTTCATAGGCCTGGGCGCTCCAGGCGTCGTCATCGGGGCGCGGCAAGGCCGCGCGGTCGAGTTTGCCGTTGGGCGTCAGCGGCAGGCTGTCCAGCGGCATGATCAGGGCCGGCACCATGTGCCTTGGCAAAACCTCGGCCAGGGCATCGCGCAGGGCCGTCGCGACCAGCGGCCCATGACCGGCGGCCGCTACCGCGTAGCCCACCAACGCCGGTTCTCGGCCTTCGCGCGCCAGGGCCAGCACCGCCGCTGCGCTGATCTGGGGCAACGCCAGCAATGCTGCTTCGATTTCCCCCAGTTCAATGCGGAAACCGCGAATCTTGACCTGGAAGTCGTTGCGCCCCAGATAGTGGAGCTGCCCCTCGGCATCCCAGAAGCCAAGGTCACCCGTGCGGTACAGCCGTGCCGTCGGGTCGCTGCTGAAGGGGTCGGCCAGGAAGCGCTCTCGGGTCAGTTCCGGGCGGCGATGGTAACCGCGCCCGACACCGGCACCGCCGATGTACAGCTCGCCCGGCACGCCCATCGGCAACGGTTGCAGGGCCTCGTCGAGGACGTGCACCTGGGTGTTGTCGATGGGCCGACCGATGTGCGGTTGGAACCCCCGATCACGGTCCATCGACACCCAGGTCGAATAGACCGTGGTTTCGGTCGGACCATAGAGATTGTTGACCTGGCGCACCGCGCTGTTGGCGAACAACCGCTCCACCAATCCCCGGGGCAGCGCCTCGCCGGCCAGGTTGACGCACTCCAGCGAAGCCGCCAGGGCATCGGCGCGCAGCAGCGCGTCGAGCGCTGACGGCACGGTGTTGAGCAGGCTCAGGTCCGGGCGTTGGTCGAGCAAGGCGAGGGCGTCGTCCACCAGTTCCAGGGTTCCGCCACAGGACAGCGGCGCGAAGCACTCGAACACCGACAGGTCGAAGTTGACCGAGGTGCTGAACAGGCTGCGTCCAAGAGTTTGCGCACCGAAGCTGCGCAGCGCCCAGTCAAGGAAGTTGCGCGCGTTGCGGTGCTCGATCATCACGCCTTTGGGCTGCCCGGTGGAACCGGACGTGTAGATCATGTAGGCCAGGTGATGGGGCTCAAGCCCCATGCCCAACGGCGCGTCACCCTGCGGTGCGGCGCCGTCGCGCAGCACCTCGTCGACGTTCAGGCGCTGGCAATCGTTGGCGAGGGTCAGCGTCAGCGGCGCATCGCCCATTGCCAGCACTGCCACCGGGGCACTGTCTTCGAGCATGTAGGCCAGGCGCTGGGCCGGGTACGCCGGGTCCAGCGGAACATAGGCGCCGCCGGCCTTGAGCACGGCGAACAGCGCGACGATCAGTTCCGGGCTGCGGCGCAGATGGATACCGACCCGCTGGTCGGGGCCGACGCCGAGTGCCTGCAGATGCCGGGCCAGTAGATTGGCTTGGCACTCCAGCTGGGCATAGGTCAGTTCATGGCCCTTGCAACGTACCGCCACCGCCCCTGGCGTAAGGCGCGCCTGGGTTTCGATGCGCTCGTGCAGCAGGGCGCGCTCGGGTTGGGCGCGCTGGGTGGCGTTGAACCGCGCCAGTTGTTGGCGTTCTTGCGCCGGCAGTACGTCGAGGCTGCGGGCAAGCCGCTGCGGGTCGGTGTCCAAGGCTTCGACAAGGCTGGCCAGGGCGCAGTGCATGAAGTCCCACGCCCGTTGTGCCCCTACCGTGCCGGCAATCTGGGCAGTCAGGTTGAAGCCCTGGCCCAGGTCGTCCACCGAAAAGGTGAAGGGATAGTTGGTGCGCTCGGCGGTGCTGAGCACACGCATGCCCTCCACCTGCTGGTGCGGGGTGTCTTCCAGGCTGTAGCGGAAATTGAGCAAGGCGCAAAACAGTGGTGTACCGGACGGTACGCCGCTGCAGCGCTGGGCCAGGGTCAATGGCGTATGCTCATGTTCGAGCAGCGCCGACAACGCCTGGTGGGTGTCCTGCAGACTGTCGACCACCGAACGCTGTGCAAAACCGATGCGCAGCGGCAGGGTATTGATGAACACGCCCAATGCCTGGTCGGCACCTTGAACCCCTTGTAGTCGCCCCAGCAACACCGTACCGAACACCACGTCGGCGCGGCCGGTAGCCTTGCCCAACACCAGTGCCATGGCCAGGTGGAAGACGCTGGCAACGCCCACCCGATGCTGTCGTGCCGCCTGGCGCAGGGCTGTCGCCAGCGCCGGTTCGAGGGGCGCGCGTACTTCGTCGAGCGCGCCGGTATTTTGCACATCGAGCAGCCCGAACGGCGCCGTGGGCTCGCTGACGTCGGCCAGCATCGATTGGAAAAACGCTTGCTGCCGGACGCTGTCCTGGCCACGCCGTGCGTGCGCGACGAAGCGGCGGAACGGCACTGGCTCTCCTAGTGCACCGTGTCGGCCCTGTTGAATCAGGACGATTTCTTCGACCATGCGTTCCAGCGTCGTGTGGTCCAGTACCAGATGATGGTGCAAGACCTGCAACAGCCAGCGCTGCTGCGCGGCGTCGAATGCCTTGATCACCCGCAGCAACGGTGCCTGGCGGATGTCCAGGCGTCGCTGGCGGGAATCGGTGTGGGCTTGCAACTGCGCCAGCGCATCGCCTTGAGTGATACGCAGGACTTCGACCGGCAGCGGTGCGGTGCGCCAGACCACCTGCACCGGTTGGTCCAGGTCTTCCCAGGCCAGGGCGGTGCGCAGGATGTCGTGACGCTCGATGACCTGTTGCAAGGCTTCGCAGAACGCGTCCAGGCCGGTCTCCTGGTCAAACGCCAGGGTGGTGTGCAGCAGGTAGGTGTCGTCCTGGTCCTGCAAGAGATAATGAAAAAACAGGCCTTCCTGTAAGGGGGCCAAAGGGTAGATGTCCTGTACGTTGGCCGCGCCCCCTTCCACATTGGCAACGATCCGGTCGATCTGTGCCTGAGTCAGGTCAACCAAGGGCAGCAGGTCCGGGGTGATCCGAGTGCAGCCCGCCGGCAAGGGGCCGCCTGGTACGTCAAGGGCATCGGCCGGGGCCTCGCCATGTTCAGTCAGGAGCGTCGCGAGTGCGCCGACCGTGGGGGCGCCGAACAGGGTGCGCACATCGATGGCCCAACCGTCCACTCGCATCTGCTCGACCAGCTGCACCGCCAGCAGCGAATGCCCGCCCAAGGCAAAGAAATTGTCCTGGCGTCCCACCCTCGGCACGCCGAGGGTTTGCGCCCACAGCTCGGCGAGGCGACTTTCCACCGGTCCTTGGGGGGCTTCGTAGCGCTGCAAGGCGAAGTGGTCTTCACTGGGCTCGGGCAGGGCGCGGCGGTCGAGTTTGCCGTTGGCGGTCAGGCTGAAAGCCTCCACGTGCACAAAGGCCGCCGGCAGCATGTAGTCGGGCAATACCGCGGCCAAGCGGGCCCGTAGTTCATTGGGTTCTTGAGCCTGGGTAGCGCTGAAATAGGCCAACAGGCGCTGTTGGGCGTCGACCCGCACCACCGCTTCGGTAATGCCGGGCAGGGCCTTGAGCTGCGCTTCGATTTCCCCCAGCTCGATGCGGAAACCGCGGACCTTGACCTGCAAGTCGTTGCGTCCGAGAAACATCAGCACGCCGTCGGCGCGCCAACGCACCAGGTCGCCGGTGCGGTACAGCCGCGTTCCGGGGGCGAAGGGGTTGGCGACGAAGCGCTCTTCGCTCAATTGCGCCTGGTTCAGGTAGCCGAGGGCCAGCCCGTCGCCACCGATGTACAGCTCCCCAGCGACGCCGATGGGCAACGGATGGCGCTGCTCGTCGAGGACGTAGACCTGGGTATTGCCGATGGGCCGGCCGATGGGAATGTCGCCCGCCAGCGCATCCTCAAGGGTGATGCAGTGGGTGGTGGCGAAGGTGGTGCTTTCGGTGGGGCCGTAGCCGTTGAGCAACTGTCCCGGAGGCGACTGGCGCAGCACCCGTTCGATGCAGCGCGGGTCGAGCACATCACCGCCCACCATCAACAAGCGCAGGGCGGCGAAGGACGGGGCCAGGGCGTCGGCGAACTGATGGAACAACCCGGCGGTGAGCCACAGCACGCTGACTTCATGGCGCAGCAAATGCTCATTCAAGCGCTCGGCGTCGAGCACGGTCTGGCGCGGGCAGACCACCAGGCAGCCACCGTTGAGCAGGGCACCCCAGATTTCCAGGGTGCTGGCATCGAAGGCCGGGTTGGCGGCGAGGGCGATGCGATCCTGGGCGCTGAAGTCGGCAAAGCCGTTGTTGCGCACCAGCCGGGTGACCGCCCGGTGCGGCACTTGCACACCCTTGGGCACGCCGGTAGATCCGGAGGTGTACATGATGTAGGCAGGCGTATTCGCCAGCGCTGCGTTGACCTGGCGCGGGGGCGCATCATCGTCCAGGGACAGGTCTGAGTCCCACGGGACCAGCACCCGGCATGCCATGGCAGTGTCCAGTGGCGCGTCCGGCCATTCGTCAGCGAGCAACCAGGCGCTGGCGCAATCCTCGAGCAGGGCGCGCTGGCGCTGCGCCGGGGTGGCGGTGTCGATGGGCACATAGGTCGCACCGTTCTTCAGGATTGCCAGGATTGCCGTGATCAGGCGCGGGCCACGCTCCAGGCACAGCGCTACCCGGGCGCCTTCGCCAATGCCTTGGGCGGCCAGCCAGTGAGCCAGTTGCTCGGCGCGCTGATCGAGCTGGCGGTAGCTTATGGAACCGGCGTCGTCCTGAATCGCCGTGGCTTCGGGACGACGGCGGGCTTGGGCCTCGAAGAGACTGTGCAACGGCTCGTCGGCGGGGTAGTCGCGGGCCGTGTCGTTGAAGCCGCGCAACACCTGGTGACGTTCGTCCTCACCAAGGATCGACAGCCCGTCGAGGGTCTGCCGGTCATCGTTGACCATTGCCTGCAAGGTGGTGCACAACGCCTGCCAATGACGTTGCACGGTGGCAGCGTCAAACAGAGCGGTGGCGTAGGTCAGGCGTCCGGCGATCATGCCGTCGCGCTCATGCAGGTTCAGGGTCAGGTCGAACTTGGCGCTGTCTTCGGCGGTGGTCAGCGGCGTCAGCTCCAGAGTGCCCAGTTCAAGGCTAGGCTGCGGCGCGTTCTGCCAGGCGAACATGACTTGGAAGATCGGGCTGTGGGCCAATGAGCGCGGCGGGTTCAAGGCCTCCACCACTTGCTCGAAGGCAACGTCCTGGTGCGCCTGGGCGTCCAGGGCAGTACGCCGTACCTGGGCCAGCAGTTGGTCCACCCGCTCGACTTCGCCAAAGCGCACCCGCAGGGCCTGGGTGTTGACGAAGAAGCCGATCAACGGTTCGATCTCGGCGCGGGTGCGGTTGGCCAGCACCGTGCCGATCACCACGTCGTCCTGCCCGGACAGGCGTGCCAGGACCACCGACCAGGCGGCCATTACGGTCATGAACAGGGTGTTGCCATGGCGCTCGTTCAGCTGCCTGAGGGCCTGCACCAATGCCGCCTCCATGCTCACGTCGAGACTGGCACCGGTGAAGTCCTGTTGCGCCGGGCGCGGCCGGTCCAGCGTCAACTGCAACAACGCCGGCGCGTCTGCGAGCTGCCCGCGCCAGTAGTCCAGTTGTTCGGTGACCCGTTGGACCTGACGAGGAGAGCGCTGCCACAGCGCGTAATCGGCGTACTGGATCGCTAGTGGCGGCAGCGGATCGGTGCGGTCCTGAATAAACGCTTGATAGAGTTCGCTCAGCTCACGGGTGAGCACGGCCAGTGACCAGGCGTCGCCGACAATATGATGCAAGGTCACCAGCAGCACATGCTCCTGGTCGGCCAGGCGCAGCAGACAGCCGCGGATCAGCGGGCCGCGCGCCAGGTCGAAAGGTGCCTCGGCGGCTTCGAGGCAATGGTCCTGGAACGCCGTGACGGGCTGGCCCCGTAGATCGACGCTGTGCAGGAAGAAATCCGCTGGCGGATCGATGACTTGGCAGGGCTCGCCGCCTTCGGTGACGAACCGAGTACGCAGGGCTTCATGCCGCTCGACGATGCGCGACAGCGCGGCGCGCAATGCAGGCTCGTGCAATTCACCGCGCAGGCGTAAACCGCCGGCCATGTGATAAGCCGCACTGGCCTGGGCGTCCAGGTGCGCGATGAACCACAGGCGTTGCTGGGCGAACGACAGCGGCAGCGGCTCCCGCCGTGCAAGGGCCGGGATCGGCGCAGCGCCAAGGCGGCCGGACGCGGCCAAGGCTTCGATGGCTCGCACCTGCTGTTGCAAGGTCGGGTGCTCGAAAACGCTGGCCAGGGGCAGCTCGATCCGCAGTTGTTGGCGCAGTTGGGAAACCAGTTGCACGGCCAGCAGCGAATGACCACCGGACTGGAAAAAATGCGCCTGTCGGCTGACCTGCACGAGGCCCAGCAGGCGGCCCCAGATCGCCGCCAGTTGGGTTTCCAGCGGGCCCTGGGGAGCCTCGAAGTGCCCGTCGACCGCCTGATCCGGGGCCGGCAAGGCACTGCGATCGAGTTTGCCGTTGGGGGTCAGGGGCAGCGCCGGCAACGCCACATAGGCACTGGGCTGCATGTATTCGGGCAGCGCCGCAGCCAGGGCATCGCGCAATTGCGCCTCGCTCACCGGAGCCCCGGGCTGCATCACCCAGTACGCCACCAGGCGTGGGTCGCCTGGCACGTCCTGACGGGCGACGACCACCGCGTGCTGCACGCCCGGCACCCTACTGAGGGTACTTTCGATTTCGCCCAATTCAATGCGATAGCCACGCACCTTGACCTGAAAATCGTTGCGGCCCAGGTACAACAATTGCCCGTCGGGCGTCCATCGACCGAGGTCGCCGGTGCGGTACATTCGCGCGCCGGTTACGCCGGCAAACGGGTCCTGGACGAAACGCTCCTCGGTCAGCGCTGGCCGATTCAAGTAGCCGCGTGCCACACCGGCGCCACCGATGTAGATTTCCCCGGTGACCCCCAAAGGTACCAACTGGCGATGGGCGTCGAGCAGGTACACATGGGTATTGTCCAGCGGTCGACCGATGCCCGGCACGAAGCCCTGATCCCGGTCCATGGACACCCACGTGGAATAGGTGGTGGTTTCCGAAGGGCCATACAGGTTGCACAGCCGCTGTACGGCACTGTCGGCAAAAATTTGCTCCACCAGTCCCTGCTTGAGGGGTTCGCCCGCCAGGTTGACCACCTGCGTCGACGCGGGAATCGCCTGGGCGCCGACCAGCGCATCGAGCGCCGAAGGCACGCTGTTGATCAGTGTCACCGGCACGGGGCGGTCCAGCAGCGCCAGGGCATTGGTGGCTACGTGCAGGGTCGCGCCGGCGGCCAGCGGCACGAAGTATTCGAAGACCGCCAGGTCGAAGTTGATCGACGTGGCGAACAGGCTGTCGCGCAGGCTGTGGGCATCGAAGGCATGCAGTGCCCAGTGCAGCAAGTTGCAGGCGTTGCGGTGCTCGATCATCACGCCCTTGGGCGTGCCGGTGGAGCCGGAGGTATAGATCACGTAAGCCAGGTGATGCCCGCCCAGGCCCAGTTGGACCGGGTCCGGGTTGTCGGCTGGTTGTTCAGCGAGGCGCGCCTGGGTCTGCGGATCGTCCAGGCACAGCAGTGTGCAGCCATCGCTGGCCGTCACCTTCGATTGCAGTGCGGCGACCGTCAGCAACGCCCGCGGGGCGCTGTCGTCGAGCATATGCGCCAAACGCTCGCGGGGGTAGGCCGGATCCAGCGGAACGTAGGCCGCCCCAGCCTTGAGGATACCGAGCAGGGCCACCAGCAGGTGCGGACCACGTTCAAGACAAATCGCCACGCGGCTGTCGGGGCGAACTCCGGTTTGCAGCAACAGACGGGCCAAGCGATTGGCCTGGCTATTGAGTTGCCCGTAGGTCAACGGCGCGGCACCGTCAGCGGCGTCGAAACGCGCGGCGATGGCTTCGGGTTGACGCGCGGCCTGCTGTTCCAGGGCTCGATGCAGCAAGGCTTCGGCGGGCCGTTCGCGGGCCGTGTCGTTGAAGGTCTGCAGCAGTCGCTCGCGTTCCGCCTCGGGCAATATTGAAAGGTGGCAAGCCAGTGTGTCGGGCTGCCTTTCGAGGGCGTCCAGCAAGTTTTCCAGAGCGCTGCTCAGCCAGCCGAGCACCGGCGCGGCGCCGACCTGAGGGTCGATTTGCAGGCTCAGTGAGAAACCTTCGCCGAGGTCGTCCACCGAGAGGTTGAACGGGTAGTTGGTGCGTTCCTCGCCGCCGAGCACGTGCATGCCAGCGAGTGCAGGCGTCTGGCCGCTGCTCGCGCTGTGGCGGAAATTGAGCAGCGCCGAGAACAACGCGGTGCCGTTGGGCAGGGCGCTACAGCGTTGGGCCAGGGCCAGAGGCGCGTGTTCGTGGGCGATCAGTCGACTGAGCAGGGTGTGGGTTTGCTGCAGGGCCTGTTCCACAGGGACTGCCAGACGCACCCGCAGCGGCAGGGTATTGATGAACAGGCCCATGGCCGTGGCGGCCTCGGCAGCACCCGACAAGCGCCCGAACATCACCGTGCCGAACACCACGTCGTCGCGACCGCTGGTCTTGCCCAGTACCATCGCCCAGGCGAGGTGAAAGAGACTCGCGCTGCTGACTTGCAGGCGCCGCGACAGCTCGCGGATGCGTCGACTCAACGCCACCGGCAGCGGCGCCTCCAACGTCTGCACCTGACTACCGTCCCCGCGTACATCGAGCAGGCCGCATGGTGCGGTAGGCTCGTCGATATCACCCAGCAATTCGCTGAAAAACGCCGTGTGTTGCGCCTCGCTCAAGCCTTGGCGGGCGCGCACGACGAAATCGCGAAACGGCTGTGGCGGCTGCAATTGGTCCACGCGACCTTGCTGGATCGCCGCGACTTCTGCCACCAGTCGCTCCAGGGAGGTGTGGTCCATGACCGCGTGATGGTGCAGCAGTTGCAACAGCCACCGCCCGCCGGCGGGGTCCTCGGCGGCGACTGCGCGCATCAAAGGTGCCTGGCGCATGTCCAGGCGTTGCCGACGCGGATCGGTATAGGCCCGCAGCGCGGCCTGCACATCGGCCTGGCCCGTAGTGAACCGCTCCAAGGTCAGCGCAGCCTGGCGCCAGACCACCTGCATCGGTTCATCAAGGCCTTCCCAGGCCAGCGCGGTGCGCAGGATGTCGTGACGGGCGATGGCCTGGTTCAGGGCCTCCATGAAGCGCAACAAGCAGGCCTCGTCATCGAAGGCCAGCATCACGTGGAGCAAATACGTATCGCCATGTGCTTGCAGCAAATGGTGGAACAGAATGCCGGCCTGCAACGGTACCAGGGGATAGATATCCTGGATATTCGCCGCGCCACCGGGCACGCTGGCGACGATGCTTTCGATCTGCGCTTGATCGAGCTGGCACAGGTCGAGCATCGCCGGGCTGATATGGGTAGTCCCCACAGGCAGTCCGCTGGTCCGGGCCGCCGGGGTAACGGGTTGGCGTAGCGCTTCGATCAGCGCTGGTTTGTGGCTGCGCAGCAGTGCGATCAATGCCTGGTCGGCCAGGACTTCGTCGTCGGCCACCACCGACAGTTGATCGCCGCGCAGGGACAGGGTGACGCCACGGTGTTTGAGCAAGGCCAGCAATTGATCCGCAGTCACAGGAGCAGTTCCTTCAATGAAGTGGTGACCGCCGCCAGACCGGCAAGGGTCGGCGCGGTGAACAGTTGGCTGATGTCGACCCGCAGGTTGTGCTGCCGCAGGCGCTCGACCAGCCCCATGGCGATCAGCGAGTGGCCGCCCAAGGCGAAGAAATTGTCGTGACGGCTGACCCGCTCGACGTTCAGCAGCTCGCACCAGAGGGCGGCCATGACACCCTCGATTTCGCCCTGGGGCGCTTCGTAGGGCGTCTGCACGAACGCTTGGGCGTCCGGCTCGGGCAGCGCGTTGCGATCGAGCTTGCCGTTGGCGGTCAACGGCAGCCGGTCCAGACGCACATAGGCGCTGGGCAGCATGTAGTCGGGCAAATGTTCGCTCAGGGCGGCGCGGGCCTGGCCTGGAGTCGGCGGTGTGTCGCCCTGCAAGTAAGCGATCAGCCGGTTCACGCCGTGGCGATCGGGACGGCCCACTACCACGGCCTGATGCACCCCGGGCAGCGCCAGCAGGTGGCTTTCGATTTCACCCAGTTCGATGCGATGCCCGTGGATTTTTACCTGGAAGTCGGTGCGTCCCAGGTAACTGAGGCTGCCATCCGACTCCCAGCGCCCCAGGTCGCCGGTGCGATACAGGCGTGCACCGGGTTCGCGGGTAAACGGGTCGACAAGGAAACGCTCACCGGTGAGCGCCTCCCGCTTCCAGTAGCCGCGCGCCACGCCCAGGCCACCGATATGAATCTCGCCAACCACCCCCTGCGGGACGCGCCGACCGTGTGCGTCGAGCACCTGCACCCGGGTATTGGGCAGCGGCTGGCCGAGGCTTGGCAGTGCGTGCTGATCGAGCCGGCCGCTGGTGGTGTCGACGGTGCACTCGGTGGGCCCGTAGACATTCAGTATTCGCACGCCGGATTCATTGGCCAGTTGTGTCCACAGCTCGGCGGGCACCGCCTCGCCACCCAGCAGGATGCGCGACGGTAATGGCTGTGGCATGCCTTGCGCCTGCCGGTGTGTGAGCAGGGCTTGCAACTGGCTCGGCGTGCAATCGAACAGGGTGACCTGCTGGTGGTGCAGGTAATCCAGCAGCGCCCCGGCATCCAGGCGTATGCGTTTAGGGATCATCACCAGGCAGTGGCCGCTGAGCCATTGGCAAAGCTGCTGCACCGAGGCATCGAAGGCCATCGATGCATTGAGTGAGCAGCGGCTGTTGGCGGGCAGGTCGTCCAAGCGCTCGCGCAGGCCGGCCCACAGATTGAGCACCGCGCGGTGCTCGACCATGACCCCTTTGGGCTGTCCGGTGGAGCCGGAGGTGTAGATCATGTACGCCAGGTCAGTCGGCTGCGGGCCTGGCGCAGCTTCCGCCGCTGCCGGGGTTTGCAGCCAGTCATGTTGTCCAGGGGCGTCGAGGCTGATCAACGGTCCGCCCGTGAAGGCGGGCAGCCTGTCGCGCACCTGCTCCTGGGTGATCAGCGCCGCGGGGGCACTGTCGTCCAGCAGATAGGCCAGGCGGCTGGCCGGATAGTCGGGATCCATCGGCACATAGGCACAACCGGCTTTCCACACCGCCAGCAGGGCGACCGCCGCATGCGCCTGGCGCTCCAGGCAGACGGCGACAAACCGACCGCGCCGCAGCCCGTGGCCCAACAATTGATGGGCCAGGCGACTGGCTTGCCGGTCGAGCTCACGAAACGTCAGGGACTGGTGCTCGTCGATCACCGCCAAGGCGTCCGGGGTCGCCGCAGCCTGTTCGGCGAACCGCTGCGCCAACGTACCTTCGGGTGCAACCGTGGGTGGCGGGTTGAAGCGGTCCAGAAGCGTCTCTTCCTGGGACGGTAGCACGCGCAATTGCTGCACCGATGTGCCGTCTGCATGGGCCAGGGTCTCTACCAGCGACTCCAGGGCTTGCAGCATGAATCCCACGATCCGTTCAGGCGCGTGTTCGGGGTGGGTCTGGGCTGTCAGCTCGAAGCCTTCGCCCAGGTCGTCCATTGCCAGATTGAAAGGATAATGGGTGCGTTCTTCGCTGTGCAGCAGGGTCATTCCCGGCATCGCCTGGGCAATGTTCGCCTGCCCGGCATGACTGTAGCGGTAGTTGAACAGCGCACTGAACAGAGTTGTGCCGGGCGGCACCGCGCTGCATCGCTGGGCCAGCGCCAGCGGGGTCTGTTCGTGGCAGAGCAGACCGTTCAAGGCATCCTGGACCGTTTGCAGCACGGCGCTGGTGCTGTCTTGCAGGCGCACGCGCAACGGCAGCGTGTTGATAAACAGCCCCAGGGTCCGATCCGCATGAGCACCGGATTGCAGGCGTCCGAACAGCACCGTGCCGAACACCACATCGTCGCGGCCGCTGAGCCGCCCCAACACCAATGCCCACGCCAGGTGGCAGATACCGGCCACGCTCACGCCATGGGCATGGGCCTGTTGGCGCAGCCGGCGAGCCAGGTCCGGGGTCAACGCTTGCCGGTGTTCCAAGGCTTGCCAGCGCGGATCGGCATGCAAGTCGACGTCGAAGGGCAGGGTCGGTTCGTCCAGGTCGCCCAACTGCTCGCTGAAGAACTTGCCTGCGGCGTCCACCACCTCCGGGCGCCGTGCCTGGGCCACCAGATCGCGGGGGCTGGTGGGTACGGGCAACTCGGCCTGACGACCGCCTTCGATCAGGGCGATTTCCTCGACCATCAACTCCAGAGAGGTGTGATCCACCACCACATGGTGATGCAGCAACAACAGCAGCCAACGATCATGGGGGGCATCAAAGGCCACGCGTGCTTCCATCAACGGCGCCTGGCGCAGGTCGAGACGGAAATGGCGCGGGTCGGCGCTGGCGTGCAAGCGGGCGGCGATATCATCACCGTCGAGCACCAGGCGACGGGGCGTGAAGGAGACGTGCCGCAGCACCACCTGCAATGGCTCGTCCAGATCCTCCCAGAGCACCAGGGTGCGCAGCGCGTCATGCCGGGCAATGACCTGTTCCAGCGCGGCGCAGAACCGTTGCAGGCAGGCCTCGTCGGTAAACGCCAGCAAGCTGCGTAGCACGTAGCGATCGCCGTCACGCTGGGCTCGGTGGTGATAAAGCATGCCTTCTTGCAACGGGCCCAGCGGATAGATGTCCTGGATGTTGGCCGCACCGCCGGGCACCTGCGCGGCGATCTGGTCGATACGCGCTTGGGACAGCGCCACCAGGTCCAGCATCTCGGGAGTGATGCGCGAGCAGGCGGGCACGATGGCGCTGACGCTGGCTCGGGGCGCGGCGCTGCGCTCGAATGCTTCCAGGCGCCGGGCCTGGGCGGCGAGGGTCGAGCGCTCGAAGACGCTGCGGACGTCCAGGTTCCAACCGTTGCGGCGCAGTTGTTCGAGCAGTTGCACCGCGAGCAGCGAGTGCCCGCCAAGGCTGAAGAAATCATCCTCGCGATCGATGTCCGGCTGGCCGAGCACCTGCGCCCAGATCGCCGCCAGACGTTGCTCAGTGTCGCCACGGGGTGGCTGCCTGTTGCCGTCTGCTAGGCTGATGCCGGGCATCGGCAGGGCCTGGCGGTCGAGTTTCCCGTTAGGCGTCAGGGGCAGGTGTTCCAGGACAATGCAGGTGCCAGGCAACATGTAGTCCGGCAAGCGTTGTTCCAGATGAGCGCGTACAGCCGCCGTGTCGGGAATTGGCCCGTGAGCATCCTCGGCCACCAGGTAGGCGACCAGCCGCGGGTCGCCGGACGGCGCGGGTTGCGCTACCACCACCGCTTCACGCACACCCGGCAGACCGAGCAGTTGGGTCTCGATTTCCCCCAGTTCAATGCGGAAGCCGCGCACCTTGACCTGGAAGTCGTTACGCCCGAGGTATTCCAGATGGCCGTCGGCCCGCCAGCGTCCCAGATCGCCGGTGCGGTACATGCGCGCCGCGGGATCGTCGACGAACGGATCGGGCAGGAAACGTTCGCTGGTCAGCTCGCTGCGGTTCAAATAGCCTCGCGCGACACCGGCACCACCGATGTAGATTTCCCCTGCCACGCCCAGCGGCACTGGCTGGCGATGCGGGTCCAACAAGTAAATCCGGGTGTTATCCAGGGGGCGACCAATACCGGCCAGATAGCCGTCTTCGCGACGCATCGACAGCCAGGTGGAGTAGGTGGTGGTTTCGGTCGGGCCGTAGAGGTTGCATACCCGACGCGCTGCGCTGCGGCTGAACAATTGTTCCACCAGCGGCGCCTTGAGCGGTTCGCCGGCCAGGTTGATGACGCGGACTGTGTCGGGGATGGCATCGATCCTGGCGAGTTGCTCCACTGCCGAGGGCACGCTGTTGACCAGCGTCACGGGCCGTGGCTGCGCCACCAGGGAGAGAGCGTTGTCCACCAGCTGCAGAGTCGCGCCGGCAGCCAATGGCACGAAGCATTCGAACACCGCCAAGTCGAAGTTGATCGAGGTGGCGAACAGGCTCAGTTGCATCTCCAAGACCTGGAAATTATCCAGCGCCCAATGCAGTAAATTGCAGGCGTTGCGGTGTTCGATCATCACGCCCTTGGGCAGGCCCGTGGAACCGGAGGTGTAGATCACGTAGGCCAGGTGCGCCGGGGTCAGTTGCGGGACTTTTGGGTTGTCCAGGGACAGGGCGCCCAGGCGTTCCGCCAGCGGCGGCGAGTCCAACTGCCAATGAACGGCGCCTGGCGACGCCGGCAAACGCCCGTGCGCGGCTTGGCTGGTGAGCACCAGGCGCGGCGCACTGTCTTCGAGCATGTGTAGCAGGCGCGCCGCCGGATAGGCTGGGTCCAGCGGCACGTAGGCCGCGCCGGCCTTCAGGGTGGCGAGCAGGGCTACCAGCAGTTGGGGGCCGCGTTCGAGGCAGATCGCAACCCGGTCATCCGGGCACACGCCAGCGGCCAGCAGGGCATGGGCCAGTTGGTTGGCGCGGCCATTGAGTTGCGCGTAGGTGAGCGACGTCTCCTGGGCACTATCGATCTGCGCCGCCACTCGGTCGGGATACAGGGCCGCCTGCTGCTCGAAGGGTTCATGCAGCAGGGTGTCGCGAGGGTGCGCCCGGTGGGTGGAGTTGAACCCGTCCAGTACCTGTTCGCGCTCGGCGGCGGGCAATGTGTCCAAAGTGCAAGCGCGTATTGTCGGCGTCGATTCCAGGTTCTGTGCCAGTGTTTCGAGGGCCTGAACCATGTGGGCCAGCACGGCCTTGGCGTCAACCGAATGATGGATCTGCCCGGTCAGGACGAAGCCGTCGCCCAGGTCGTCCACGGACAGGCTGAACGGGTAGTTGCTGCGCTCTTCGCTGCCCAGCCAATGCGCACCCGGCAACGCGAACGCCGGTTGTGCACTGTGTTGAGCCTGACTGTGACGAAAATTCAGCAGCGCCGAAAACAGCGGCGTCTGGGCGGGCAGGGCGCTACACCGTTGCGCCAGCGCCAGGGGGGCGTGTTCGTGGGAAAGTAGTTCGACCAGCCGGCCGTGGGTCTGCCGCAGGGCCGTGTGTAGCGGCGCGTCGAGGTCGATGCGCAGCGGCAAGGTATTGATGAACATGCCCAGAGCGCGCTCGGCTTGTTCGCCGGCGCTGAAACGGCCGAACAGCACGGTGCCGAACACCACCTCGTCACGGCCGCTGGTCTTGCCGATCAACAGGGCCCAGGCCAGGTGGAACAGGCTCGCGACACCCACCTCCCAAGTCTTGGCCAACCGTCGCAAACGCAGGTCCAAAGCAGGCTCCAGTCTGCGCTGGGCCTCACGATTATCGCGGCCCGAGCCTTGTACGTCGTGCAGCCCGTAGGGCAGGGTCGGCTCGGTGAGGTCGCCGAGCAAGCGCTGGAAATAAGCCTCGGCGCTAGCCTGGCGATGGGGCTGGCGCGCCTGCGCGACGAACTGGCGAAACGGCACGCTCGGGGGCAGATGCCGATGCGGGTCGAGCATCAGCGCACGAACCTCGGCGAACAGCAATCCCAGGGTAGCGTGGTCGATAGCCAGGTGATGATGGACCAGTTGCAATTGCCATTGCTGTGCCGCGCTGTCGAAGCGCACGAAGGCCCGCGCCAGGGGCGCGTGACGGATGTCCAGCGGTTGGTCGCTGAACCGTTCACCGTCGGCGAGTCGTTGCACCGGCAGACTCGCGCTACGCCAGACCACTTGCACCGGCTCGTCCAGGCCTTCCCAGAGGACCGCGCTGCGCAGAACGTCGTGGCGGGCGATCACTTGGTCGAATGCGGCGACGAAGCCTTGCAATCGCTCGTGGCTGTCGAAGGCCAGCGTGGCGCGCAGCAGGTAGGCGTCATCATCCGGCTGCAACAGGTGCTGGAACAGCAAGCCTTCCTGCAGAGGTGCCAGTGGATAGATGTCCAGGATGTTGGCCGTGCCGCCCTCGACAGCCGCGACGACCGAGTCGATCTGCGTTTGCGGCAGGTTTAGCAGGGGCAGCATGTCCGGGATGATGCGCAGGCAGTCCGGGTCGATGCCCGAGGTGAGTGTGGGCGTGTGGGGTTCGGCTGGACTCACCGGGTGTTCGAGCAGCAGGGCCAGATGGTGGAGGTTCGCCGCGGTGAACAAGGTCCCGATGTCGAGGTGCCAACCCTCGGCCCGCAATTGCTCGACCAGTTGCACGGCCATCAGCGAGTGACCGCCGAGGGCAAAGAAGTTGTCCTGGCGTCCCACCCGGGGCACGCCGAGGGTTTGCGCCCACAGCTCGGCGAGGCGATTTTCCACCGGCCCCTGTGGCGCTTCGTAGCGCTGCATGGCGAAGTGTTCTTCACTCGGCTCGGGCAGGGCGCGGCGGTCCAGCTTGCCATTGGCGGTCAGGCTGAAAGCCCCCACCTGCACAAAGGCCGCCGGCAGCATGTAGTCGGGCAACACCGTGGCCAAGCGGCCTCGCAGCTCATTGGGCTGTTGAGCCTGAGTCGCGCTTAAATAGGCCAACAGGCGCTGCTGGGCATCGACCCGCACTACCGCTTCAGTGATGCCGGGTAGAGCCTTGAGCTGAGCTTCGATTTCCCCCAGTTCGATGCGAAAACCGCGGACCTTGACCTGCAAGTCGTTGCGTCCGAGGAACATCAACACGCCGTCAGCACGCCAGCGCACCAAGTCACCGGTGCGGTACAGCCGTGCCCCTGGAATGAAAGGGTTGGCGACGAAGCGCTCTTCGCTCAATTGCGCCTGGTTCTGGTAACCGAGGGCCAGCCCGTCGCCGCCGATGTACAGCTCGCCCGCGACGCCGATGGGCAACGGATGGCGCTGCTCGTCGAGGACGTAGACCTGGGTATTGCCGATAGGCCGGCCGATGGGAATGTCGCCTGCCAGCGCATCCTCTAGCGTGATGCAGTGGGTGGTGGCGAAGGTGGTGCTTTCGGTGGGGCCGTAGCCGTTGAGCAACTGTCCCGGAGGCGACTGGCGCAGCACCCGTTCGATGCAGCGCGGGTCGAGCACATCACCGCCCACCATCAACAAGCGCAGGGCGGCGAAGGACGGGGCCAGGGCGTCGGCGAACTGATGGAACAACCCGGCGGTGAGCCACAGCACGCTGACTTCATGGCGCAGCAGATGCTCATTCAAGCGCTCGGCGTCGAGCACGGTCTGGCGCGGGCAGACCACCAGGCAGCCGCCGTTGAGCAGGGCACCCCAGATTTCCAGGGTGCTGGCGTCGAAGGCCGGGTTGGCGGCGAGGGCGATGCGATCCTGGGCGCTGAAGTCGGCAAAGCCGTTGTTGCGCACCAGCCGGGTGACCGCCCGGTGCGGCACTTGCACGCCCTTGGGCACACCGGTGGAGCCGGAGGTGTACATGATGTAGGCGACAGCGCCGGCGCGCTGCGGCGGCGGGTTCGGCGCGTCCTCGAATGATCCGGCGACATCGATCAGTTGCACGCCTTGCACCGCCGGCCTGTCGTCGCCTTCGACCAGCAGCCAGTCACTGCCACAATCGGCCAGAACCCGCGCCTGATGGGCCGGCGGGGCATCTCGGTCGATGGGCACATAGGCGGCGCCGCGCTTGAGGATGGCCAGCACCGATACGATCAATGCGCTGCCGCGTCGCAAAGCCAGCGCTACATGGTCACCGGCTCGGATGCCACGCGCTGCCAGATGCCCGGACAGGCGCTCGGCGTGGCGGTCGAGCTGACGGTAACTCAATGACTGTGCGCCATCGAGCAGTGCCGTAGCATCGGGACGCCGCCGCACCTGCGCTTCGAACAGGCTGTGCAGGGGTTCATCGGCCGGATAGTCACGGACGCTGGCATTGAACCCATGAAGCACTTGCTGCAGCTCGGCGGCGTCCAGCAGCGAGGCCTCAGCCAGCGGCTGGTCGGGGGCGGCCAGCAGCTGCTCGGTCAAATGTCGAAGACGCCGCAGGTGTGCGGCCATGTCTTCGGCGCTGAACAATCGTGGGTCGTAGTTGAACTCCAGGAACGGCTCGGTTTTCTCCTCGTAATGACGCAGGTAAATGGCCAGCGGATAACGCTCATGGCCGTTGTGCCACGTGCGCAGCGCACATCGTGCCGGCCCCAGGTGAACGTCTCCCGGGTATTGTTCGACTGAAAGCATCACCTCGAACAGATGGCCGGGGTGACCGGCGCGGGCGCGCAACTCGCGATGCAGGGCTTGCAGCGGATAGCGTTGGTGCCGGTAGCTGCGCAGCGTCTGGCTGGCCACGTGCTGCACGGCGCGGGAAAAACTCAGCGCCGGGTCGACTGGCACCGTCAATGGCAGGACCGAGGAAAACATCCCGGCCGTGCGTTTTTGCAGCGGGTTGCTGCGGTTGTGCACGGGCAGGCCAATGACCAGCCGTTCGCGTTGATCGGTCATCCGGCTGAAGTAGTAGGCCAACAGGGCGCTGAGGCTGTGGCTCAGCGTGGCTCCCTGGGTTTTCGCCCATTGGCTCAACCGCTCAAGGTGCTCACCGCCCAGGGTCCAGATTGCCTGGGCGCTGGGTACCGGCTCGCCGACGTTGGCTTGCGGCGCCTGCTGGAACAATGGCGCCGGCAGTTCCGGAAACTGTTCGAGCCAGTAATCACGGGCCTTGGCGTAGCGCGTCGAGTCGAGGAACGCCTGGTCTCGCGCCATGAAATCGCGATAGCCCCGTGCCAACTCCGGGTCAATGACGGGCGACCGGCCCTGCAACAATTCGTTATAGGCCGCGCTCACCGCCTGGCCGATCAGACCCACCGAAGTGCCGTCGCAGATCAGGTGGTGATAGCGGCTGTTCCACAACGCATGGGTGTCCGACAACTGGAACCACTCCATGCCCCACAACGGCTGGTTGTAAAGGGTGAAAGGGGTACGATTGAGCTGCGTGATACGGGCCAGGGCAGCGCTGTGGGCCTGGGGATCGCCGCGCCAGTCGTGGCAGCTCAGGGCTCCCTGCACGGTGTCGTCAACCCGTTGTGTCACGCGCCCGCCGTGCTCGCTGAAGATCAACCGCAACGCGTCATGCTGGGCCACCACGGCCCGCAATGCGGTGGTGAACAGGGCAAGGTCCACCGCACCGTGGATTTCCACGGTGACACCGATGTTGTAGGAGGGGGTATCGGGCGATAGCTGTTGATCGAGCCAGACGGACTGTTGGGTAGAACTCAACAAATAGCATTGCGCTTCGACCATGACACTTCCCTGTAAATGGTTGCGATCCCGGTCGACACGCAGCAACGGCGGCGACTTTCGCAAACCGATTGTCCTTTGGAACGAACGGCGCACGGTCCCAGGGGACGAGCCTGTGCCCTCATCTGGAAAGGGGAGCGAGGCAAGCCGCTGGCGGCGCTCGGACGTTCAATCCGAGCGCGTAACATAGCAGCGCTTTCGAGGATGGGAAGTTAATTTTTAAAGGTTGTACGATGTCATAACGCAATCAAATGGCTGCGGGTCCGCAGCCTAGAGCGGCCGGACCTGTCGCATATTGTCAGTGTCTATCATCTGAATTATCGGCCGGCGCTATCGCGAGCTGGCGTACCGGGAAACCGGCAAGTGTGCGGGCAGCTTTCCGGCCAGAAGCGGACGATCGCTATTAACAGCCGGTGCTCGATCGAGCGCCGGGCAACTCACTCACCCTTTTTTTACGAAACTGATGAACGGGCGTTTTGTGACGTTATTCATAAGTAGTCACACGTTGTCATCCCCCGCCAGGATGCGTAAGCTGGCCCCCATGAACCAAACACCAGCAGCTACACCCAGCACTCGCGGCCCAGCCGACCATGACATTCGCGACCAGATTGTCGCGGCGGCCAAAGAGCATTTCAGTCAGTACGGTTATGCCAAGACCACGGTGTCCGACCTGGCCAAGGCCATCGGCTTTTCCAAGGCGTACATCTACAAATTCTTCGATTCCAAGCAAGCGATTGGCGAGGCCATTTGTACTGGCTGTCTTGCGCGGATCGTCGAGGCCGTGGAGGAGGCCATCAGCGAGGAAGGGCTTTCTTCGACAGAGCGCTTTCGTCGTCTGGTCAAGACCCTGATCACCACGGGAATCGACCTGTTCTTCAATGATCGCAAGCTTTATGACATTGCCGCATTCTCCGCTTCGGAGCGCTGGCCCAGCTCCCAGGCGTATGACGCACGGATCAAGCAGTTCGTGGTGCAGGTGGTGCGCGAAGGCCGTGAAAGCGGCGAGTTCGAGCGCAAGACGCCGCTGGATGAAACCGTCGAATCGATCCACCTGACCCTTCGACCTTTCGTCAATCCCCTGTTGCTGCAGTACAGCCTCGATCACGTCGAGGTCGCCCCGACGCTGACCGCAAATCTCATCCTGCGCAGCCTGATGCCCTGAGGGGATGGCTGCTAACGACGGCCGCCCGATCCCCACGACTTCCTTGAATTCGATTTACCTATCTGGTCTCGATTTTTTTGATTGGTGACCATTCGCATATCTGGTCACGTGAATGAATAAGAAGCGATATACCGGAATGAGCGCTAACCCTGTGGAGCGAGCATGCTCACGGTGAGGGCTTGGTGTTCATGTCAGATCATCGATTCGCCACGGGCTGCTGTGGCGCTTGCCAGCCGCCACCCAGGGCTCTGAACGCTGCGACCGCCGCTCGAGCCGATTCGGTCCGCGCTTGTGCTCGGGCGTCGGATGCCTGGAGCAGCGTTTCGTCGGCATTGAGCACGTCGATCAGGCTGGCGGCGCCTTTCTGATAGGCGATGAACGACGACTGACGTGCTTCGCTTAGTGACGCTTCGCCTGCGGTCAGCGTGGTGGCCTGGGACTCTCGGTTCACCAGGGCGGAGAGCGCGTTCTCGACGTCCTCGGTGGCGCGCAGCGCGGACTGGCGGTAGGCAGCCAGCGCTTCGGCTTCCTGCCCCTTGGCCTGGTCGATCTGCGCGTTGATCCGGCCAAAGTCGAACAGTCTCCAACGCAGTCCCAGCGCGCCTGAGGCTTGGCTGGCACCACCGGAAAACAGATGCCCGGCCGATACGGAGGTGGCACTGCCAAGCAACGCGCCGAGGGAAAATTTCGGGTAGTACTCGGCGATGGCCTCGCCGATGCGAGCGTTGGAGGCGGCGAGACGGCGTTCGGCGACGATCAGATCCGGGCGGCGGCGCAGCAGATCGGCCGGAGTTCCCATCCCGCTGATCTGTGGGGGCAGGGGAATGCTGTGGGTTTCGGCCAGTTGCCGGCGATGGGTTCCTGGCGGCGTGCCGAGCATGACATCCAAGGCATTCATGGCCGCGTCCAGGCCGGTCTGCAAAACGGGCACCGTAGCCTGGACCTGAGCCAGCGCGCCCTCGGTCTGGCGCACCTGATAGCTGGCAGCGAGGCCTTTGGTGTAGAGCAGCTGGACTTTCTCCAGCAGGTCCTGCTGGGTCTTGATCTGGCGGTTCGCAATGTCGATCCGCGTCTGCAAGCCGCGCAGGGCAATGTAAATGTCCGCGGTCTGCGCAGCGACGGCCAGCCGAGTGGCGGCGGCGCCGGCCTCGGAGGCCTGGTACTCGGCCAACGCGGCTTCCTGCCCACGTCGCAGGCCGCCAAAGACATCCAGTTCCCAGCTCGCGCCCAGGTCAAGCTCGTAGGCGTTTCCATATCGATCAAAGCCGGGGTTTGAATCGAGCACCTGGCCGAGTGGCGTCTCGACCGATTGATAGGCGCGTGCGGCCTGGCCACTGATATTTCCCGAGGGCAGCAGGGCGGCATTGGCTGCGCCAAGGCCAGCCCGGGCCTGGGCCACGCGAGCCGATGCCTGGACAAGGTCGAGGTTCTGTTCCAGGGCCTTGGCAATGAAATCGTTTAGCGCCGGATCGCCAAAACCTTCCCACCAGGTGGTGAGGCTGGCCTGCGTCGTGCCGCGCCTTTGTTCGACAGATGATTGGCCCAGGAACCGATCCGAAAGCTCAGCGTCTGGACGCTGGTACTCCGGACCGACCGTGCAGCCAGCCATCAAGCTGGCGCCTACCAATAAGGCAAGGGGATGGAACGATGGCATTGAGGGGCCTCGGGGTCGATTTTGTGACCATATTATAGTCTGGTCACAAGGTGTCAATCTCTGTGAATGTTACCCTGAGAACCATTTCACCTTGCTTCACCGGCACCTCCGACTGATTGCGCTGAAAGAAAATATAGCTGCGAGCAGTGACCATTGACAGTATTGGTCACGAGCGTAAAAATGATATCCCAATCTTCTAACCATCAAAGGGAACCTATGCTCCGGCTCCGACCTGTCACCCTTGCCGCTTGCGTATTGCCTCTCGTCCTGACGGCGTGTGGGGAGTCATCCACCGCTCTCGACCCCCGTACGCTCGCCCCTCTGGTCAGGGTCGCGCAAGTGCAGGGGGTGTCCGCCAGCGCTCGCTCTTTTACCGGCGTCGTGGCGGCGCGAGTGCAGAGTGACCTGGGCTTTCGCGTTTCCGGCAAAGTGTTGGAGCGATTGGTCGATGCCGGCCAGACCGTAAAAAAAGGCCAGCCTTTGATGCGTCTGGACCCAATCGACCTGGGCTTGCAGGCGCGAGCCCAGCAAGAAGCGGTCACGGCCGCCCGCGCCCGGGCCAAGCAGACTGCCGATGATGAAGCGCGCTATCGCGAGTTGGTGGCTGCCGGGGCGATTTCGGCGTCGGGCTACGACCAGATCAAAGCCGCCGCCGATACCGCCAAGGCCCAACTCAGCGCCGCCGAGGCGCAGGCCGACGTGGCCCGAAATGCGTCGGGCTACGCGTTGCTTGTCGCCGACGCTGACGGTGTGGTGATGGAAACGCTGGCCGAGCCGGGTCAGGTCGTCAGCCCCGGCCAACCGGTGGTTCGACTGGCACGAGCCGGGCAGCGCGAAGCCGTCGTGCAGTTGCCCGAGACCCTGCGGCCCGCCGTCGGGTCCGGTGCGCAAGCGACGCTGTACGGCAGCCCCAACGGCGCCGTCACCGCGAAACTGAGGTTGCTGTCTGATTCGGCTGACCGGGTGACCCGCACCTTTGAAGCGCGCTATGTGCTCGAAGGCGCACTCGCCAACGCACCATTGGGTTCGACCGTCACCCTGCGCATCGCCGAAGGCGCGACCCAGGGCCAGGTAGTACAGGTGCCGATCGCTGCGTTGTACGACCCCGGTAACGGCACCGGCGTGTGGGCCATCGACGGCGAACCGGCAAAAGTCACCTGGCGTCCAGTGCAGGTGCTGGGCTTGAGCGACGACGCTGCGCGCGTCACAGGCCGTCTCGACGTTGGCGAACAGATCATTGGTCTGGGCGCACATCTGCTGCGTGAAGGCGCGCCCGTCAGGTTGCTTTCCCAGAGTGATGTGAAGGTCGCCGGGAGCCGTCAATGAGCCTCAATCTTTCGGCCCTCGCGGTGCGTGAGCGCTCCATCACGGTGTTTCTGATTTTTCTGATCGCTGTCGCCGGGACGCTGGCTTTCTTCAAGTTGGGCCGCGCCGAGGACCCGCCGTTCACGGTCAAGCAACTGACCGTCATCACTGCCTGGCCGGGCGCGACGGCGCAGGAGATGCAGGACCAGGTCGCCGAGCCCTTGGAAAAACGCCTGCAAGAATTGAAATGGTACGACCGCTCGGAAACCTATACCCGACCTGGCCTGGCGTTCACCATGGTCTCGTTGCTGGACCGAACGCCGCCTTCACAGGTGCAGGAAGAGTTTTATCAAGCGCGCAAGAAGCTTGACGACGAAGCCACCAAGCTGCCGGCGGGTGTGATCGGGCCCCTGGTCAACGACGAATACGCGGACGTCACGTTCGCGCTTTTCGCCCTCAAGGCCAAGGGCGAGCCGCAGCGCCTGCTGGTGCGCGACGCCGAGGCATTGCGCCAGCGCTTGTTGCACGTGGCTGGGGTAAAGAAGGTCAACATTATCGGCGAGCAGGCCGAGCGCATTTTCATTTCCTTTTCTCACGACCGGTTGGCGACGTTGGGCGTGTCCCCTCAAGACATCTTCGCCGCCCTGAACGGCCAGAACATGCTGACGCCCGCCGGTTCCATCGAGACCAACGGACCGCAGGTTTTCCTGCGGGTGGATGGCGCTTTCGATAAGTTGGAAAAAATCCGCGACACGCCGCTGGCGATCCAGGGCCGGACCTTGAAGCTGTCGGACGTGGCAACGGTTGAGCGCGGTTATGAAGATCCGGCAACCTTCCTGGTGCGCAATAACGGTGAAGAGGCGCTGTTGCTCGGCGTGATCATGCGCGAGGGTTGGAACGGCCTGGACCTGGGCAAGGCGCTGGACGCAGAGACCAGCAAAATCAATGAAGGCATGCCACTGGGCATGACGCTGACCAAAGTCACTGACCAGGCGGTGAACATCAACTCGGCGGTCGACGAGTTCATGGTCAAGTTCTTCGTCGCCTTGCTGGTGGTGATGGTCGTGTGTTTCATCAGCATGGGCTGGCACGTCGGGATCGTGGTCGCGGCGGCTGTACCCCTGACTCTGGCCATCGTATTCGTGGTGATGGCGGCCACCGGCAAGAACTTTGACCGGATCACCCTGGGCTCGCTGATCCTGGCGCTCGGGCTGCTGGTGGACGATGCGATCATCGCCATCGAAATGATGGTGGTGAAAATGGAGGAGGGCTACGACCGGATCAAGGCCTCGGCATATGCCTGGAGCCACACGGCCGCCCCGATGCTGTCCGGCACGCTGGTGACGGCCATCGGCTTCATGCCCAACGGTTTCGCGCAATCCACCGCCGGTGAGTACACCAGCAACATGTTCTGGATCGTCGGCATCGCCCTGATCGCCTCCTGGGTGGTCGCGGTGGCATTCACCCCATACCTGGGGGTGAAGATGCTGCCGCAGATCAAGGAGGTCGAAGGCGGGCATGCAGCTATCTACGACACTCCGCGCTACAACCGTTTCCGGCGGATCCTGACGCGGGTGATCGCGCGCAAATGGCTGGTGGCCGGCACGGTCATCACCTTGTTTGTCGTAGCCATCCTGGGCATGGGCCTGGTAAAGAAACAGTTCTTCCCGACCTCGGACCGCCCCGAGGTGATGATCGAAGTACAGATGCCCTATGGCACTTCCATCGAGCAGACCAGCGCCGCCACCGCCAGGGTCGAGGCGTGGCTGCAAAAACAGCCGGAAGCCAAAATCATCACGGCCTACATCGGGCAGGGCGCGCCGCGCTTTTTCCTGGCGATTGCGCCGGAACTGCCGGACCCATCGTTCGCCAAGGTCGTGGTGCTCACCGACAGCCAGGAGGCCCGCGAAGCCCTCAAGTTCCGTCTGCGCGAAGCAGTGGCTGAAGGCCTTGCTCCAGAGGCCCGGGTCAGGGCGACGCAAATTGTCTTCGGACCGTACTCACCCTTCCCGGTGGCCTACCGCGTGATGGGGCCTGACCCGTCGAAACTGCGGGAAATCGCCGCTCGCGTCCAGGACGTCATGCAAGCCAGCCCGATGATGAGAACCGTCAACTCCGACTGGGGCCCGCTGACGCCGACGCTGCATTTCAACCTCGACCAGGATCGCTTGCAGGCGGTCGGGCTGACCTCCAGCGCGGTCGCCCAGCAGCTGCAATTCCTGCTGGCCGGGGTGCCGATCACGGCGGTGCGCGAGGACATCCGTTCGGTGCAGGTGGTGGGACGCGCCGCTGGCGATATCCGCCTCGATCCGGCCCGGATCGAAGGCTTCACCCTGGTGGGTGCGGCGGGCCAGCGTATTCCGCTGTCTCAGGTCGGTGAGGTGGACGTGCGCATGGAGGATCCGATCCTGCGCCGCCGTGACCGGACCCCGACCATCACCGTGCGCGGCGACATTGCCGAAGGCCTGCAACCGCCGGATGTCTCGACCGCTATCATCAAACAACTGCAACCGATCATCGACACGCTGCCCGACGGTTACCGGATCGAGCAGGCGGGGGCCATCGAGGAATCCGGCAAAGCGGGCAAAGCCATCGTGCCGCTGGTGCCGATCATGATTGCCCTGACGCTGCTGATCATCATCGTCCAGGTGCGCTCGATTTCGGCCATGCTCATGGTGTTCTTCACCGCGCCACTGGGATTGATCGGCGTGGTGCCGACGCTGTTGATCTTCAATCAACCGTTTGGCATCAACGCCCTGGTGGGGCTGATCGCGCTGTCAGGCATCTTGATGCGCAACACGTTGATCCTGATCGGGCAGATCCACCAGAACGCGCAGGAAGGACTGGACCCGTTCCATGCCGTCATCGAAGCCACGGTGCAGCGGGCGCGTCCGGTGCTGCTGACGGCTCTGGCGGCAATCCTGGCGTTTATTCCGCTGACCCATTCGGTCTTCTGGGGAACGCTGGCCTACACCCTGATCGGTGGCACGTTTGTCGGGACCATCATGACACTGGTGTTCCTGCCGGCCATGTATTCCATCTGGTTCAAGATCCGTGCGGTCAAGACGGTGCACACTGAAACAGTCAAGCCGGCATAAGCGATCGATCGCTTGCCGCCCCAATGAGCGCCCACGCAAATGAAGAGGTTTCCATGAGTATTTCAGCAGGTCACACACGCATCGTAGTCACGGGCGTCGGCATCGTCGGCCCCCTGGGTTGTGGCGTAGAGGAAGTCTGGAAACGGCTGCTGGCCGGCCGTTCCGGTATCCGCAGCCTGCCCGAAATGTTCACGGAGGGTACCGGTGTCGCGGTCGGCGGCCAGGTGCCGACCCTGGAAGAGGACGCCGTGGCCGGTTACGACCCGGAGCGCTTCATCGCGCCCAAGGACCGCAAGAAAATGGACCGCTTCATCGAGTTCGCCCTGGTGGCGGCACAAGAGGCCCTGGACCAGGCCGGTTGGCATCCGACTGAAACCGCCGAGCAGGAGCGGACCGCGACGATCATTTCATCGGGTGTGGGGGGCTTTGGCGCGATTGCCGACGCCATTCGCATTACTGACACGCGGGGCCCGCGTCGACTGTCACCGTTCTCGGCCCCGGCATTCCTTGCCAACATGGCGGCCGGGCACGTGTCCATCCGCCACGGCCTCAAAGGGCCGCTGGGTGCGCCGGTCACCGCTTGCGCTGCCGGGGTCCAGGCCATCGGCGACGCGGCCCGGATGATCAGGAGCGGGGAGGCGGACATCGCCGTCTGCGGCGGCACCGAGGCGGCCATCGACCGCGTGACCCTGGGTTGCTTCGCGGCAGCCCGGGCGCTTTCCACCGGTTTCGCCGACCGCCCGCAGCAAGCCTCGCGTCCCTTTGATCGTGAGCGCGACGGTTTCGTCATGGCCGAAGGCGCGGGGTTGTTGGTGATCGAGTCGCTGGAGCACGCCCTGGCGCGAGGAGCCCAGCCTCTGGCGGAACTGGTCGGCTACGGCACCAGCGCCGACGCGTATCACCTGACGGCCGGCCCCGAAGACGGCAACGGCGCCCGGCGGGCCATGGAGCAGGCGTTGCGCCAGGCCGCGGTCAGTCCGGCCGATGTGCAGCACATCAATGCCCATGCAACCTCGACCCAGGTCGGCGACAGTGGCGAGCTGGCGGCGATTCGTGCTGTGTTCGGACGCGACGCGGGCGTTGCCATCACGTCGACCAAATCCGCCACCGGGCACCTGCTGGGCGCGGCGGGGGGGATAGAAGCCATCTTCACCGTGCTGGCCCTGCGAGACCAGGTCGTGCCGCCTACCTTGAATCTGCTTAACCCCGATGAGGCCGCCGACGGGCTCGATCTGGTCGGATTGAACGCTCGGAAGATGCCGATCACCCATGCGCTGTCGAATGGGTTCGGGTTTGGTGGGGTCAATGCCAGCGTGCTGTTTCGGCGTTGGGAGCAATGACTTGAGCAATTGATCCGATTACTTGGATTTCAGGACCATAGGTGGCACGGCCAGTCTCGCTACAACCGGCACGAGGAGGACGTAGCTTGCGTCCTCGTCATTGAGCCTGTGCCGCAGCGAATCCAAACCGCTCAAGAATCGAACGAGCGTGCCGATACAGCGCGGTATCCCTAATTACGCGGGCGACCGGATGAGGTACCCGTTCAGGTTACCAAAGGCGACCGTGCGCCTGTATTTTTCACGTTTTATCAGGTTTGAACAGTCGGACCTTAGGTATTGAATCCATGTCAGCCCACGCCAGGACCGAACTGGAAACTGCCCTCGTCGCATGCAAGGGCAGTTTCTTCTCCGTCGGTTTTTTCAGTTTCTTTATCAATCTGCTGATGTTGGTTCCATCGTTTTACATGCTGCAGGTTTATGACCGAGCGGTAGGAAGCGCCAACCCGTCCACGTTGTTGATGCTCACGCTGATCATGTTGCTGTTGATGATTACGATGGGCGGGCTGGAGTGGGTTCGTTCGCGGATAATGGTACGTGTCAGCACTCGCCTCGATACGTTATTGGGCCAACGCCTGTTTGACGCCAGTTTCAAACACGCACTCCATTCCTGTGGCCTGAACGCCACGGCCCAGCCGTTGAGTGATCTGAGTGCTTTGCGCCAATTCCTGACCGGCAACGGTCTGTTTGCGTTTTTTGATACGCCCTGGATTCCCATCTACCTGGCGGTGATGTTCGTTTTCCATCCCTGGTACGGCTGGATGGGGGTGGCCAGCGCCGTGTTGCTGGGAGCACTGGCTTTTGCCACCGAGAAACTGACCCACGCACCTCTGCAGGCTGCCAACCGTGAGCAAATGGCGGCCACCACGTTTATCAACAAAAGCCTGCGCAATGCCGAAGTGGTCGAGTCCATGGGCATGCTTGCAAGTCTGCGTCGGCATTGGAACGGTCAGATCCATAACGTCCTGTTCCTGCAAAGCTTGGCCAGTGACCGCGCCGGCACCATCACTGCAGTGTCCAAGTCGTTCCGTCAAATCCTTCAGTCCCTGGTGCTGGGCTTGGGCGCTTACCTGACGATCCAGCATGAGATTTCGTCCGGACTGATGATTGCCGGCTCCATTTTGCTAGGGCGCGCACTGGCGCCCATCGATCAGTTGATCGGCGTCTGGAAGGGCTTTCTAGGGGCGCGGTCGCAATATGCCAGACTGCAGGAATTGCTGGTCCGGATTGCCGCAGAGCCTGCACGTATGCCGCTGCCCGCGCCGCAAGGGGCAGTACGCGTCCAAGGGCTTTCGGTGGGAGCTCCAAACAGTCGCAAGCCGATCATTCGCGGCGTTGATTTCCAAGTGTCGCCAGGCGAAGTGGTAGGCATCATCGGGACCAGCGGCTCCGGCAAATCGACGATGGCCAGGGCGTTGCTCGGTATCTGGCCAAGCCTTGCCGGTAGCGTGCGTCTGGACGGTGCGGACATCAGCCAATGGCGTCGCGAGGAACTAGGCCAATACATCGGCTACCTGCCCCAGGATATCGAACTCTTCGAGGGCACCATCGGCCAGAATATTTCACGTTTCGGCCCAGTAAACGCGCCTGCGGTGGTTGCTGCTGCGCGTATGGCCGGAGTGCATGAGTTGATCCTGCAACTGCCCGACGGCTACGACACGCTGATCGGCGCTAATGGCGGCGGGTTGTCCGGTGGACAGCGTCAACGCGTCGGGCTGGCTCGGGCCCTGTACGGCGAGCCGCGCCTGGTGGTGCTTGACGAGCCCAATTCCAATCTGGATGACGCCGGGGAAAAGATGCTTGCCCTGGCATTGCAAAAACTCAGGCAGAGTCGGGCCACGGTGTTTGTCATTACGCATCGATCCGGGGTGCTGGCACAGGTCGACAAACTGTTGGTCTTCAATAACGGCGAATTGAGTCTCTTCGGGCCACGCGACAAGGTCCTGGCACGGTTGCAGGGCGTCACGTCGGCGGCATCCCAGACTGCTGCGATCCAACCGTAGGAAGCGGGTTTACAACTTTATGCAATACAGCAACTACTCGTCCGCCGAAATATCCGGATTGCCGATCAATGATGTGCCTGTAAGACGCATCGGTTACCTCATGCTGCTTGTGACCTTTGGTTTGTTCGGCGGCTGGGCGACCCTGGCTCCGCTTGATAGTGCGGCGTTGGCGCCGGGTGTGGTCACGGTCAAGAGCTATCGCAAGACAGTTCAACACTTTGAAGGTGGCATCGTGCGCGAACTGCGCGTGCGCGATGGGGATAGGGTGAAAGCCGGCGACGTCTTGCTGGTTCTCGATAATACCCAGGCCCGTTCGGAAATGGAGGCCATGCGAAGCCAACTGATCGCTGCGCTCGAGTTGCAGGCCCGGCTAGTGGCTGAGCGTGACGCACTGCCCGAGCCCTCTGTCGTTGCTTCCCTGGATCCTGCCGACCCGCGAGTGCGCGAAGCTCGTGACAGCGAGGCGCGAATCTTCCAGGCCCGCCGGACCTCGCTGCTGGGGGAGGTTGGCCTGCTGGAAAAGTCCATCGGGCAAATCGAGGAGCAGCTTCGCGGGCTCAAGGCTATTATCGCCAGCAAACAGTTGCTGGCGGCCTCATATCAGGAGGAGATCGTTGACCTGCGTACGCTGTTGGCCGAAGGCTACGTGGATAAACAGCGTCTGCGTGAACAGGAGCGCAATCTCGCTCGCTTGCAGGCGGAAATCGCCGCAAACCAGTCCGAAAGTGCACGAGCGCGGGTGAATATCGACGAGGCCCGGTTGAAGATACTGCAGCTGAGGAAAGATTTCGCCAGCGAAGTCGCAGGTCTGCTGGGCGATGCACAGACCAGGGTCTATGAATTGCGCGAGCGCCTGGCCACCTTGGAGGATCGCGACCAGCGCACGGATATCCTCGCTCCGGAATCGGGGATGATCATGGGCATGACCGTGCACACCCAGGGGGCGGTGGTGAGTCCGGGCACAGCGCTGCTGGACATCGTCCCGGCCAACGAAGAGCTGCTCATCGAGGCGCAGGTTTCGCCGTTGGACATCGACCGTATTGCGCCGGGCAAGCTGGCGGGCATTCGTTTCAGTGCGTTCAAGAGCAGCACTACGCCGGTCATCGAGGGGCAACTGGTGCAGATCTCGGCCGATCGCCTGATCAACAACAACACCGGTACTGCCTATTATCTGGCGCGCGTAGCCCTGACCGAGAAGGGGCGCAAGACACTGGGAAATCTGACCCTGGTGCCGGGAATGCCAGCCGAAGTGCTGATCAATACTGGAGAGCGCACATTGTTACAGTACTTGATGCAGCCAGCGAGCAACGCATTCGCCCGTTCGCTGATCGAGGACTGACATGAAGTTCCTGATCGCGATGTGTCTACTCGCCGTACCGCTGGGGGCCTTGGCTGACGCTACCTATATCGACCTGTGGCAGTTGCACCAGGAGGCCCAAGGAGCCGACCCACGTATCCTGCGGGCCCAGGCCCTGACCCGCAGCGGTGAGAGTAATGAACGAGCCGCTTTTGGTCAGTTACTGCCGCAGCTTAACGCCAGCGGCAGCGTTAACCGTAGCCAACGTGACGATAACCTGAGTCGTACCGAGTACAACGGCAAGCGCGTGGCGATGGCCCTCAATCAGGTGATTTACAACCCGCAGGTCTGGCGCAGCTATCAGAGATACGTCGAGCTTGCCCGACAAAGCGCCGATCAATCCGCTGACACCGTGGTGCAGGCAAGCATTGATCTGTCAGAGCGCTATTTTGCCGTTCTAGCAGCGGAAGACGAACTGGCCTTGGTGCGCAGTGAGCTGCAAGCGACCGAGCGTAACCTCAAGCGCATCAACGCCTTGTATGCGCGCCAGATGGCAACGGTGACCGATGCACTTGACCTGGAGGCTCGAGTGGATGCGCTCAAGGCCGACGAGATTGAGGCCAGCAATAAGGTTCAGGTCAGTCGCGAAGCCATCTCCGAGTTGGTCGGGCGTGACGTCCGGGAGCCTTTGAAGCGCATCGGCGAAAACCCGGCGTTCAGCCTGCCGGCGCAAGCGCAGGATTACTGGGTGCAGGCGGCGCTCGACAGCAACCCGGTCCTGCATGCCCGCGAGCATGGGGTCCGTGCCGCAGAAGCGGCTATCGGCGAAGCCCAGGCGGGTCATCTGCCCCGGCTGGGCCTGAATCTTACAGCACAACGTAGCGATATCGGCTATGAAGGCACGTTGACGCCGCGCTCGGAAAACCTCATCGCGTCCCTTGATTTTCAGGTGCCGCTCTACAGCGGTGGCTCCACCAGCGCCCGGGTATCGGCTTCGCAAAGCGATAAGGATGCTGCCCAGCAGGAGCTGGAAGCCTTGCGGCGTCAGGTGATCAAGGAAACTCGCACGGCCTATCTCGGTATGTCCGCCGAGCTCAGTCGAATCAAGGCAACCCGTCGAGCGCTGGAGTCCGCCGAGAAGTCGCGGCTGGCCACGGAGAAGGCGTTCGGGTATGGCCTGAAGAATGCTGTCGATGTGCTGGACAGCATCAAGGACGAATTTCGCGCGCGGCGTGATTTCTATCAATCGCAGTAC
Organism: Pseudomonas sp. SMV71; assembly: GCF_052042015.1. Classification (NCBI taxonomy): domain Bacteria; kingdom Pseudomonadati; phylum Pseudomonadota; class Gammaproteobacteria; order Pseudomonadales; family Pseudomonadaceae; genus Pseudomonas; species Pseudomonas sp. SMV71. Next base: position 234,976 of record NZ_JBKGGU010000002.1, on the reverse strand, counting down.
AGTTTCGTGACCAGTTTGCTCATGCTGCATCGCTGGTGCGGAAGATTGGGAGAGGGAGATATTCAAAGGACCAACGAATGGCTTGTTGCGCCTTAGATCATGTCCATGGCTATAAAATAATGGCTAAATGATGCCACTGTTGTTGTTTCTCAGGCAAAATAACCCTTTTGTAGTGGCCGCATTCAGGAAGGCCACAGTTCGTTAACAGGAAGCTTTTCATGCCCAGCCCCATTGGTTATTCATTCTCCTCGCCCGCCACGCTGACCGGCAACGCGCAAATCGACAGCTTGCTGTTTGGCACCTACTGGTTGGGCAATACCTGGACCACCGGCACGTACACAACGCCCTTGACGTACAGCTTCATCAACGAAAACTCGCGTTTCTACATCAACTACAGCGATACGGATGAACCTGACGCCGCCTACATCCTGACGCCGGCACAGCAGACCGGCATTATCAGCGCAGTGGAAAAATGGGGATCGGTTGCCAATATCAAGTTCACCCAGGTCAGCGAGACCTCGACCAATGTCGGTGATCTTCGATTCGGTGGTTACCTGGACATGGACAGCGATACCGCCGCCTGGGGCTATTTTCCCGATAACGCCCCAAGCGGCGGCGATGTCTGGCTCGGTCCCGTGACTGACAACCCGAATCCGGTCAAGGGCACTTACGACTACCTGGTTTTCATGCATGAGATCGGCCATGCCCTGGGTCTCAAGCACCCGTTTTCCCCAAGCCTGTCGAATTCCACGGTGCTCGCTGAACAGTTGGATGACGTGCGCAACACCATCATGAGTTACAACACGCCGTATTCCTACGAGCCGACGACGCCCATGCTCCTGGATATCGCGGCCATACAGAGTCTCTACGGGGCCAACACTCAATGGCAGACCGGCGATAACAACTATAGCTGGTCGGCGAATCAATCGGTTTTCGAGACGATCTGGGACGCAGGCGGCATTGACACGATCGACGCGAGCAACCAAAGCGGCGTGGTGCGCATCAACCTCAATGAAGGCCAGTTCAGCAAGATCGGTCAGGCGTTCACCGATTTCTCCACACAGACGGCATTCAACGAAGGGCTGGCGATAGCTTTCGGCGCCAAGATCGAAAACGCGATCGGCTCGAACAACGACGATACGCTGATCGGCAATGGGCTGGCCAACGTGCTCAACGGCCTTGGCGGCGCGGACGCCATGACCGGCGGGGCGGGTAACGACACTTACGTCGTCGACAACCTGGGCGACACCGTCAGCGAAACCAGTACCCTGGCCAGCGAGATCGACACTGTCATTTCCTCTGTGAGCTGGAACCTTGGCGCGAATCTGGAGAACCTGACGCTGACCGGCGCAGCGCCCGTCGATGGCAGCGGCAACGACCTGAACAATATCCTGATCGGCAACGCAGCCAATAACGTGCTCAGCGGTGGCGCAGGCAACGACATTCTCAATGGCGTCGGGGGTATCGACACGCTGATCGGTGGCACCGGCAACGACACCTACGTGGTTGACAACCTCGCCGATATCATCAGTGAGACCAGCACCCTGGCCGGGGAAATCGATACGGTTCACGCTTCGGTGAGCTGGAGCCTGGGCGCGAACCTGGAAAACCTGACGTTGACAGGGGCCAACGCCATCAACGCCATTGGCAACGATTTGAACAACCAACTGACTGGCAATACCGGCGACAACGTCCTGAACGGGGGGGCGGGTAATGACAGGCTGGTCGGTGGCACCGGCAACGACACCTACGTGGTCGACAGTCTTGCGGATGCGGTCATCGAGACCAGCACGTTGGGCAGTGAAGTCGATACGGTGCTTTCCTCGGTGAACTGGAGCCTGGGTGCCAATCTGGAAAATCTCACGTTGACCGGTGCGGGTCTGATCAACGGGATTGGCAACGCCCTGAACAATGTGCTGATCGGCAACTCCGCCAATAATGTGCTTGAAGGCGGGGCTGGCAATGACATTCTCAACGGCGTCGGTGGCAACGACACTCTGGTTGGAGGCACTGGCAATGACACTTATGTAGTCGATGACGCGCTGGATGCCGTCCGCGAGACCAGTACCCTGGTCAGTGAAATCGATACCGTGCGCTCGTCGGTGAACTGGAGTCTCGGGGCGAACCTGGAAAATCTGACGCTGACCGGCGCTGCGCTTGTCAACGGTATCGGCAATGACCTGAACAACGTCCTGATCGGTAACGCTGCCAACAACGTGCTGATCGGTGGCGCAGGCAACGACATACTGAACGGCGTCGGCGGCGCCGACACCTTGATCGGTGGGGTTGGCAACGACATCTATGTGGTCGACAATCTCGCCGACATCATCAGCGAAACCACCACTGTGGCCAGTGAAATCGATACGGTCCAGGCTTCGGTGAGCTGGAGCCTGGGCGCCAATCTGGAGAATCTGACGCTCCTGGGAACAGGCCTCATCAACGGCACCGGCAACGCTTTGAACAACGTCTTGGTTGGTAACGCTGGCAACAACGTGCTCGACGGCGGTAGCGGCATCGATACGTTGGTCGGCGGCACCGGCAATGACACCTACGTGGTCGACAATGTCTCGGACATCATCACCGAGACCACTGCTCAGTCCAGTGAGATCGATAGCGTGCTTTCCTCTGTCAGCTGGAGCCTGGGCGCCAACTTGGAAAACCTCACGCTGGCCGGCACAGGAAACATCAACGGCACCGGCAACGATTTGAACAACGTGTTGATCGGCAACGCCGGCAATAACGTGCTGAGCGGTGGGGTGGGGAGCGACGTACTGAACGGTGTCGGGGGTAGCGATATCCTGATTGGCGGCACCGGCAACGATGTCTACGTGGTGAACGACTTGACGGACAGGGTCAGCGAAACCAGCACTCTGGCCACTGAAATCGATACGGTGCGCTCGTCGGTGACGTGGGTGCTGGGCGCCAATCTGGAAAATCTCATCCTGACCGATGGTGATGCTATCAACGGCGTTGGTAATACATTGAATAACGTGCTGACCGGTAACATCGGCAATAACGTGCTGGATGCCGGAGCAGGAAACGACAGGCTCGACGGCGGTGCAGGCAATGATGTCCTGCTGGGCGGCATCGGCACTGACTTGCTCATAGGGGGCTTAGGCGCCGACCGGTTCCTGTTCACTGCGTTGAACGAGTTGGGCAAGGGCAGCGCCAGCGATACCATTTCCGATTTCAGCAGCCTTCAGGGCGATAAAATCCATCTGATACTGGACGCCGATGCCCAGACGCCATTGATCGACAGATTCAGTTTCATCGATTCGAATGAATTCACCGGGGCAGGCCAACTGCGTTTTGTCGATCACGTACTCTACGGCAACGTCAACGACGACCTGGGAGCGGATTTCGAAATCCAATTGGTGGGTGTCAATAGCCTGAATGCCGGCGATCTGATTGTCTGATAAGGCGACCTTGAGACGGGTAAACCAGGCGCCGCTCATTGAGCGGCGTTTTGGTCTTTAGGCGTTTAGCAGTGCTGGCGCTGCCGGCAAAGCCTTGACGTTCGGCTGCAAAAGACAGCGACCCTAATGGTGCGTCTTGGGACCCAGTAATCGATCGATGGCACCCGCCATCATGTTCTCCACGAGCGTGTCGCGCTCTCGCCCATCCGATGCGTCCTATTCAGGCAATTGAACCTTAGCCGAATGAATCTTCCCGCTAAAAACACGAAAGCCAAAGGTGTTATAGAAGAAAGTCACCGGCATCAGCAGGGCAAAACCGATCAGCATAAAGGTCTGGCTGGTCGCGCTGGCGGCAGCAGCCTGGAGAGTAAGGTTGGGCGGGACGATCAGTGGGAAGATCGTAATTACCATCAGTGCGAACCCGAGTACAAACAAGCTGAGCGCGCAGATCAGCGGCAATAAGTCGTAGCGGCTTCGAAAGCTGGCCCAAAAAGCAAGAAACACCGTGAGCCCCGCCCCGGCTGTTGAGTACATCACGACAGGGTTGGAAAGTCGCTGTGCGTAGTCTGGGTTCAGCGTGGACGTCCAGATGAGCAATATCGTCATCAGCACGAGCGTGGCGACAGACAGCCGTTGTGCCTGCCTGCGCGACGTTTGTTGCAACGCTGATTCGGTTCTCCAATACAGCCAACACGCGCCCAGCCACGCATAACCGACGACCAGCACGCCCGCGCAGTACATGGCGAAAGGGCTGACCCACTCCCAGCCTGTTCCGCTGAATTGCCCGTCCTGGTTGGGGATGCCTTGCACCAGCGTTCCCAAAGCCGCGCCTTGGCATCCCCCAGCGATCAACGATCCGCATAGGTGCAGCGCGTCGATGCCCCGCTTGATGACAGGGTTATCGGTGTAGTCGCGAAATTCCAATGCCATCGCGCGGACGATCAGTGCCAGGAACATCGCAATAAACGGCACGTACAAAGCAGGTAATAAAACCGCATACGCCAGCGGGAACAATGCCAGCAGTCCTCCGCCGCCCAGAACTAGCCACGTTTCGTTCGCATCCCAGATGGGCAAGATGGACACTGCCATGGCACGCCGTCGTTTTGCGCACGGCGTCAGTCCCAACAGGATACCCACTCCCAAGTCGGTACCGTCGAGCAAGACGTAGCTGAGCACCGAGAATGCGAGCGCCGCAGCTGAAAGCACAATGATCACGTCACCGTCCAGCATAGGCGTCCCTCATGACTTGCCGATTTCGTCAGCAAGCGTCGGTTGCGGTCCTTGCTCTCCTGCCTTGGCAGGGTGATGCAAAATGCGCAGCAATACCCACAACCCGATGCCGAACACCACCAGATAAAAGAACAGAATCGTAACGGTGGAAGCTATGACCTGGTCACTGGAGACGGCTGACGCGCTGTCCGCCGTGCGCAGCGAGCCGTAGACCGTGAAGGGCTGTCGGCCGACTTCGGTGACCACCCAGCCACTGATCATGGCCACGAACCCGGACGGGGCCATCAGCAAGCAGCAACGCTGCATCCAGCGCGAGCTGTATAAGCGTTTGCGATAGCGCAACACCAGGCTGGTGATTCCCAGCACCAGCATCAGCAACGCCAGGCCCACCATTACCCGAAAGGCCCAGAACACGGTCGCAACAGGGGGGATGTCCTGAGACGCAAATTCAGTCAGCGGCTTGATCGTGCTGTTCAGGTCGTGACGCAGATACAGCGAGGCGATGCGTGGTATCGCCAATTCGAAATGATTTCGTTGCAGGGCCATGTCTGGAAATGCAAACAGACGTAGGGGCTCGCCGGTGCCGGGAGCAGGACGCGTCCACGCACCTTCCATCGCGGCGACTTTTTGCGGCTGGAATTTCAAGGTGTTTTCGCCGTGCAAGTCGCCTACGACAATTTGCACCGGCGCCAACACTGCGACTGCCCACAGCGCCATCGAAAACTGCACGCGGGCACGCAGATTGGTCGAGTCACGTAGCAGTTGCCACGCACTCGCCCCCGCGATCATCAAGGCGGTGGCCAGGAAGGTCGCCAGCATCATATGAGTGAAACGATAGGGAAAAGAGGGGTTGAATATGATTGCCCACCAGTCCTGCGCGACAAATCGGCCATCGGCCCCGATGCCGAAGCCACGGGGTGTGTGCATCCAGGAGTTGGCCGACAGGATCCAGAATGCGCTGATGATGGAGCCGACGGCCACCGCGCAGGTGGCGAAGAAGTGCAGGCCTGGTCCCACCTTCTTCATGCCGAACACCATAATGCCGAGAAAACCCGCCTCAAGAAAAAACGCGGCCATCACTTCGTAAAACATCAGGGGGCCGAGGATTTCTCCCGCCTGGGTGGAGAGGCGCGACCAGTTGAGGCCGAACTGATATTCAAGCATGAGCCCTGAGGCCGTACCGATGGCTACATTGAGTGCGAATATCTTCAGCCAGTACTGGTAGATATCCAGGTACATCTGCTCTCGGCGCCAAAGCCAGAGGGCTTCCAGGACCAGAAGAAAATTCGCCAGACCGATGCTGAATGCCGCCAGCACAATATGGAAGCTGATGGTCACCGCGAACTGGATTCGCGCCGCCATCAGTCCCCACTCGACACTGTCCATATCGGTTCCTCTGCTCGGTAACCCTCTACACGACCTGGTCCTTTTCAGGGACCGCTTGATCGAGATCGTCAGCATCCGGTTCAGCCGGTATCAGGATGACAGGCACCGATTTCGCAGCCGGAACCTTGCTGCGTTTAGCGTAGTGCCAGAGAGGGACCAGCGGATTGGATTCAGGATAGTAGGAGGCCGCGCATCCTTCCGGAATGTCATAGGCAATGATCTGAAATGGCCCGACTTCGCGCCTGACTTCTGGTTCGATGGCTGTGCGCAAGCGTACCCAGGCACCCGGCGCGAAGCCCAGGCGCACAATGTCGTTGCGGTTCATAAACACGACTTTGCGAGTGCCTTTCACACCCCTGAAGCGATCATCGTAGCCGTACACCGTCGTGTTGAACTGGTCGTTGCTACGCAGCGTCATCAGTTGCAGGACGTCTCGGCCCGCTTCGCCCTTTGAGACATCATCGTCTTCGTCGAGCGTTTGCGGGGTGATGAACTGGGCTTTCCCGGAAGGCGTAGCCCATTGGCGCTGAGCTGCGGCCAGCGGCCGATGAAACCCACCGGGCTCCCACATGCGCGCCTCGAAATCATGGAAGATTTCCGGATACACCTTGCTGATGGCTTCGCGAACGAGGGCGTAGTCATGCCGCCAGTGCAACCATGGAACAGTGGCCGTGTCACCCAGCGTAGCGTTGGCCAACTCCGCAATGATCGCCGCCTCTGAGCGCAGTTGCTCACTGGCCGGTTCTGCGTTGCCGCGCCACGCGCGAATGCAACCGGTGCTGTCCTCGGTGGTGTACGCCTGCTCAATGCCCAATTGCCGGTCGATCTCGATGCGTCCCAGGCAGGGCAGCAGCCAAGTATGTTCGCCAGGCACCAAATGCGTGCGATTGAGTTTGGTAGCGATCTGTACGTTGAGGCGAAGCGCCGCCCACGCGGGCTCCATTCGACAGGTATCAGGAACGGCACGCAGAAAGTTGCCTCCGAGCCCGATGAAGCCCTTCACGCTTGCATCAAGAATCCCCTCGCAAGTGTCTACGGTCGTCAGCCCTTTGCGCTCAGGAACAGTGAAGCCGAACAAGGCCTCCAGTTTGTCCTTGGGGACCTTTGCAGGGTCCTCGGTAATTCCGACGGTTCGCTGCCCCTGTACGTTCGAGTGACCTCGTACGGGACAGATGCCGGCTCCCGGCTTACCTATATTGCCACGCAGCAACAGCAGATTGATCAGCATCTGTACGTTGCCGACACCGTGTCTGTGCTGGGTCATGCCCATGCCGTAGACGATCATCACCTTCTCGCTGCGCGCGTAAACCGTGGCTGTAGCCTCCATGGCGCTGCGGGTCAGCCCGGATCGCTGTTCCAGCTCATTCCATGAATAACCGCGTACCTGCTCCACAAAGCGGGGGAAGCCGTCCGTATGTTGCGTGATGAAGTCGTGATCCAGGACGCTCGGCTCGCCGCTTTGTTTTGCCCGCTCCTCCATGTCGAGGAGCGCCTTGGCGACGCCCATGACCGCCGCCGTATCGCCACCGATAGCCACCTGGTGATATTGCGTGCTGATGGCGGTCGATTTCGGGCCGAGCATTTCGACAGGTGACTGGGGGTTTACAAAGCGCTCCAACCCACGTTCGCGGATCGGATTGAAGGTGATGATCGGAACCTTGCGCTTGCGCACCTCTTGAAGCGGATGGAGCATGCGTGGGCTGTTGCTGCCGACGTTCTGTCCGAAGAACAAAATGCAGTCGGTGTGCTCGAAATCGGCCAGGGTGACCGTACCGACAGGCACTCCGATGCTTTCTTGCAAACCCACCGAGGTGCTTTCATGGCACATGTTGGAGCTGTCGGGGAGATTGTTCGTGCCAAAGGCGCGGGCAAACAGCTGATACATGAATGACGTTTCGAGCGAGGCGCGCCCCGAGGCATAGAAAACGACCTCGTCCGGGCTCAGGGTTTGTAACTGTTTAGCGATAGCGTTGGTTGCCGCTTCCCATGTCGTCGTTACGTAGCGATCAGACTCAGCGTCGTAACGCATCGGATGGGTGAGACGACCGTGCTGTTCGAGATCGAAATCCGTCCAGCCGCGCAGTTCGGTCACCGAGTGAGACTGGAAAAAATCGGGGCCGCTGCGTAACGACGTCAGTTCCCACGCGGTGGCTTTGGCACCGTTTTCGCAAAACTCCAGAGCGTGGGGATCGCCAGGCTTGGCCCATGCGCAACTGACGCAGGCGAAACCCTGCGGTTTGTTCTGCTTGATCAAAGCGGCGCCGCCTTTGATGAAGGCCTGCTCACGCCAAAGGATGTTCATCACCGAATGGGCCGATCCCCAGCCGCCCGACGCTGAGGTGTAAGGTCGAAAGTGTGAAGTGCCGTGAATCAACCTCATGTCAGACCTCGTCTCGTCATTATTTGTATCTAGACGTTACGAGTGGGGCGGTGCGCCTGAAGTTCGCAGATTCTGCCCGATGGTCCGAGTTCTTCGGCCACGGTCCTGCGGCCGGCGCGATAGGCATGCGCGGCGATCTTGCATCCGTGTCTGAGGGGGTGGCTTAGAGACTGTCCGGATCGCCGAAGAACATCTGAATCCGCGACCTCAACCAACGCTCCCCTGGATCGTTATCCTGTGAACCGCGCCAAGCCATGTGCAGTTCGAAACTGCGCACCGGGATGGGCGGGTCTTCAGCGCGCACGCCACCAGCGGCGGTCAGGGCGTCGGCAGTGTAGTCGGGCACGGTGGCGATGATGTCGGTGCCCGACAGCAGCGTACTCAGGCCGTTGAATTGCGGCACGGCCAGGACGACGTGGCGCTTGCGCTCGAGTTTTTCCAGTTCTTCATCGATGAAACCGCTCAAGTCGCCGGCGAAAGACACCAGCGCGTGGGGGCGGGCGCAGAACTCGTCCAGGGTCAGGCGTCCCGGTGCGGTATCGGCCCGCAATACCTTGGGCGAGCTGCGGCGCAGGACCTTGCGTTTGGCGTTGGCCGGCAGGTCATCGGTGTAGCTCACGCCGATGGAGATTTCACCGGACGCCAGCATGCTTGGCATCAGGATGTAATTGACCCGGCGCACGACCAGCACGATGCCGGGGGCTTCGGCGCGCAGGCGCTTGAGCAGCATCGGCAGCAGGGCGAACTCGGCGTCGTCCGACAAGCCGATGCGAAACACCGACGTACTGGTGGCCGGGTCGAACTCGGCGGCGCGGCTGACGGCGGTAGAAATCGAGTCCAGCGCCGGGGAGAGCAGGGCGAAGATCTCCACCGCCCGGGCCGACGGCTCCATGCTGCGGCCGGTGCGCACGAACAACGGGTCATCGAACAGACTGCGCAGGCGGGACAGCGCGGCGCTGATCGCCGGTTGGCCGAGGAACAATTTCTCGGCGGCACGGGTCACACTGCGTTCATGCATCAATGTTTCGAATACGATCAACAGGTTCAAGTCGACACGCCGCAGGTCATTACGATTCATCTGGGGTCCTGGCTGATTCGGTAAGCTTGACGTGGGCGGCCATATGGGAACAATGGCCGGCATGAATCTTACGGGGAAAGGCTGGTACTCTGCACTGGCTAATTCGGGTTTCACACGGATAAAACCGACAAGGACGGTTCATTTTCTTGCTGCGGAATCAATGACAGGCATGTCGACTATTAATAGCCACTGATGGTCTTGGGTACAAAGCCCGGATAGAGTTCATGGCATTAGAGGTTACTTTGACGAGGTTTGCGATGTCCCGCACGATCCGTTTTCACAAGTTTGGTGGTGCCGAGGTGCTCAAATGCGAAGAGCACGTGGCGGCCCTTCCTGCGCCAGGAGAAGTGCAGGTCCGTGTCGAAGCGATCGGCGTCAGTTGGTACGACACGCTGTGGCGCCAGAACCTGGCGTCCTCCCAGGCACGCCTGCCTTCAGGCCTGGGCCATGAGATGGCCGGGGTGATCACGGCGGTGGGCGACGGGGTCGACGATCTGGCCGTGGGCGACAAGGTTGCAAGCTTCCCTGCCGAAAGCGCGAACGATTACCCGGTCTACGGTGAGATTATCGTGCTGCCGCGCACCGCGCTGACGCGTTATCCCGATGTGCTCAGCCCGATTGAGGCGGCGGTGCATTACACACCGCTGTTGATCGCCTATTTCGCCTATGTCGATCTGGCGCGGGTCAAACCCGGGCAGTTCGCCCTGGTCACCGATGCCAGCCACTGCGCCGGCCCATCCTTCGTGCAATTGGGCAAGGCCCTGGGTGTGCGGGTAATCGCCGCCACGAAGACGGCAGACGAGCGTGAGTATCTGCTATCGCTGGGGGCTGAAAAGGTCATCGTGACCGAGGAGCAGGATTTGCTCATGCAAATCAACAAGCTCACCGACAATCGCGGCGTGGATGTGGTGTTCGATGGTCTTGGCGGACCGCAGATGTCGCTGCTCGGCGATGTACTGGCGCCCCGTGGCAGCCTGGTGCTGTACGGCTTGCAGGGTGGTAACCAGACACCATTCCCGGCCTGCGCGGCGTTCCAGAAGAACATCCAGTTTTTCGTGCACTGCATCGGCAACTTCACCGGCAAGCCGGAACTGGGCATCATTCAGGACCAGGTGGCGTTGCAGCGCGCATTGCGCGATATCAACCAACTGACGGCTGATCGTGTGTTGTTGCCCCTCAAGACCCGGGTCTTCCCATTCGCCGAGTTCGTCGAGGCTCACCGCTACATGGGCGAATGCCCTTGCCGTGAACGTGTTGCCCTTCAGGTGGTCGACCCTACCTGATTCCTGTCTTGCGCAAGAGTCATTCTCCAGACTCTTGCGCATCCCCGTGGGCAATCCCGATCGTTTCCCTTCGGTCATCCTTCCAGACGCTCGCGGCTGCAAACCCTTGCCGCACACGACGATCCTTGAGCATTATCGGGCGAAGCACTCGAACCTGGCGCCATCCGCCGGCCCCCATCTGAACTGGTTTTTGCCTTTAATCTGTATCTTCTAATCATTGTTTAAGTCCTGATAATTGAATGCTGATTTCAATTCTCAAGGACGAAGTCGTGGTGCGGTATAACTTTTTCGCAGGTCGGCATTCTTCAACTCACGCCCCAGGCACATTTGCGTGTGCGGCTTTCTATCGGCTATGGGGAAAGCCGGGAGTGGTAGACGGCCGATTGAACTTAGGCATGTTCTTTAATTCTCGTACTCGTTGTCTGTGGGATGTTGTCGGAAATCTCCTAGGACGCGCCATCCAGTCGACACAGCCCAGCTTTTCTGCGGCCTACAGGCTGATGAGGGAAGTGTGCGGGGCGACACCCCCTACTTGTATCAAATAATTACGGCAGCAAGACATGCCGTATTACCAATACTCTCTACAGCACTAGAACAATCATCTAGACCAACACGTCGCGCAGTCACGTTGGTGCAGGTGCGGCGCCGATAGTTGAATCTCCAGGTAAATAGCTATGAGTGCAATTCATGAACAAGCAATGATTCACGTGTATCAACAGGTATTGCAGCGCCTGTTGAGTTTTTATTCCCGGGGGGAACGAACCGCGTTGCAGTTATTGATCCAGCGTTTGATTGTTGCCGCAGGGGGCATCGAGCGGATTGGCGATTATCGGGTGCTGACGGTCCAGAACGGCAGCCGGGAGAGCTTCTATGTGCTGACCGCCCTGCGCGCCGCGCAGTTGAGTATCGCGGGTCGGCATCCAGTGACGTTTACCTTGCGTGTCGCCACGCCTCGCCTGAGCGAGACCAGCCAGGCGACCCTGGAAAACATACACCGCTGCTACAGCGCGTTATTCGTCTATGACGATCCCCGTGTCGAGTTGCTGATGGCCGACAACCGCGAAGTGATGCCGTTCAACCATAAGCAGCCGCTGTCGGAGGCAGGGCACCATGCCAACCGCATGGACATGCTGCTGGTGGGGCACCTGCGCCCGGTGGACGGTCCATTGGAGATTGGTGACGAGGGCTACCTGGCGATGGCGGAATTCTATCGGCACATGGCTCGCTGGGACGCCGGGGTGGACTCATTGATTACCAACAACACACCGCGCCAGCAAAAACAGTTCATGTCGGGACTGCGTCGTGCAACACGCAAGATCGGCCTGACAGTCGACAATATCAGCAGCTTCGACAGCCTCATTGCGCAGCTCGATACCTTGGGCGGCGATCCCTACAAGCATTTCTACGGTCCGGAGCACCACGGCGCATGGAAGCCGGAGGCGCAATTCCAAGCCTGCCGGCGCGTCAGCCACATCGGTATCGACGACCTGACCGTGGACCGTTCGGAGGGCACCAACTGGCCGCTGTTCAGCGAATTCCTGCGGGTGCAGACCGAGCAGTTCATTTCTCCTGCGCCCGAGAACGGCAATCTCAGCCCATTGCTCCTGGCTCATCTGCACGGCTTGCAGGCGTGCTACCTGCAAGGGCGCAGCTATGAGACCGGTTATGGCGATTATGTGCAGCGGGCAATCATGATCATGCACCGCAAGCAACTGCCGAAACACGCGTGCGAACAAGCCCGGCTGTTGTTTGGTTCGCCGGCCCTGGTGCCCGAGCGCCGTGCCCAGGCGGCCGAGGACGCGTACAGAATCCTCGGGCTCAATGAGACGCAACTGGTATGCATGCTGTTCGCGCCGTTCGTGGAGCAGGGCGCAGGCATGGAGAATTTCCTGCGGTGCTGCCATCCCGGCATGCTCGTGGCGATGCCGGACCTGCACAAGGCCATGCAGGGCGCGCCCATCGCTGACCAGGTGACGCAGTGGATGGTCGAGGTCAGCGGCCTGCCTGTCGATGTGCTTGGCAAGCTGTACCAGGCGAACGTCGCGCAACCTGAACAGGCGCAAATCCAACCGGGAAGCGACCTGCAACAGGCAATTGACGGCGTCGATACCACGGAAGCCGGGCAGCACGCCGACGGATCTTGCGAACGTTCGGCCAGGCATTGAGGTATCAGGTTTGACCGATTCCTTCATCCTGTATCCGGCCGGTGCGTCCGACATGGGGCCCTGGCCGGCTGTAGGCCATTTGCTCGGGCCGATCCCATGAAAGGCGGTCGGGAGACAGGCTTTGCCTACCAGGCGGTCTACCGGTACCTGACTACGCTGATCAACGAGATGGGAAGCGATGCCCGGGTGCGCCTGCCATCGCTTCGACAACTGGCCGACCGGTTGAACGTGTCGATTTCCACCATCCAGTACGCCTATTCCTTGCTGGAGAAGGAAGGGCGGGTCTATTCCATCGCCAAGTCCGGTTACTACGCACTGCCGATGCCCAGCATGACACCCGTCGATGGCGGAGGCGACCTGCTTGAGACCTTGTACGTCAATGCGCGGCGGCCCGGCATGCGGGTGTTGAGCACGGATGAGCCGGCGCTGATCCAGCCCTTGGATAGCCCTCTGTTGCTGCTCGAGCGGGAACTGTTGCGCCAGTATCCGCGGACCGCGCAGACGCCTCCGCAACCCTGGGGTGAACTGGAACTGCGAACTGCATTGGCGGCTCGCTATACCTCTTCGCCGGCTCGTTGCTGGAATGCCGATGATGTGTATATCGGTGCCGACTTGCGCGGAGTCCTGGAAATCCTGATCGCCGCACTGTCCTTGCGGGGTGCTGTGGTATTGGTCGAATCACCCTGCGATTGGGCGGTCTTGCGGTTATTGCAAGGCGCCGAGGTCAAGGTGATCGAATTGCCCCTGTTGGCCAGTGGGGAAATTCCCATCGAGCACCTGGAGCAATTGCTTGTCAGTGAAATGGTACATCTGGTGGTGCTGTCTTCAACCCTGAACATGCCCAGGGCGACATTTGCCTGTGAGGCAAACCGCCGCGCCGTTGCGCAGTTGCTGCAACGCCATGGCACCTGGGTGCTGGAGAACGACAGCTACTCTGAGCTGGCGTTCGAGGCCGGGATCACACCCTTTCGGGACCTGCTCGACCCGGAGCGACTGATCGTCTACTCCACCTTCGAGAAAACCATCGGGGCAGAGGCACCCTATGGCTACGTGTTGTCACGGCAGTTGACCTTGAATCTGCAACGCCATTTCCTGCTTCGTGCGTTTCGGTTGTCGCCGATTCGCCAGAAAGCCATCGCCCGCCTGTACAGCAACGGCCGGATCGACCAGCACCTGCTGATCCTGCGGCGCTTGCTGCGCGAAAGCGCCGTTTCGGCGACGCAACTGCTCAGGGAACGACTGGGGGATAGCCTGCAATGGGCCGAGCCCCAGGGTGGCGCGACGATCTGGATCCGCTCGACGCGTCGGGTGGACCTGCGACGGGTTTTCCATCGACTGCTGGCTCAGAGGATCGTCATTGCGCCGGGGGAACTGTTCAGTCTCCAGGGGATGTACGGGCAACATCTGCGCCTGACCCACGCGTTGGGCGGTGCCGAGGACCTTGATCTGGTGCTCGGAGCGCTGGCCGATGCCTTGCGGCTCGAACAATCCTGATGGCGACGATGGATCGAACTCATCGCGCCGGGGTCGAACTGTCAGTAAACTGCATCCCATTTCCTGAGCCACTCCATCCAGAGGTTTTGCATGACAGTCAGTCCATTTGCGGGCAAGCCGGCACCGGCAGAGTTGTTAATCGATATCCCGCGACTGGTGACGGCCTATTACACCGGCCGCCCCGATGCCTCGATTGCCACCCAGCGTGTGGCGTTCGGCACCTCCGGTCACCGTGGCAGCTCTTTCGACCTGGGCTTCAACGAATGGCACGTTCTGGCGATCAGCCAGGCGATCTGCCTGTATCGCCAGGCGCAGGGCATCGACGGGCCATTGTTCGTCGGCATTGACACCCATGCATTGTCGACCCCTGCAGGCGCCAGTGCGCTGGAAGTATTCGCAGCCAATGGCGTGACCGTGATGATCGCCGAGGGCGATGATTACACCCCGACCCCAGCGGTTTCCCACGCCATTCTTTGCTACAACCGTGGCCGCACCTCGGGCCTGGCGGACGGTATCGTGATTACCCCGTCCCACAATCCCCCGCAAAGCGGCGGCTATAAGTACAACCCCACCAATGGCGGCCCGGCCGACACTCACATCACCAAGTGGATCGAAGCCAAGGCCAACGAACTGCTGACCAACCAACTGGCCGGCGTCAAGCGCATCAGCTACGAGCAGGCGTTGAAGGCAGAAACCACCCACCGCCACGACTACGTCAACAGCTACGTCGCGGACCTGATCAATGTCATCGATTTCGACGCCATCCGTGGCGCCGGGCTGCGCCTGGGTGTCGACCCGCTGGGTGGCGCAGGGGTGCGCTACTGGCCAGCTATCGCCGAACATTACCGTCTGGATCTGGATGTGGTGAACACGGCTGTCGATTCGACCTTCCGTTTCATGACCGTCGACTGGGATGGTCAGATTCGCATGGATCCGTCTTCCAGCCACGCCATGCAGGGCTTGATCGGCTTGAAGGGACGCTTCGACGTCGCCTTCGCCTGTGACCCGGACCATGATCGGCATGGCATCGTGACGCCATCCGGCGGCCTGCTGGCTCCGAACAATTACCTGGCGGTATCCATCGATTACCTGTTCCAGAATCGCCCGCAATGGCGCGCCGATGCCGCAGTGGGCAAGACAGTTGTCAGCAGTGGCCTGATCGACCGCGTAGCAAAACGCCTGGGCCGGCGCCTCTATGAGGTACCGGTCGGTTTCAAATGGTTTGCCGACGGTCTGTTCGACGGTTCCCTGGGCTTCGGCGGCGAAGAAAGCGCCGGCGCCTCGTTCCTGCGCAAGGACGGTGGCGTATGGAGCACCGACAAGGATGGTTTGATCCCGGCATTGCTGGCGGCTGAAATGACTGCTCGCACCGGGCGTGACCCCAGTCAGGCCTACCGCGCGCTGACCGAGGAGTTGGGCGAACCGTTCTCGGTGCGCGTCGACGCCAAGGCCAACCCGCAACAGAAAGCGTTGCTGAGCAAACTGTCACCGGAGCAGGTGTCATCCACCGAGCTGGCTGGCGAGACGATCCAGAGCATCCTCAGCCACGCGCCGGGCAATGACCAGGCCATTGGCGGCCTGAAGGTGATGACTGAAAACGGCTGGTTCGCGGCGCGTCCATCGGGCACCGAGGACATCTATAAGATCTACGCCGAAAGCTTCATCGGTGATGATCACCTCAAGCAGTTGGTGAGTGAGGCGCAGACGTTGGTGGATGGGGCTATCAGCGACCAATAATCCGAACCTGTAGCGGGGACGCTTGCCTGTGGCAAGGAAGTTACTGTGGCGAGGGAGCTTGCTCCCGCTCGGTCGGTCCGACGCCGTGGGCGAAGCGACCGCCAAAAAAAGGGAACTGCTGCGCAGTTCAGCGGGAGCAAGCTCCCTCGCCACAGGCAAGCTACTTAGCCACGGACTCTTTTGCCGCCAGAGCAGGTTTCAGGCCAAATGCACGAGAACGATTTCGCTGTCCTCGACAGCGGTCACCCGCAATACCCGCTCGTCCTCAATCGCAACACCGTCTCGAGCTTGTGCCTGTAACCCGTTGATTTCAATAGTACCGGTAGCTGGAACAAGGTAAGCCCGACGTCCTGCATCCAGTACATACTCTGCGCTTTCTCCCGCCTTCAAGTTGGCGGCCACCAATCGTGCATCGGCGCGAATGCGCAGGCTCTGGTCATCGCCTGCCTTGCCGCTGGCCAGGGTCACGAATCCCTCGCGAGAATCCTTGGGAAAGGGTTTGGCACCCCACGATGGCGCCAAGCCTGCTTCGTTGGGGATGATCCAGATCTGGAAGATCCGCGTCGCCGTCGATTCGAGGTTGTACTCGCTGTGGGCGATGCCGGTGCCCGCGCTCATCACCTGCACATCACCCGCCTCGGTACGCCCTTTGTTGCCGAGGTTATCGTGGTGGGTGATAGCGCCTTCACGCACATAGGTGATGATTTCCATGTCCCGGTGCGGGTGTTGGGGGAAGCCGCTGCCAGGAGCGATGACATCGTCGTTCCAGACCCGCAGGTTGCCCCAATGCATGCGCTGGGGATCGTAATATTCGGCGAATGAAAAGTGATGATGCGCATCCAACCAGCCATGGTTGGCGGCGCCCAGGGAGGCGAAAGGCCTGAGTTCGAGCATGATCGTGTCCTTCTCCACTAGGAGGGAAAGGGTGATTGATAGCGATCATCTTCTTCGAGAAATACATCGATAAAAAGCGTAAAAAACGCGTCAAAACAATCGATTATTCTGATGCCGACCGGCGAGCCAACTTTCACTTCATCGCCTAACCCCATGACGCAAAAGGTTTTGGCTGGAACCGGAGGGCAAATCCAGACACCATAGCGGTCTTGGTTCAGAGCCCGGAGTCTCCCGCGTGTCGCAACACACACCCGATCTTCCCCCCGAACTTCTTCCCCTGGCCCAGATGCCCTGGTTCAAGCGTTTGGCTGCCCGGTTCTTCGGTCATGGCCTGAATCGGTTGCGGGCCCAGCATCGCGCCTCGTGGCTGCATGGGCAGGCCGATGGATTTCGCAGCGGCCATACCGCAGGTTTTGATTATGGTTATAAGGAAGGTCACGCCGAGGGGCTGGAGCAGGGACGCCAAGTCCTGTTGATCCGTGACTCCCGCAGCACCGAACATCCGGCCCCACAGGTCGATGACCTGTTGTTCGATGACTGGCGCCTGCCGCTGACCGCTGAGCTGAAGAAACGCATCAAGGCCGATGTCGCGCGGTTGTTACCGGCCCATGCCCAACCCAGTGCCGCACAGTGGAAGATGATCTTCAGCGACACACCTTCGACCTCGGTGGTTGCCGGAGCGGGTGCAGGCAAGTCCACGACCCTGGTGCTGCGGATTGTGTTGCTGGTCCATTACCTTGGGTTCGAGCTGGATTCGATGACGGTGGTGACATTTACACGTGAGTCGCGCAAGGATTTCATTCACAAACTCATCGAGGTGTTTGGCTTGTGGGGGCGCACCCTCAGCCTCAGGGAGGCGCGCGATCTGGTGCGCACCTTCCACGCGCGCATCCTGCCTATGGTTCGCAGTCTTCCGGGCTTCGAGCGGCTGCAGGCTTTCGAGACATTGAGTCACCGGTCCGAGGCCAATGATGCCGACATCGACGGCAATCCCTTCGATCTGCGGATCAACGACGCCCAACGCCAGCGACTCAACGCCTGCTACCACAGCCTCTACCAGCGCGACGAACGCTTCCGTGAGCTGATCAAGCCATTGTCCCGGCATGCGCTTGAGCTCAAAGCATTGGAACGCGATCACCCAGGCGTGCAAAAGCGCATCGCTGTGACTGAACTGGCTGCCCAGCGTGACAAAGCGTTATGCGATGCGGTGCAGGATCTCTGGCAGCGCGCCGGAGCATGGCCGATCAAGGGGATCGAGCCGAAGCGGCAGGCTTTCGAAATCAATGGCTCGACGTTCTACAGCCATGGCTACATTCCCTCCCTGGACGCCTGGGTGATGCTGGGTTTCGATCCGAGGGAAGATGCCCGTCTGAGTCGTCCAGGCGCCAAACTGAGTATCCGTGCAGAGTGGGCGGTCAAGCGAACCCTGTTTCAAGCTTTCTGCCGTAAACCTATGATTTGGCTTGAAAGTTATGAATCAGCGAAGCGAGTCCTAGGTTCATTGGCGGGTGACGCCAGCGCCGGCCCCGGCTTCGATTACAAGGTCAAGGGCGAGTTGGGATCGGCACCCTTGCTTGACTGTTTCGTGGCAGCGGCCGGATTTATCGAAAATCTCGGGCTCGACGTCCCGGATGCGGTAGGCCGGATGTCATTTGCCCAGGATGACCCTGATCGCTATTTCTTCGAGGCGTTGAGTCGTTTCTGGCGGGCCTTTGAAGATCACCTGCTGGACCAGTCGCCGCCGGTCATGACCTACAACCGGATGTTCGCGTTGTTCAGCGAGCACTCGCCGGAAAACTTCAAATTGCTCAGCGATGAGCAACTGCGGCCCATGGCACACCTGATGATCGACGAGTTCCAGGACGTCTCGCCGCAGATCGTCTCCTGGCTGCGGGCCAGCCTGCAGGAGGTACGTCGGCGCGGACCGACGATGCACATAGGCCGTGCCGCCCAGCGTTCATCCTTGCTGTGTGTTGGTGATGATTGGCAATCGATCTATGGCTGGCGGGGCAGCTCACCGAGTTACTTCATGGCATTCAACAAGCAGTTCCCGTCGCCGTCGACGACCCGGGTCATGCTGACCGACAACTACCGCAGCCATCAATACATCATTGATGCCGCCGAACATGTCGTGCGAGCGGCCGCCGCCATTCCAGGGAAAAAAGCCAAGGCCAGCGGCCAGCCGCGCTCGCCAAGCCCGGTCAATGTGCTGGATCGAGATGATGAAGGACTGGCGCAACGCCTGGACGAACACTATCGCAACGGTGATTCCGTCTTGATGTTGTATCGAAAAAGTAGCGATAAATTGTTGATAGAAAAGCATATTCTTCCAACAGTTAATGTGGATTCTAGCTTGCCCTATGAGGCGCGACGCTTGCGGCAAATGACTTATCACAGCGCCAAGGGTTTACAGGCCGACGCGGTGTTTCTGCTGGGCGACTGTCAGCACTTGAGCAGCTCCCCCTACAAGAACCAAGTGTATCGAATGGCCGGGCTGGGCCAGGATGGCGATACCGAGCCCTACGACACGGCGCAAAAGGACGAAATCCTGCGTCTGGCTTACGTGGGCATCACTCGGGCGGTGCAGCATTGCTATTGGTATGTCGACAGCCAGGAGGGTCAGGCCGCCAATGCGCCTAAGGCTTCGGATCGTATTGCGAAGGGTAAGCCGTTTTTTGCGGACTATCGGGGTGTGCGTAACGGTTGAGCGTTTGGCAGAAAAGGTGGGTTGAATCATTGTGGCGAGGGAGCTTGCTTCCGCTTGGGGGCGAAGCACCCACAAAAAAGGGCCGCTTCGCAGCCCGGCGGGAGCAAGCTCCCTCGCCACAGGGGCCAGTTCAGGAGGCAAACCGTCGCAAGCCGACCGGCGGCACGAAGGATTCCAGTTCGGCCTCCACCGCTTCGATGATGCGCTCCACGTCCGGGGCGTTCATGACGGTTGCGCACGGAATGCCGGCAATGGCGATCATGGTCTCGCCACTGGCACGGTCGAACAGGCGGGCGACCATGCTGCCTGGCGCGTCCATACTGGCTTCGAAGCCCATGGGATGGAAATGCCAGCGCATCAACTGGCAGGCGTTAGGGAAGGTAACCTTGCTGAAAGATCCTTTATTCATGTGTTGCCCACCTTCTTCAATCAAGCGCTTCCTTTTGCTCATGTCAGGAAGGAAGAGCCTTCATGGCTCCACCAATGAGAACTAAAAATAGCACCTGAAAATGAAAGACACGTGGCTTTTTTCAGTCCGTTTTGCGATTGGTTCAGTTTTTTTGATCTGGATCACTACTTAAGTCGTGATGTTAGGAGTGCCATCACTTTTCGCAGGCAGCGTCCTGATGTCCAGGCGAAGGCTCTGGAACGCGGCTTCTGACGGCAATGACCAAAGCTAGAATCATCAATAGCACGGCGATGCCAAAGGTCATGTGCAGCCCGTCGGCCACTGCCTCGGCTGTTGCCCGACCGGTACCGTTCATCGCCGAGGCCGCCGCGAATATCGCGCCAAGCACCGATGCCCCGGTAAAAAACCCGAGATTGCGCGAAAGATTGAGCAGCCCCGCGATGACGCCTCGCCTGTTCCCCGCGACTTCAGCCATCACGGCCGTGTTGTTGGCGGTCTGGAAGAGTGCATAGCCCAGGGTGGTTGTCACGATGGACGCTACATAGCCGCCGATGCCAAGGTCTGGGGTCACCACGGACAGCATCAGGCAACCCAGGACCAGGATCGCCAGCCCGGTGCGTCGGATGAGCGTCACACCGAAGCGGTCTGTCAGGCGCCCGGACGGTACCCCGGCGAGGGCTGCGACGCAGGGGCCCGCCGTCAGCACCAGCCCCACCCAGGTCGCGGGTAATTGCAGGGCGATGGAAAGATAGAAAGGCCCGACCAGCAGCGTGGCCATCATCACTGTCGCAACCAACCCGCTGGTGGCCAGGCCCGAAACCAGCTGCCGGTCCCGCAACATAGCCACCTGGATCAACGGCGATACGGCCCTGGATTGAACCCGGACAAATAACCCACCGGTACCGAGCGCGGCCAGCAGTAAAGCGCCGTTGATCCAACCGAAGTCTCCGCGTCCGGTCGTCATCGCCAAGGCATAAGCGGCCAGGGCTGCGGCTAGTAGCAGGGTCCCGGGTATGTCGAAGCGGCTGTGTCCCGTCTGCGCGGGCTGCGGTGAAGGCAAAGCGTGCCACGCCAACCACAGCGTAAGCAGCCCAAGGGGCAAGTTGATCAGGAACAACGCCTGCCAGCCAAAGCCGCTGATCAGCAGGCCGCCCATGCTGGGCCCGAGGGCGGTGCCCACCGCGGACAGGGTGGCCAGCAGCCCCATGGCACTGCCGGTCTTGTCCTGGGCTACCGTTTCGCCAACCAGCGCCAGCGTCAGTGTCATCATCACCGCAGCGCCCAGGCCTTGCAGCGCCCGGCCTGCCACCAGCCACCACAACGAAGGGGCCACGCCGCACAGCGCTGACGCAAAGGTGAACAGGGCAATTCCTGCCAGTAATAGCTTGCGCCGCCCGATCAGATCGCCCAAGCGACCGACACTGACGATCATGGTGGTGATCGCCAGCAGGTAGGCCAGCACCACCCATTGCACCTGCTGGAACGAGGCATCAAGTGCCTGGGCCAGTGTCGGCAGGCCTACCGTAGCAACGCTCGCGCCGAGGGACGCCAGCAGTGTCGACAGCGCGAGGCTTGCCAGCGCCCAGCGAGATGAGGCACGCGGTTCAGGATTAAGTGGTTTCATGATTCACCTTGTATGCGACGTTCGAAACGGAGCTGTCGCAACCATACGCCTGGGCATAACATGGCGGAAGACGCAGCATCTGCACGTTACAGCTGCATCAGACGCCATCTATTGAACGCCAACAGGATCCCGCTATGTCTTCGCCTGATCTCAATTTACTCATCACCCTCGATGTGCTGTTGGCCGAAGGGAGCGTGGCCCGTGCAGCCCGGCGATTGCGCCTGAGCCCGTCGGCCATGAGCCGGGCACTGGCCCGATTACGCGAAACCACTGGGGATCCGCTGCTGGTACGGGCTGGGCGCGGGTTGGTACCGACTCCGCGTGCGCTGGAGTTGAGAGAGCGGGTCAGTGAACTGGTGCAGGACGCGCAAGCCGTGTTGCGCCCGGCGCAGGTGCCGGATCTGAGCCGGTTGAACCGGACTTTCACGTTGCGTACCCGCGAGGGCTTCGTGGAAAACTTCGCCATCGACCTGATTGCCCGCATCAGCGCGCAGGCGCCCGGCGTCCGCCTGCGTTTCGTCGAGAAAGCCAGCAAGGACAGCACGGCGCTGCGCGAGGGCACCGCCGATCTGGAAACGGCCGTGGTGGACCGGGACACCGGCCCGGAGCTGCGCACCCAGGCGCTGTTCGGCGACCGCTTGATCGGTGTTGTGCGTTCGGGCCATCCGCTGAGCCAGGCTACCGTCAGTGCCGCCGATTACGCGGCTGGCGGGCACATTGGCGTTTCCATGCGCGGCCTGGACCAGGGGCCCGTCGACCAGGCCCTGGTGCCTTTGAAGCTGTCGCGAGAGATCATCACTGTCGTCCCGGGTTTCTCTTCGGCGTTGGGGCTTGCCCGTTCCAGTGACCTGATCGCCACGGTGCCTGAACGCTACACCACCCGACTGCGCGCCGGTATGCACAGCTTCACGTTGCCGTTTGCGGTTCCGGCGTTCACGATCGCAATGCTCTGGCACCCGCGGCTGGATGCTGATCCGGTCCATCGCTGGCTCCGAGGCTGTTTGCGCGAAGTGTGCAGTCGCAAAACGATAGATAACTAGTAGGTATTAATTAATAGCACTACGCTGGCACTTGTTGCGCGGCGTTACGCATATGGCAAGTTACCGATATTTAATATTTAAATAATGAATTGTCGGACAATCGCTAGTTTCGGCTGTTTGCTCCCTGTAGTAACGGGGGCGCGGCGTTTTGCGTCGCGGTTAAACGGTTAGTCCAGAAAACCAGGCTGAAAAAATCGCTAGACGTTTGATTTCCAATTGTGTCAGTTTTCTTGCGTCCTCATTGGGCGAGTGATTGGACGATCTCGCCAGAGATCGCCTATCCAATAAAAACTGTTCCACTTTTGCAAACAAGGAAGTGTGTTTATGTCGAAAGTCAAAAACAGCGCTATTGATTCCGCCGAACAATTGCTGTGGGCCCCGCAGGCATTGGCCGCCCCCAGTAACGCGTTCAATCAGATCAATAGTTTCAGCCACCAATATGACCGGGGCGGTAACCTGACCGTCAACGGCAAACCCTCCTACTCGGTCGACCAGGCGGCCACGCAGTTGCTGCGTGACGGCGCGGCGTACCAGGACCGCGATGGCAGCGGCAAGATCGAGTTGACCTACACCTTCCTGACCTCGGCTTCGTCCAGCACCATGAACAAGCACGGGATCAGCGGTTTCAGCCAGTTCAGCGCCCAGCAAAAAGCGCAGGCAGCGCTTGCCATGCAATCCTGGGCCGACGTAGCCAACGTGACGTTCACCGAGAAGGCCAGCGGTGGCGATGGCCATATGACCTTCGGCAACTACAGCAGCGGCCAGGACGGTGCAGCGGCGTTCGCCTACCTGCCGGGCACCGGTGCCGGCTACGACGGAACGTCGTGGTACCTGATCAACAGCAGCTACACCCAGAACAAGAATCCGGACTTGAACAACTACGGTCGCCAGACCCTGACCCACGAGATCGGCCATACCCTGGGCCTGGCGCACCCCGGTGACTACAACGCCGGCGAAGGTGCGCCGACCTACGATGACGCCACCTATGGCCAGGACACCCGTGGCTACAGCGTCATGAGTTACTGGAGTGAGAGCAATACTGGCCAGAACTTCAGCAAGGGCGGGGTGGAAGCCTATTCCTCCGGCCCACTGATGGACGACATTGCCGCAATCCAGAAGCTTTACGGCGCCAATACCAGCACGCGCACGGGTGACACCACCTACGGTTTCAACTCCAATGCCGGCCGCGATTTCCTGAGCGCATCCTCGTCGTCGGACAAGGTGGTGTTCTCTGTGTGGGACGCCGGCGGTCGCGACACCCTGGATTTCTCCGGCTTCACCCAGAACCAGAAAATCAACCTCAATGACGCCTCGTTCTCCGACGTCGGCGGCCTGGTGGGCAACGTGTCCATCGCCAAGGGCGCGATCATCGAAAACGCCATTGGCGGCTCGGGCAGCGACCTGCTGATCGGCAACGCGGCGGCCAACGAGCTCAAGGGCGGCGCCGGCAACGATATTCTCTGGGGCGCTGGCGGTGCGGACAAACTGTGGGGTGGCACGGGCTCGGACACTTTCGTGTTTGCCGCCAGTTCCGACTCGCGGCCGGGGACGGTGGACCAGATCCTCGACTTTGTCAGTGGCCTGGACAAGATTGACCTGACCGGCATCACCAAAGGCGCAGGCCTGCACTTCGTGAATGCATTTACCGGTGCGGCGGGCGATGCAGTGCTGTCGACATCCGGCGGCAACAGTCTGTTGTCGGTGGACTTCTCCGGGCATGGCGTGGCTGACTTCCTGGTCAGCACCGTCGGCCAGGCGGCGGTCTCGGACATCGTAGCCTGATGTCCCTGTGGCGAGGGAGCTTGCTCCCGCTGAGGCGCGCAGAGGCTCCAAGGGCTGGCGGCCGCTGCGCGCCCGAGCGGGAGCAAGCTCCCTCGCCACAACTCATTTCAACTGCTGAGCCAGGTGATAACGCAAGGGAAATGAGCGAAGAATTCATACGTCGCAGCACCTCGGCTTTCTCGGTGCTGCTTGCCACGCTGATGATGTTGTCTGGAGAAGCAGTCATGGCCCGCAGTCTGTTGTTAATGGAACCGTCGCAATTGGCAGGTCAATGGCAGGCCGTGTTGTCGGGCCCGAATGAAGACGCACAAACCCAGGCGATGCAGGACAAGCCTTCCAATGTCTGCCTGGTTGAGCTCAAGGCCGACCAGACCCTGGCCGGGCAAACCGATTGCCTGGGTCACTGGTTGGGGGAAGAGCCGGTCCAATGGTTCACCGAGCCCGACGGTCTTTCCCTTCTTGGCAGGCGCAACTTGAGAGTTCACTTGGGATTACGGCGTGAACATCACTATCAAGTCTTGTTGAAGTCCGGTTTGACGCTGAGGCTAGAGCGCAAGAAACCTACTGCTGAAGACTAATACTGCACGGCTTTGAACGATGTTTTGGGCGTACCTGTTATATCAGGCGTGTGTTTCGACGTAGCCAGCGTTAATAACAAAAAATCAGCCGCTTGAATAACAAGCCAGTTCCCTGGCGAAGCCAACAGCAAGGAAGACCATGGATAAGGCAAGGAGCGCCGCTGCGATGCCGTTGTATAAAGCGCTGGGCGATTACAAGAGCATCTTGATCAGCGTCGGTTGTTTTACTGCGCTGGTCAATGTGCTGATGTTGGCGCCATCGATTTACATGCTCCAGGTCTATGACCGGGGCCTGTCATCCCAGAATGAAACGACCTTGTGGATGTTGTCGCTGATGGTCGTGGGGTTCTTTGTATTCATCGGGCTGCTGGAGATGCTGCGCAGCTTCGTTGTGATTCGCATCGGCAGCCAGTTGGAGCGACGCTTCAACCTCCAGGTGTATCAGGCGGCATTCGAGCGCAACCTGCGCCAGGGTGAAGGCAATGCCGGGCAGTCCTTGGGCGACCTCACTCAGCTCCGCCAGTTCGTCACCGGGCCGGCGCTGTTCGCGTTCTTCGACGCGCCCTGGTTCCCGATCTATCTGCTGGTGATCTACCTGTTCAATGTTTGGCTCGGCGTATTCGCCTCCGTCGGCACGTTGCTGCTGATCGGTCTGGCCTGCCTGAACGAAACCATGACCAAAAAACCGTTGAGCCAGGCCAGCGTGTTCTCCCAACGTTCCAGCCAGTTGGCCACCAGCCATTTGCACAACGCCGAGACGATCCAGGCCATGGGCATGCTCAATGTGTTGCGGGGCCGCTGGTTTGCCGTGCATTCGCGCTTTCTTGGCTTGCAGAACCAGGCCAGTGACACCGGTGCGGTGATCAGCTCGCTGAGCAAGACTTTGCGCCTGTGCCTGCAATCGCTGGTATTGGGCCTGGGGGCGCTGCTGGTGATCAAGGGCCAGATGACCGCGGGGATGATGATCGCCGGGTCGATCCTGATGGGCCGGGTGTTGAGCCCCATCGACCAACTGATTGCGGTGTGGAAGCAGTGGAGCGGTGCCAAGCTGGCTTATCGGCGCCTGGATGCATTGTTGCAGGCATTTGCGCCGCGGGACGAGGGGATGGCATTGCCGGCGCCCAAGGGCCAGGTGAGTTTCGAACAAGTCAGCGCCGGTCCGCCCGGGCAACGTCAGGCGACGTTGCAGCAGGTCAGCTTCGCGCTGGCCTCCGGCGAGGTACTTGGCGTACTCGGCGCGTCGGGCTCCGGTAAATCGACCCTGGCCCGCGTGCTGGTAGGCGTCTGGCCGACCCTCGGCGGCACCGTGCGCCTGGATGGGGCGGATATCCATCGCTGGAACCGCGACCAGCTCGGCCCTTACATCGGCTATCTGCCCCAGGACATCGAATTGTTCAGCGGCAGCATTGCCGACAACATCGCCCGGTTTCGCGAGGCCGATCCGCAAAAGGTCGTGGCGGCCGCGCAACAGGCCGGGGTCCATGAACTGATCCTGCGCATGCCCCAGGGCTACGACACGCTGTTGGGTGAAGATGGCAGTGGTTTGTCCGGCGGGCAGAAGCAACGCGTCGCCCTGGCCCGGGCGATGTACGACCGACCAAGCCTGGTGGTGCTCGACGAACCCAACTCGAACCTCGACACGGTCGGCGAGGCGGCGCTGGCCAGCGCCATCGCGCAAATGAAAGCCCAAGGCACCAGCGTCGTGCTGGTCACCCATCGTTCCTCGGCGCTGGCCCAGGCAGACAAGTTGCTGGTCCTCAATGAAGGCCGGCTCCAGGCCTTCGGCCCGAGCCAGGAGGTGCTGCGGGCGCTGTCCGGCCAGTCGGAGTCACAGCGAAGCGCGCAGCCCGCCAGCCCTCAGCCAGCCCCTAATGGCCTGAGCATGAGTCGTCAATATCAGACTGCCGGCAAACCCGGCGGCGCATGAGCAAGGATTGCTGCATGAGTTTTGAACACACTCAAGCTTTTGAGCGCCCCGAGCGCGACGCGCGTTTCTTCACCCGCCTGGGCTGGCTGCTGGCGATCATGGGCGCCGGCAGTTTCTTTGCCTGGGCCAGCCTTGCGCCGTTGGACCAGGGCATTGCCGTGCAAGGCACCGTGGTGGTCTCCGGCAAACGCAAGGCGGTGCAATCGATGAGCGGCGGCGTGGTCAGCCGGATTCTGGTGCGTGAAGGCGAGGCCGTGACCCAGGGCCAACCGCTGTTCCGCCTCGATCAGACCCAGGCTGCCGCTGATGTCCAGTCGTTGCAGGCGCAGTACCGGATGGCCTGGGCCAGCCTGGCACGCTGGCAAAGTGAGCGCGATGGCCTCACGCAAGTGAGTTTCCCGGTCGAGCTGAGCCAGGATTCCGATCCGCGCCTGGCCCTGATGCTCGAAGGCCAGCGGCAGCTGTTCAGCAGCCGGCGGGAAGCCTTTGCCCGCGAGCAGGCCGCGTTGCGCGCCGCCATCGAAGGCGCCACCGCGCAATTGGCGGGCATGCGCCGGGCTCGCAGCGACCTGACGGCACAGGCCGAATCCTTGCGCCTGCAACTGGGCAACCTGCAACCCTTGGCAGACAATGGCTACATCCCGCGCAACCGCCTGCTGGACTACCAACGCCAGCTGTCACAGGTGCAGCAGGAACTGGCGCAGAACAGCGGTGAGAGCGGCCGGGTGGAGCAGGGGATTGTCGAGTCGCGCCTGAAGCTGCAGCAGCACCGCGAGGAATACCAGAAGGAAGTGCGCAGCCAGTTGGCCGAGGCCCAGCTAAAGAGCGAAACCCTGCAGCAGCAATTGAAATCCGCTGGCTTCGAATTGCAACACAGCGAAATCCTTGCCACCGCCGATGGCATCGCCGTCAACCTCGGGGTGCACACCGAAGGCGCGGTGGTGCGCCAGGGCGATACCTTGCTGGAAATCGTGCCTCAGGGCACGCGCCTGGAAGTGGAAGGGCACCTGCCGGTCAACCTGGTCGACAAGGTCGGCACTCATTTGCCGGTAGACATCCTGTTTACCGCCTTCAACCAGAACCGCACGCCCCGGGTCCCGGGGGAGGTCAGCTTGATCTCCGCCGACCAGATGATCGATGAAAAGACCGGGGCGCCGTATTACGTGCTGCGCAGCAGCGTCAGCGATACGGCCCTGGAAAAACTCAACGGCCTGGTGGTCAAGCCGGGGATGCCGGCCGAGATGTTCGTGCGTACCGGCGAGCGCTCGCTGCTCAACTACCTGTTCAAACCGCTGCTCGACCGAGCAGGCGTTGCGTTGACCGAAGAATAAGAAGGATTTCCGGCGCCATGAAGCGTTTCCACTGGCTGGCCGTGCTGGCCGCTTTTAGCTGTTCCGACGTCCGCGCCATGGGCCCGTTCGAATTCTACGAGCAGGCGCTGCGCAATGACCCGGTCTATCTGGGAGCGATCAAGGAGCGCGACGCAGGCCTGGAGAATCGCGCCATTGGTCGCGCCGGGCTGCTGCCACACCTGGGCTACAGCTACAACAAGGGCCGCAACCAATCCAAGGTCACCTACCTCAACGACCGCGGCGCCAGCCAGCATGACGACCGCAACTACAGCAGCTACGGCTCCAGCCTGACCCTGCAACAACCCTTGCTCGA
Organism: Pseudomonas sp. SMV71; assembly: GCF_052042015.1. Lineage (NCBI taxonomy): Bacteria > Pseudomonadati > Pseudomonadota > Gammaproteobacteria > Pseudomonadales > Pseudomonadaceae > Pseudomonas > Pseudomonas sp. SMV71. Next base: position 206,181 of record NZ_JBKGGU010000002.1, on the reverse strand, counting down.
CTACGAGGCCTACGCGGCATACCGCAAAGGCGTGGCCCAGGCGCTGTTCGCCGATGAAAACTTCCGGGGCAAAAGCCAGGAACTGTTGGTGCGAGTGCTGAGCAGTTACACCCAGGCGTTGTTCGCCCAGGACCAGATCGACATCGCCCAGGCCAAGAAGAAAGCCTTCGAACAACAGTTTCGGCAGAACGAGCAGTTGTTTCGCCAGGGTGAGGGGACGCGCACCGACATCCTGGAGGCCGAATCGCGCTATGAATTGGCAACGGCCGAAGAAATCGAGGCACGCAATGAGCAGGATGCCGCTTTGCGTGAGCTGGGTTCGCTGATTGGCGTGCCGGGCCTGGACATCGGCGACCTGGCCCCCCTGAACGACAGCTTCCAGACCTTTGCCTTGCAGCCGGCCAGTTTCGACACCTGGCACGAACTGGCGGTGAGCAACAATCCGAACCTGGCCTCCCAGCGTCAGGCGGTGGAGGTGGCGCGCTACGAGGTGGAGCGCAACCGCGCCGGCCACCTGCCGAAGATCAACGCCTACGCGACCATGCGCCAGAACGAGTCGGAGAGCGGCAATACCTATAACCAACGCTACGACACCAACACCATCGGCCTGGAAGTCAGCGTGCCGTTGTACGCCGGCGGCGGGGTCTCGGCCTCGACCCGCCAGGCCAGCCGCCACAAGGAGCAGGCCGAATACGAGCTGGATGCCAAGACCCGCGAGACGCTGATCGAACTGCGTCGCCAGTTCAGCGCCTGTGTGTCCGGGGTGAACAAGCTGCGGGCCTACAAAAAAGCCCTGGCATCCGCCGAGGCGCTGGTGGTGTCGACCCGGCAAAGCATCCTTGGCGGTGAAAGGGTCAACCTCGACGCGCTCAACGCTGAACAACAGCTCTACACCACCCGCCGCGACCTGGCGCAGGCCCGCTACGACTACCTGATGGCCTGGACCCGGTTGCATTACTACGCCGGCACGCTGGGGGCGCAGGATTTGGCGAAGGTGGATGAAGCGTTTGTAACCCAAGCGCGCTGAGGGTGCCCAGGCTGGCGATACCCCTGTGGCGAGGGAGCTTGCTCCCGCTCGAGTGCGTAGCGCTCGCAAGCTTTCTTGGGTCTGCTGCGCAGCCCAGCGGGACCAAGCTCCCTCGCCACAGGGGATCGGGCCGGTCGTCATACCAGCGAGGCCTGATCAGGCAGTAAGGCCGGTCGTCATACCAGCGAGGCCTGATCAGGCAGTAACCACAGGTTCTTTGCAACAACTAAGGATGGTGCGTGATGAAAACCGCTAACAACAAATACCCGAGAAAATTCGGGCGCATGTTTGCGCTCAACACCCTCAACCATGCCATGCTCTGCGCGCTGGCAACCCTGGGCACGGCCCAGGCGGCGCCCTATGTCGAAGGCGGCACGCGGGGCAACCCGGACAGCTGGCGCAGCAGCGAATTCAATGCCGAGTGGGGCCTGGGCGCGATCAACGCCCAGCAAGCCTACGCGGCGGGCTACACCGGCAAGGGCGTGAAACTGGGGATCTTCGACCAGCCGGTGTATGCGGCCCACCCGGAGTTCTCCGGCGCCAACAAAGTCGTGACCCTGGTCACCAGCGGCATCCGTGAGTACACCGACCCGTACATTCCGGTGAAGGCTGGCGATCCGTTCCGCTATGACGGCTCGCCCACGGTCGGTTCCGACGGCAAGCTCGGTTCCCATGGCACCCACGTCGGCGGAATCGCGGCCGGCAGTCGCGACGGCGGGCCGATGCACGGGGTGGCGTTCGATGCGCAGATCATCAGCGCCGACAACGGTGATCCAGGCCCCGAGGACGGCATCATCCTGGGCAACGACGGCGCGGTATACAAGGCCGGTTGGGATGCGCTGATCGCCAGTGGTGCACGAATCATCAACAACAGCTGGGGCATCGGCATCACGGACCGCTTCGACCAGGGCGGCCGGGACCCGGCGTTCCCGCACTTCACCGTGCAGGACGCGCAGCTGCAATTCGACCAGATCAAACCGTTGCTGGGCACCAAGCCCGGCGGCGCCTATGAAGGCGCCATCGCCGCCGCCCGCAGTGGCATCGTAACGATCTTTGCCGCCGGCAACGATTACAACCTCAACAACCCCGACGCCATCGCTGGCCTGGCATATTTCGTACCCGAGATCGCGCCGAACTGGCTGACGGTCGCCGCCCTGCAGGTCAACCCGGACACCGCCAGCCCGAATCCGTACACCATCAGCACCTTCTCGTCGCGCTGCGGTTACACGGCGAGCTTCTGCGTGTCGGCACCTGGCACCCGGGTCTACAGCGCGATCATCGGTGGCACCAGTGCCGACGACCTGACCGTGGGCTACGGCAACAAGAGCGGCACTTCCATGGCCGCGCCTCACGTGGCCGGCAGCGCGGCGGTGCTGATGGAGCGCTTCCCTTACATGACCGGCGCGCAGATCGCCAGCGTGCTGCGCACCACAGCCACCGACATGGGCGCGCCGGGGGTCGATTCGCTCTATGGGTGGGGCATGATCAATCTGGGCAAGGCCATCGATGGCCCATCGATGCTGGTCACCGAGCAAGATATTCCCGAGGAGTTTCGTATCGATGGCGCCTACGGCTCCGGGCAGTTCGTCGCGAATTTGCCGGGCATCGGCGCGATCATCGATGCCGGCAAACCCACTGAGCGGGTGTGCAGCGGCATTCAGTGTGGCCTGGACGTCTGGCGCAACGACATTTCCGGTCATGGCGGCCTGACCAAGGAAGGGCTCGGGACGCTGGTGTTGACCGGCGAAAACACCTACAGCGGCCCGACCCTGGTCAACCAGGGGAGATTGGCGATCAACGGTTCGCTGGCGTCGGCCGTTACAGTCAACGAAGGCGGTATCCTCGGCGGCAACGGACGCATCGCCAGCCTGACCGCCAACCGTGGCGGCAGCGTGGCGCCGGGTAATTCCATCGGCACGCTGCAAGTGGCCGGTGACGTGACGTTCCAGCCCGGTTCGACCTACGCGGTGGAAGTCTCGCCGACCTCCAGCGACATGATCGTCGCGGGCGGCAAAGCGTCCATCGAGGGCGCGACCGTGGCGCTGTCCCTGGAAAACAGCGCGACCCTGCTCACTGCCAGCGAAGTGAAAAGCCTGGTCGGCACGCAGTTCAATATCCTCCAGGCGGCCGGTGGTATCGAAGGGCGTTTCGGCGAGGTCTTGCCCAACTATGCATTTCTCGGCGGCAATCTGGCCTATACCGGAAACGGCATTCAATTGGCGGTGGCACGTAATGACGCGTCTTTTGCCAGCCTCGGCCTGACGCCCAATCAACGTGCCGTGGCGAACGCCGTCGAGCAACTGGGCGCGGGCAACGGGCTTTATGAAGCCTTGTTGTTGTCGCCCAGCGCTGCGGCGGCGCAACAGGCGTTCCAGCAACTGTCCGGTGAGATTCATCCCGCCGTCGGCACGCTGCTGATCAACGACAGTCGTCATTTGCGCGACGCCGTGACTGACCGTCTGCGCCAGGACGCGCTATATGATGCCAACACGCCGACCGACGCGGACAGCAACGTCTGGGTCAAGGTGCTCGGTGCCTGGGGCAAAAGCGATGGCGGCCATGACCAGGCCAGTTCTACCAGCTCCATCGGTGGCCTGCTGGCCGGCGTCGATGGCCTGATCAGCGAGCAGACGCGCCTGGGTTTCGTCACCGGTTACAGCGACAGCTCCTTGAGCATGGGCGATGGCACGCATTCTTCGGCCAAGATCGACAGCTATCACCTGGGCGCCTACCTGGGGCATGAAATCGACGCCTTGCGCCTGAGCGTCGGTGGCGCCTACAGCTGGCATCGCATCGATGTCCAGCGTGACGTGCAGTGGGGCGACAGCGCCGGTCGGGAAAAAACCAAGCGCGATGCCCGAAGCGCCCAGCTGTTCACCGAAGCGGCCTATCGCCTCGAACTGCAACCGCTGGCGTTGGAACCATTCGCCAACCTGGCCTATGTGCACCTGGACAGTGACAGCTTCCGCGAGAAAGGTGACAACGCGGCCCTGCGCGGTGGTGATGATCGCCGCGATGCCGTGCTCTCGACCCTGGGCCTGCGGGCCAGTCATACCCTTGCGCTGTCACAGGAGCAGCAACTGCAACTGTCCGGCTCCCTCGGCTGGCAGCACAACCTGAGCAACACCCGCTCCGAGCAGGACCTGGCCTTCGCCGGCAGCCCGAACACCTTCGCCGTGCAAAGCGTGTCGATGGACCGCAACGCCGCGGTGGTCGGCGCGCGTGCCGGGCTGGCGGTGGCCAAGGACGTGCGGGTCAACCTGGACTACAACGGCTTGCTGGGCTCGCGGGATAAAACCCATGGCGTGGGGCTGACGCTGGATTGGCAGTTCTGAGCAGGGAGGTTTGAACGCATCACCCTGTGGCGAGGGAGCTTGCTCCCGCTGGGCTGCGCAGCAGACCCAAAAAGCTTGTGAGCGCTGCGCACTGGTGCGCCAGCCCGGTCAAGCGGGAGCAAGCTCCCTCGCCACAAAAGTTTCGCGCAACTTCGAACACCCATTCCAACAACAAAAAAGCGAGCAAGCACCATGGGCATCTTCGACTACAAGCACCTCGGCACCCTCGAATCCAAAGCATTGGTCAGCGATGCGATGGCGATCATGTTGTATTCCTATCACAATCTCGACAACGGCTTTGCCGCCGGCTACCAGCACAACGGCTTCGGCGCCGGCCTGCCGGCAACGTTGGTCACTGCGCTGTTGGGCGGCACCGATTCCCAGGGCGTGATTCCCGGTGTGCCGTGGAATCCCGATTCGGAAAAACTCGCCCTGCAAGCGTTGCAAAAAGCCGGATGGACGCCCATCAGCGCTTCGCAACTGGGCTACGCCGGCAAAGTGGACGGGCGCGGCACATTCTTCGGCGAAAAGGCCGGCTACACCACCGCTCAGGTGGAAATACTGGGCAAGTACGATGGCGCCGGGCACCTGACGGAAATCGGCGTGTCGTTTCGCGGCACCAGTGGCCCGCGGGAAAACCTGATCGTCGATTCCATCGGCGATGCGATCAACGACCTGATGGCCGCGCTCGGGCCCAAGGACTATGCGAAAAACTACGCCGGCGAAGCCTTCGGCAACCTGCTCGGCGACGTCGCGCAGTTCGCCCAGGCCCACGGCTTGAGCGGCAAGGACGTGCTGGTCAGCGGCCACAGCCTGGGCGGGCTGGCGGTCAACAGCCTGGCGGATTTGAGCGCTGGCAGATGGTCGGGCTTCTATGACGATGCGAATTACATCGCTTACGCCTCGCCAACCCAAAGCAGCACGGACAAGGTGCTGAACATCGGCTACGAAAACGACCCGGTGTTCCGTGCTCTGGACGGTTCGACATTCAACCTGTCTTCGGTGGGCGTGCACGATACGCCGCAGGAATCGGCGACCAATAACATCGTCAGCTTCAACGATCACTATGCTTCGGCGACCTGGAACGTGTTGCCGTTTTCCATCCTCAACATCCCCACCTGGATTTCCCACCTGCCCACCGGTTATGGCGACGGCATGGGCCGGGTCATGGGGTCAGCGTTCTACGAACTCACCGAAAAGGACTCCACCGTCATCGTCGCCAACCTCTCGGACCCGACGCGAGGCAACACTTGGGTCCAGGACCTCAATCGCAACGCAGAGACGCATACTGGCAGTACCTTCATCATCGGCACCGACAAGGACGACCTGATCCAGGGCGGCCAAGGCAATGATTACCTCGAAGGCCGCGCCGGTAATGACACCTTCCGCGACGGTGGCGGCTACAACGTGATCCTTGGAGGGCAGGGCAACAACAGCTTGCAGTTACAGCAATCGATCAATGATTTGAGTGTCGCCCGGGATGGCGCCGGGACGCTGTACCTGCGCGATGCCCACGGCGGGATCAGTATCGCCCGCGATCTCGGCACGCTGATCAGCAAGGAGTCCGGATTGTTCTGGGGGCTGCTAAAAGATGAGGTGAGCCACAGCGTGACCGCCAACGGCTTGCTGGCCGGCAGTCACCTGACGGCCTACGCGTCATCGGTGCTGGGCAGCGCAACCAACGACACGCTGGTGGCGCGGGCGACCGGCGACTGGCTGTTCGGCCAGGACGGCAATGACACGCTGCTGGGAGGCAAAGGCAACGACACCTTCGTCGGTGGCGCGGGTAATGATCTGATGCAGTCGGGCGGCGGCAGTGACACCTTTATCTTCAATGGCGCGTTCGGCCAGGATCGCATCAGTGGTTTCGATGTCGGGGACAAGTTGGTGTTCATCGGCGTCCAGGGTGCAGGCAGCGGTTACGACTACAGCCAGCACCTGAGCCAGGTCGGCAGCGACACGCTGCTCACGGTTGGCGACAGCTCCGTGACGCTGGTCGGTGTAGCGCCAGGGCAGGTGGGAGGCGAAGGGATCGTGTTTGCCTGAGGCCGTCATCGCGAGCAGGCTCGCTCCCACAGGGGATCGGTGGTGAACTCAGATTTCAGACACCCGAGCCCTACTGTGGGAGCGAGCCTGCTCGCGATAGCGGTCCCACATTCCCCCCGATTCCGGATCAGTCTTCCTTACGAATCGTCGCCACATCATCCGCGCGGACCCGGACTTTCTTGCCGGAGATGTCCTCGAATTCATAGAAGCCGTCTTTGGTGCGGGTGTCGGGCGTGTCCTTGGTCAAATACTGGGTGCCGTTCTGCAACGTCACGACGGTAGGGGAAGAGCAGCCGGCCAGCGCAAGGAATGCCACGGCGACCAGGGGCAGGCCCAGAAACCTGATGTTCATAACCATAACCTCTCAAAATCAAAAGACACGGACCGGCTGATTCGATCGCGCCATCACGTTAGTCAACCGCCATTTGTCTCGCTTGCTGTAGGAAAGTTCATCGCCGTCAAAAGGATTTCACTCTTAAATATAGGAGACCGTTCATCCTTTACAGTTGCCTGGGCTGTTCGTAGCTGATATCTGTACGCATAACCAGTACTCCAGCATCCGTGGCGCTTCTTTTCGTGACAGCCAATCCCCTCGACGACCCGTTCTATTACCTGAACAACTTCCAGCAGGTACTCGCCTGGCTGTCGCAACGCTATGCCGATGTATTGGGCAACGAGGAGCAGCGTTTCATCGAGAATTTCTCCGCGCTGCCGCGCGTGTCCCAGGGTTTGCTGGTGCGGATGGTCATGCGCAAGGGGTTGCGTTTTCGCCACAGCAAGCTCAACTACGGGGAAATTGGCGACATCGGCAGCGCCGTCGCACCGTTGCTGACGCTCGGTTGGGTCGATGAACAGGCCCCCCTGGCGCTGGTCGAGCTGTTCGAAGTGCTGCTCAAGGCCGAAATCCTATCCTGCCTGGGCCATCTGATCGAACAGCCCAAGGCCAAGAAAGCCGAGTGGCTGCAGGCGCTGGAGGGCCAGTTCAGCCAACCCCAGGCGTTTCGCAGCTGGTGCCCGCAGCTTGAAGACCGGCTGTACAGCCTGACCGTCATGCCGCTTTGTGATCGATTGCGGTTGTTGTTCTTTGGCAATCTCTACCAGGACTGGTCGGAGTTCGTGCTCGCAGACCTCGGCATCTTCACCTACGAACCCGTTGAATTCAGCGCCGAGTCCCGCGGTTTGCGCAGCCGTCAGGACGTCGACGCCTGCCTGTTCCTCTACGACTGCCAGCTGCGCTTCGAAGCGGGCGAGGCCCTTGAAGAGGTCGTCGCCCACATCAATGGCTTGACCCTCGACAATCCTTGGCTGGAGCGACGTCGCGCCAAGCTGCTGTTCCAGATCGGCCAGCATGGCGAGCGCATCGGCGACTTCGCTCTGGCGCTGGGCATCTATCGCGATTGCACCTACCCCGGAGCCCGGCTGCGGATGATTCGCGTATTGGAGCGGATTGGCGAATACACCTTGGCCCTTGAACTGGGAGAGGCGGCCGCGCAGTCGCCGCAAAATGCCGCCGAAACCCAGGCGCTGCTAAGGATCTTGCCCCGGCTACGACGCAAGCTGGGTGGACCGCCGGTGCGGCGCAGCCTGGCGCGGGAAGTCGAGCGACTGGATCTGCATCTTCCCCGGCTCGATCCGACGTTGTCGGTGGAGTACCACGTCCAGGCCCACCTGCACGATGACGCTGCGCCCGTGCATTACGTCGAGAACAGCCTGATCAACTCATTGTTCGGCCTGTTGTGCTGGCCGGCGATATTCGCGCCGTTGCCGGGGGCGTTCTTCCACCCGTTCCAGCGCGGCCCGGTAGATTTGCTCAACGAAGATTTCCACGAACGGCGCGCCGAGCTGTTCGCCGCCTGTTTTGCCGAGTTGGACGATGGCCGTTATCGCCAGACCATCCTGCGTCGTTATACCGAGAAGTGGGGCGTACAGTCGCCTTTCGTGTTTTGGGGCGCGCTGTCCGAGGAACTGCTGGAACAAGCCCTCGATTGCCTGCCGGCCGAACACCTCAGGCACTGGTTCCTGCGCCTGTTGCTGGACATCAAGGCCAATCGCGCCGGCATGCCGGACCTGATCCAGTTCTGGCCGCAGCACAAGGCCTACCGCATGATCGAGGTCAAAGGCCCCGGCGATCGCCTGCAAGACAACCAACTGCGCTGGCTGGAGTTCTGTCACGAGCACCAGATGCCGGTTGCGGTGTGCTACGTACAGTGGGCGGAGCAGGGCGCGTGAACCCGGCGCCGAGCTACAGCATCGCGGTGCGCGCATTGTGTGAGTTCACCGCCAAGGTGGGTGACCTGGACCTGCGCTTCACCCCGTCGCCCACGGCCCTGGAAGGCATCGCCGGGCATCGCACCGTGGCCTCCCGCCGCAGCGAGGGTTACCAGGCCGAGGTCAGCCTCGAAGGCTGCTACCAGAGCTTGAAAGTAAAAGGCCGGGCCGACGGCTACGATCCGACCGGCAACTGCCTGGAAGAAGTGAAGACCTACCGTGGCGACCTGAGCAAGCAACCGCCCAATCATCGCCAGTTGCATTGGGCCCAGGCGAAAATCTACGGCTGGTTGATGTGCGACACATTGCAGCTGCCGCGCATTGACGTGGCGCTGGTGTATTTCGACATCGTCACCGAAAAGGAAACCTGCCTGGTCCAAAGCTTCGAGGCGACACAACTCCAGGCCTTTTTCGAAGCACAGTGCGCACTGTTCCTGGCCTGGGCCGAACAGGAAATGGCCCATCGCCAGGCGCGTAATCTCGGCGCACAAGTCCTGGCGTTCCCGCATGCCGGATTTCGGACGGGACAGCGTCACCTGGCCGAGTCGGTGTTCAAGGCGGTCAGCACCGGCCGCTGCCTGATGGCCCAGGCACCGACCGGGATCGGCAAGACGATTGGCACGCTGTTCCCGATGCTCAAGGCCCTGGCGCCGCAGCAGCTGGACAAGGTGTACTTTCTCACTGCAAAAACCCCGGGCCGCAAGCTGGCCCTGGAGGCGGCGCGGGTGATCAGCCACAGCGCGCCGTCCTTGCCGATGCGTGTGCTGGAAATGATCGCCCGGGACAAGGCTTGCGAGCACCCGGACAAAGCCTGCCATGGCGAGTCCTGCCCGCTGGCCCGTGGCTTCTACGACCGCCTGCCGGCAGCCCGGTCGGCCGCGAGTCAGGTGACCTTGCTCGATCAGGCGGCGCTGCGGGAAATAGCCTTGGCTCACCAGATCTGCCCGTACTACCTCAGCCAGGAAATGGCCCGTTGGGCCGACGTGGTGGTGGCCGACTACAACTATTATTTCGACTTCAGCGCCTTGCTCTTTGGCCTGGCCCAGGCCAACGGTTGGAACGTCGCGACCCTGGTGGACGAGGCCCACAACCTGGTGGAGCGGGGCCGGCAGATGTACAGCGCGACCCTGGACCAGGCGACGCTGGCAGCGGTACGCAAAACCGCTCCCGAGCCGTTGAAGAAAAGCCTGGAACGGGTCAATCGCCAGTGGAACGCCTTGCACGCGCCGCAAATCGCGGCCTACCAGGCGTATGACAGACCGCCGGAAAAGCTGCTCCAGGCGATGGCGAGCTGCACCACGGCCATCGGCGATTACCTCAATGATCATCCCCAAGGGCTGGACAGCGGCTTGCAAGGGTTTTACTTCGAGGCTCTGCAGTTCGGCCGGGTGGCAGAATCCTTCGACGAGAATTTCCTGTTCGACATCCACAAGCGCGAACTCGGCCGCCAACGCAGCCTGTCGACGCTGTGTCTGCGCAACGTGGTGCCGGCCGGGTTCCTGCGGCCGAGGTTGAAGGCGGCCCGCAGCAGCGTACTGTTTTCCGCGACCCTGAGCCCCCGGCACTATTACGCCGATCTGCTGGGTACGCCGGCGGATACGGTGTGGATCGATGTGGACTCGCCGTTCCAGGCCGAACAGTTGGACGTACGGATCGTCAGCCGGATATCTACGCGTTTTGCCCACCGCCAGGCGTCTCTGGAGCCGATTGTCGAATTGATGGCCCGCCAGTTCAGCGAGCGACCAGGCAACTACCTGGCGTTCTTCAGCAGCTTCGATTACTTGCAGCAGGTTGCCGGGTTGTTCGCCGAGCGCTACCCGGCGATTGCCACCTGGACGCAATCACGGGGCATGGGCGAAGCGCCGCGACAGGCTTTTCTCGAACGATTCATGGAGCACAGCCAGGGCATCGGCTTTGCGGTACTGGGCGGCGCGTTCGGCGAAGGCATCGACCTGCCAGGGTCACGGCTGATCGGCGCGTTCATCGCCACCCTGGGGCTGGCGCAGTTCAACCCGGTCAATGAACAGATGAAACAGCGCATGGCGGCGATTTTCGGTGATGGCTACGATTACACCTATCTGTACCCTGGCTTGCAGAAGGTGGTGCAAGCGGCCGGACGGGTGATCCGTACCCAACAGGATCGTGGAGTGGTGATGCTGATCGATGACCGGTTTGCCGAGGCCCGGGTACAGCACTTGTTGCCGCGTTGGTGGTCAGTCAATCAAGAGGGATGCAAAGCCCCTGGTGGGAGCGAGCTTGCTCCGGGCGGCGATCCGACGATGGCGGTGTTTCAGTTATCTGATGGGTGTCTGATCCATTGCTATCGCGAGCAGGCTCGCTCCCACAAGGGGGACGGGGGTTGATTCCGTGAGGTGCGTTTCCCCCCACAAGCCCCATGGTTTTTCCCAACACAGAGTTGCTCCATACTTTGCAAAATATCCCTACGGATGCCCCGGCCCAAATGCTTGAGAACGACCCAAAGACCCCGCGTGCAAATGAAGAGCAACGTTTTCGGCTGCTCATTGACGCCGTGGTCGACTACGCCATCTACATGACGGACCCGTCGGGGATCATCACCAGTTGGAATTCCGGTGCGCGGCGGTTCAAGGGGTACGAGGAATCGGAGATCCTGGGGCAGCACTTTTCTCGTTTCTACACCGATCAGGACCGCGCCGACGGCCTGCCGCAGCGCGCGCTGGACACCGCCATGCGCGAGGGGCGCTTCGAAGGCGAGGGCTGGCGGGTACGCAAGGACGGTACGCTGTTCTGGTCCCATGTGGTCATCGACCCGATCATCGACAGCCAGACCGGCCAATTGCTCGGGTTCGCCAAGATCACCCGCGACCTGACAGACCGCAAGATGGCCGAGGAGACCCTCAAGCAGAGCGAGCAGCAATTCCGCCTGTTGGTGCAGAGCGTCACTGACTACGCCATTTACATGCTCGATCCGGAGGGTCAGGTGACCAACTGGAACCAGGGCGCCCAGCGAATCAAGGGTTATCTGCCGATCGAAGCCATCGGCCGACATTTTTCGATGTTTTATACCGCAGAGGACCGCGCCGCTGGTGAACCACAGCGGGCGCTGAGCATCGCCGCCAGTGAGGGGCGCTTCGAAAAGAAGGGCTGGCGCGTGCGCAAGGATGGCACGCGATTCATGGCCCACGTGGTCATCGATGCGATCCGCAGCGATACCGGCACACTGTTGGGGTTTGCCAAGATCACCCGCGACATCACCGATGCCACCCTGGCGCAGCAAGCCCTCGAACAGGCTCGTGAAGCGTTGTTTCAATCCCAGAAGTTGCAAGCCATCGGCCAGCTCACCGGCGGCATCGCCCACGACTTCAACAACCTGCTGACGGTGATCCTCGGCAACCTGGAAATCGTGCGCAAGCGCATGCCTGCCGAGCCCAAGCTTGCGCAGTTGCTCGATAACGCCACCCAGGGCGCGTTGCGTGGGGTTTCCCTGACCCAGCGCATGCTGGCGTTTGCCCGTCGACAGAAACTCACCTCTGAATCGGTCGAACTGGCGGGGTTGGTCCAGGGCATCAGCGGGCTGCTGCAAAGCTCCATGGGGCCGGCGATCCACATCCAGACCTCCTTTGCCGAGTCGCTGTCACCCGTGCTGGCGGACGTCAACCAACTGGAACTGGCGGTCCTCAACCTGGCGACCAATGCCCGCGACGCCATGCCCCACGGCGGGCGGATCGTGATCGCCGCCCATGAACGCGATGCCAGTGAGGCCGGGCAGGACAAGCTGATGGCTCCGGGGCGTTATGTCTGCCTGTCGATCACCGATGAAGGCGAGGGCATGGATGAGGCGACGCTGGCCTCGGCGGTGGATCCGTTTTTCACCACCAAGGGGGTGGGCAAGGGCACGGGCCTGGGATTGTCCATGGTCCACGGCCTGGCCGAACAGTTGGGCGGACGCCTGACGCTCAAGAGCCAGAAAGGCGTCGGCACCAGCGCCGAATTGTGGCTGCCCGTGGCGGGCAGTTCGGCCCCGGGCCAGGCACCGGCCCAGGACACCACCGCACCGCCGGTCGACGAACTGCTGGTGCTGGTGGTCGACGATGACAGCCTGGTATTGACCAGCACCCGGTTGCTGATCGAAGACCTGGGGCACCGGGTGCTGTGTGCCCCCTCCGGCGCCCAGGCGCTGGAGCTGTTCGAGCGCAACCGAGACGTCGACCTGGTGATTACCGACATGGCCATGCCACAGATGGACGGCGCACAACTGGCCAAACTGCTGCGCGACCGGCAACCGGACCTGCCCATCATCCTCGCCACCGGCTACGCCGAGCGCCTGGAAGGCTTCGCCACCCAACTGCCACGGCTGACCAAGCCATTCAAGCAGATTGACCTGGTGCAGGTGATCGGCCAGACGATGAAATGATTTGATGCTCAGTCCCCGTGGCGAGGGAGCTTGCTCCCGCTGGGCTGCGTAGCGGCCCCAAAAAGCTGGGGACCGCTGCGCGCTCCAGCGGGAGCAAGTTCCCTCGCCACAAGGGGCGGTGTGCCAAAAGAAGCACACCCCTCATTCAGTATTCTTCTTGAACCCCCGCACATTCATCGCGCACAGGCAGAATTGCAACGCGATCAGCGCATAGGCATCGGTGTGCAACCCCCAGGCCACCCATAGGATATTGCTCGCGATAAAACAACTGAACCCCACCATCCGCCGTCGTGGCTGGCGCGAGCCAATCAACCAGGCCGCGAGCACCGTCACGATCATTGCTGGCCATTGCAGCCATCCAAGCCAATCCACAACGTCCTCCTCATGCTTGTGATCCTCTAAAAGACCCTGTCGGTGCGGCGGCGTTTCGTCCATTGGCGTGAACTTGCCGAACGCTCGATTCTTCTAAAGGTTCGCAGCCATTACCGAGGAACCGCCACTCCAATGCCGAGAATCCTGACCACCCAGACCCCGGAAGAAGAACTGACGGAACACAACGCCAAGTTGTTCGGATCACCCAAGGAACGGCTGGATTTCTACCGCCGCGAGATCCAGTACGAAACCAGCATCCTGGCCAATCGCACCGATGCGTACCTGGCCGCTCAGTCGTTTCTGGTCATTGCCTTCGCATCCTGCATGGCGAACCTGAACCCGGAGTGGGGCAAGTTGTTCACCCTGATCGTCCCGCCATTCCTGGCGCTGCTCGGCGTCCTGAGTTCGCTCAATGCCTGGCCCGGTATTCATGCGGCCTACGAGATCATCGGCCACTGGCACTTCAAACAAAGCGAGCTGTTGCGCGCCGAGCCGATGATGGGCCTGGTCTACGACGAGTCGCCGCTGTTCAGCGAGCGTGAGTCGACCCAAAAGGGCTATCGCAAATCGCTGCTGTTTTCCCTGCGCACGCCTTGGATCTTTGCCGGGTTCTGGGTGCTGCTGGGGGTGTATTCGGTGTTCATCCAGGTGACCGATCCCGGCGGCTGAACCGTGCTGCTCAGTCTGCCCGCTTGCGGCGTTCGTACCAGGCTAGCGTCGGCTGGGTGCTCACCCCGTGCACCAGGATGCTCAGGGCCACTACTGACAGCGTGAGGTCGATGCACACCCCGGCCACCTCAGGTTGCAGGTCGTGGTTCAAGGCGTAGAACAGATAGAACAGGCTGCCGATGCCGCGAATGCCGAACCAGCCGATGAGCATCCGTTGCGGGCCGTCAAGCAAACGGCCCCACGGCATCAACAGCACGCTCAACGGCCGGATCACCACGAACAGCAGCGCACCGATGCCCAGGGCGCGCCAGTCCCAGTGGTTGGCCAGCACCACCCCCAGCAGTGTCGCCAGAAACACCTCCATGGAGCGCTCCACCAGACTGCCGAAGGCGAGCATGTCGCCCATCATCACCCCGGCAGCCACTTGGCCTTCTTCCAGGGATTCGGTGTCGCCCAGGACGGCCTGCTCGGGATCGACGGCTTCGTGGCCCACTACCGGCTGCACCAGATGCTCTGCCGGTGGCGCGTTTTCATCGGTGGATCGCACCTCGGCCTGACGCAGGCCCAGCCCCGCCGCAAAGACCGAAAGAAAGCCGTAGGCCTGCACCCAGACGGCTGCGACGTAGGCCAGGGCGATCAGCGCCAGTGCCAGATAGTCGTTGGGTGACAGCGTGCTGTCGGCATTCCTGATACGCATCGACAAGGTCAATCTGCCGATGCCGCGGCCCATCCAGTAGCCGATCAGCAAGCCGACCGGCACCGCCCATAACAGGTTCAGCAGGATCCAATCGGAGACAAACCCGTTGCCGTCCTCGCGCAGCATCAACAGGCCCAGGATCACGAACGGGAACGCCGTGCCATCGTTCAACCCGGCTTCGCCCGACAGGCCGAACCGCACCCGGTCGTCGTCGCGAGCATCGTTGACCTGTACCAGCGCGGCCAGTACCGGGTCGGTGGGCGCGAGGATCGCGGCAATCAGCATCGCCACGCCCCATGCGAGGCCAAACAGATAATGCAGGGCCAGGCACAACCCGGCGATCGACAGGATCATCACCGGCCCGGCCAGGCCATACGCCACGCGCCAGGCGTGGTTCTTGAAAGCCAGGCGCAACTTGAGGCCGCTGACGAACAGCGAGAACACCACGGCGACTTCCGTCAGGTGTTCCATCCACACCGATGAGTCGCCCAGGTCCAGCTTCAACAGGCCCAGCCCCGCAGGCCCGATGACAACGCCCAGCGCCAGGCACATCGCCGAAGTCGTTACCGGCATCCAGCGCAAGTAGGAAGATGTCAGGGCCAGGGTCAGCAATACGGCACCGAGCACCGCTACCCACACTGTGAAGATCATGGTTGCTCCTTGGGTAGTGAATGGCCCTGTCTCATGGGCGAGAGCGCTTTTGTGGCAAAGGAGCTTTTGTGGCAGGGAGCTTGCTCCCGCTCGAGTGCGAAGCGCTCGCAAGTTTCTTGGGGCTGCTTCGCACCCCAGCGGGAGCAAGCTCCCTCGCCACAAAGGCGCTCCTGCCACAAAAAACAGTTTTGCCTGGGGTGAGGGCTATACCATTCGAGACCCAAAGCGAAGCGAGGGTTCCTTCGCAAACAGCGCTATCCCGTTTATCCGGCTGTCAGACAATCCAAGGGAATTTTTTTGCCCTTCAAAGGCTCTGCCAACTATAGAGACGTGCCTATTCAGCGTCCTGCCGAGAACCCAAGAGGCCCTTATGACTGCGCTGACACCCCTCCAATCCAGGCCCGCAACCGTGCAACCCATCGCCGCTGGCGGGACTGTCCGCCAATGCTACGAACGGCTGCTGCAAGGCCCGGACGATGCCGACAGACAATCCATCGCCCAGGCGTTCCTGGAGCAATGCCTCGAACAGGCAGCGGCCTTGCCCCAGGAAACGCCAGACGACCCCACGGCCCTGCAGGCCTGGGTCGAGCAGCACAGTGCCGGCGTCGCCCTGCAATATGCCGACTACCTCGAACGGCGCAAAAGCGGCGGCCCTCGGGAATTTTTCAGCAACAAAGCCCACGCCCTGTATTTCCTCCAGGCGGTAGCGCCGACCAAACTGGTGGACGGTGCCTGGCTCTATGGCGTGCTCAAGCACTGGCACGACCACCGTTTCGAAGGGCTGCTGTGCACCTACCTCGAAGAGCTGGGCGATGGCAGTCCGGCGCAGAATCACGTGGTGATCTATCGCAAGCTGCTCGCTGAACACGGTCTGCAAGACATGCCGGACATCGACGACGAGCGCTACCTGCAAGGCACTGTGCAACTGGCCCTGGGATACGCCGGCGATGAATACCTGCCCGAGGTCATCGGTTACAACCTGGGCTATGAACAACTGCCGTTGCACCTGTTGATCAGCGCCTACGAGTTGGCCGAACTGGACATCGATCCGTACTATTTCACCCTCCACGTGACCATCGACAACGCCAGCACCGGCCACGCTCAAAAAGCGGTGCAAGCCTTGATGCAACTGCTGCCGATGGAAGCCGACCGCGAGGCGTTCTGGCGGCGGGTCACCCTGGGCTATCGCCTCAACGACCTGGGACAGGGCAGCCGGGCGATCATCGAAGCGTTCGACCTGGACCGTGAAGTGCTGGACATGCTCGAACGCAAGCGCCCGTTCGGCCAGCACATGCATTCGGACTACTGCAAGTTCGAAGGCAAGACCGTCAATGAGTGGCTTTCGGCACCGGGCCAACTGGAAGGGTTCCTCACGGCGATGCAGAACAAGGGCTGGATCAAGCGGCATGAAGACCCGCAGAACAGCCGCTTCTGGACCCTGATCGAAGGCGCCGGCGCCGCGATGTTCGGGGTGTTCAGCCCCTATGAAAAACAATTGCTGCACGACTGGATTGCCGGCGACTGGCTCAAGCAGGGCTCGCGCAGGGCGCCACGGCGCAGCCTGGGCGCGGCGTGTGAGTCACAAGTCGGCGTGGAAGATCCGGACGTCCTGGCCCTTGAACAGACTTTGCGCGGCCAGGCCCCAGATGAGCAGATGCAGACCCTGATGCCGTGGTTGTCCGCCCGTTGCCATAGTCATCCGGCCGGGCTGCTGGCGACGCGTCGATTCATCGAACTCAAATCCGTACTGCGCTAGGAGCTTTGCATGAGTGAGGAAGAACGCCTGTCCGAGTCCGACCTGGCGCTGTTGCAATTGGGCCGGCGGCTGCAAGCCGACGGTTATCGATTTATTACCCCGACGCCCTTGACCCACGAGCGGGTCAACCAGCGGCCCGGCAATGAACGCTCCAAGACCCTGCGGGACGTGTTCGGCTGGTCGCGTCCCTTCGCGCCAGGCTTGATCTCGGCGGATGAGCAGCGGCAATTGCAGGCGGCCGATGTGCTGCAAGAGTGCGCCGGGCTGCTGCGCAGTCGGGTGCGCTGGTCGAGCCTGGACGGCCTGCTGTTTGCCCATTCGCAATTTCCTACCCAAGCCAGCGACGCGGTGTTTTTCGGCCCCGACAGCTACCGCTTTGCTCAACTGATCCATAGTCACTTGCAACAGAACTTCACGGCGGTGCATCGCGCCGTGGACATCGGCTGCGGGGCCGGCGTCGGGGCCATCGTGATTGCCCGCGCCCGTCGTGAAGCCCAGGTCCTGGCCCTGGACATCAACCCGCTGGCCCTGCGGCTGACAGCGGTCAATGCTGCGCTGGCCGAAGTGGCCAACGTCGAGATCGCCCACAGCGATGTACTCAAGGATGTACAGGGCAATTTCGACCTGATCGTCGCCAACCCGCCGTACATGGCCGACCCCTCCGAGCGCGCCTACCGCCACGGCGGCGGCGCGTTGGGGGCCGGGCTGTCGTTGCGCATCGTCGAACAGGCCTTGCCCCGGCTGACGCCCGGTGGCTCGTTGGTGCTCTATACCGGCGTGGCGATGGTCGATGGCCGCGATCCGTTCCTGGAAGCGCTGGGCACCTGGCGCGACTCGGCGGATTTCGGTTGGACCTACAAGGAATTGGACCCGGATGTGTTCGGCGAGGAACTGCTGACACCGGGTTACCAGGACGTGGAAAGGATCGCCGTGGTGGCGTTGGTCGTGACCCGCATCGGTGCGGGTATCGGAGGGAATATCGATGAACAGGCGTCTGAAGTTCGGCATTGAAGAGGAATATTTCATTACCGACCTGCAAACCCGACGCATGCCCGGCCAGCCACCGGCGGCCGCTGTCGCGGCGTGCCAGGCCGAGCTGGGCAAGCATTTCGCCCATGAGATGTTCCAGTGTCAGGTCGAGATGGCATCGCCGACCTTTCGCAGCCTGCCCGAGGCCGCCGATTACCTGACCCAGGTGCGCACCGGCCTGACCAAGTGCCTGGCGGAACATGACCTGGGGTTGCTCTGCGCCGGCTCCCATCCCATGACCACCGCAGACCTGCAGCCCACCGACGAGTTGCACTTCCAGCAGTTGTTCGATGATTACCAACGGGTGGCGCGGCGCAGTGTGCTGTCGGGCCTGCACGTACACGTCGAGGTGCCGGTGGACCGGGATCGGGTCCGGGTCATGAACGAGGTGTTGCCCTGGCTGCCGATGCTGCTGGCGTTGAGCGCCTCGTCACCGTTCTGGAATGGCGCGTACAGCGGCTTCAGCAGTTACCGCCAGACCGCTTGCGATGAATGGCCGCGCATGGGCGTCCCAGAGTTCTTCGAGGACGAGGCGGCGTTTTCCCGTTACATCGACATGCTCAGCCGCACCGGCGCCATTCGCCAGGCCAGCGACTGCTGGTGGGTGCTGCGGCCATCGTCGCGCTATCCGACGTTGGAACTGCGCATCTGCGACGCCTGCCCACGGGTGGAAGACGCGTTGTGCCTGGTCTCGCTGTTTCGGGTGATGGTCGCCCATGCGATTGCCCAGCCTCAGCCCGGCTCACGGTACAGCCCGATGTCTTACTGGATCCTCAAGGAAAACCGCTGGCGTGCCAAGCGCCACGGGATCCTCGCCGAGTTCATCGACGAAGGGCAGGAGCAACCGTTGCTGATCGGTGAGTGGCTCACGTTGGCAGAAGAAACTTTCGGCGACACTGCTGCCGAGCTGGGCGTACCGGAAGTGTTCCGGCAAGCACGGCGGATTGTCCAGGAAGGCAGCAGCGCTGATCGGCAAGTAGTCGTCTACGAACAAGGCCTGCTGCTGGGCGATTCCACCGAAGAAGCGTTGAGCCGGGTCGTCGATCAACTGTTGTCGGAAACCGCCGGGATGCCGGTGGCCCCGCCGACGCTGCAAAAAGCCGCAGGTGGAGAATGACCAGCAAGACCCTTGATGACTACAACCGCATGCGCGATTTCGCCGCCACTCCGGAGCCTGCGGCCAAGCGTGCGCGCCAATCGAAAAAAACCGCCCACGCCTTGCAGTTCTGTATCCAGAAGCACGACGCCACGCGCCTGCACTACGACTTTCGCCTGGAGCTGGACGGTGCGCTCAAGAGCTGGGCGGTGCCCAAGGGACCGTCCCTGGACCCCAAGTCCAAGCGCCTGGCGGTGCATGTCGAAGACCATCCACTGGATTATGCGACGTTTGAAGGCAGTATCCCCGAAGGCCATTATGGCGCGGGAGACGTGATCGTCTGGGACCGGGGCGTGTGGATTCCTCAGGGCGACCCGCACGAAGCCTATGAAAAAGGCCGGCTCAAGTTCGAGCTGCAAGGCGAAAAGCTCGCTGGTCTGTGGAACCTGGTGCGCACTCATATGCCGGGCAAGCAGGAGCAGTGGTTTCTGATCAAGCATCAGGACGAGGCGGCCCGGCCCGAGAGTGAATACGACGTGGTGCAGGCCGAGCCGGACAGCGTGCTCAGCGACCGCACCCTCGTGCCCAAGCGGCGGGGCAAGACCGCTGCCGCCAAAGCCGTGAAGCAACCGGAAAAAGCCGCCAAACCCAAGGCGGCCAGAAAATCCACCAAAGCCACGCTTAGCGGCGCGGCACCGGGGCCGCTTCCGGAAACCCTCAAGCCGGAACTGGCGACCCTGGTGGACAGCGCTCCCGACGGCGAATGGCTGTACGAAATCAAGTTCGACGGGTATCGGGTCATGGCGCGCATCGACAACGGTGAGGTGCGGCTGACCACCCGCAATGGCCACGACTGGACGCACAAACTGCCCAAGCAAGCCGAAGCCCTGGCGGCGCTGGGCCTGGAGTCGGCCTGGCTCGATGGGGAGATGGTGGTCGCCAACGAGCAGGGCGTGCCGGACTTTCAGGCCCTGCAAAACGCCTTTGATGCCGGGAGCAGTGGCAAGATCGCTTATTACCTGTTCGACTTGCCGTACCTCAACGGCATGGACCTGCGCAAAGTGCCGGTCGAAGAGCGGCGGACTGCGCTGGCGGCCGTGCTCAAGGACAACGAGGACCCGCTGTTACGGTTCTCCGACTCGTTCGAGGAAACCCCCGAGGCCTTGCTCAACAGCGCCTGCCAGATGCAGATGGAAGGGCTGATCGGCAAACGGGTGGGCAGTGCCTATGTATCCCGGCGCAGCAATGACTGGATCAAACTCAAGTGCAAGCGACGCCAGGAATTCGTGGTGGTGGGCTTCAGCGAACCCAAGGGCGCTCGCAGTGCATTCGGTGCCTTGCTACTGGGCTTGCATGACGCTGACAGCGGTGAGTTGCGCTACGCCGGCAAGGTCGGCACCGGTTTCAATGAAGCAACGCTCAAAAGCATCTACCAGCAACTCTTGCCACTGGAAACCAAGAAGGCCGCGGTGGTTAATCCGCCCACGGGTTATGAGGCCAAAGGCGTGCACTGGCTTGAGCCGACCCTGCTGGCCGAGGTGGCGTTCGCTGAAATGACCAAGGAAGGCTCGGTGCGCCACGCGGTGTTTCATGGCCTGCGCAATGACAAACCTGCCAAAGACATCACTGAGGAGCTGGCGAAACCCGTGAAGAAGCCCACGGCTGCAAAAAAAACTGCACAGAAAGAGCCCGCCCCCGAACATGCCAAGCCCAAAACCAAGGCGAAAGCCAAGGCCGCCCCAGCGCAGGCCATGGAGGGCAAGGTGCGCATCACCCATCCGGAGCGGGTGATCGACGCCAGCAGCGGTACGACCAAGCTGCAACTGGCGGAGTACTACGCCAGCGTCGCCGAATTCATCCTGCCGCAGCTGGCCGACCGCCCGGTGGCGTTGGTCCGGGCGCCGGACGGGATTGCCGGGGAGTTGTTCTTCCAGAAGAACGCCGAGCGCCTGGCGATCCCCGGCATCACCAGCCTGGACAAGTCAGTCACCGGCCATCCGGTGATGATCATCAACAATCCTGAAGCGCTGATCGGCGCGGTGCAGATGAGCACGGTGGAGTTGCACACCTGGAACGCTACGACCGTGGACCTGGAAAAACCCGACCGTTTCGTACTCGACCTCGACCCGGACCCGGCGCTGCCATGGAAAAGCATGGTCGAGGCCACGCAACTGACCCTGACCGTGCTGGACGAGCTGGGGCTCAAGGCGTTTCTCAAGACCAGCGGCGGCAAGGGCATCCACATCGTGGTGCCGCTGACGCGCAAGCTGGGTTGGGATGAGGTCAAGGATTTCAGCCATGCCATCGTCAGTCATATCGCCAAGCTGCTGCCGGACCGTTTCTCGGCGGTGTCGGGACCGAAGAACCGGGTAGGGCGGATCTTCATCGATTACCTGCGCAATGGCCTTGGCGCGACCACCATTTGCGCCTACGCCGCACGCACCCGCGAAGGGCTGCCGGTCTCGGTGCCGATTTTTCGCGAGGAGGTGGCTGAGCTTAAAGGCGCCAACCTGTGGAATGTGCACAACGTCCACGAGCGCCTGGCGGAAGTCGGCCATGAACCTTGGGCTGATCTGAAGAAAACCCGACAAAGCATCACTGCCGAGATGCGCCGGCGGATTGGGATGAAAAAATCCTGAGGTGTTGAGTAAACCTGTGGCGAGGGGCTTTCCAGAAGCTGGACTGACAAGGCGCTTATGCTTTTGTGGCGAGGGAGCTTGCTCCCGCTGGGCTGCGCAGCAGCCCCATCAGGCCGGATACTGCAGTGGGCCAGGGTGAACTGTGTCAAGTTTGCGAGGGGGCCGCTTCGCGCCGGAGCGCCAGCCCGGCCCAGCGGGAGCAAGCTCCCTCGCCACGGGTTCTATGCCATTCAGGCCGTCTCTCGCACTATCAGCCCACGGGGACCCGCAGGTATTCGGGCTGCAGGACGTTGAACCATAGCAGGATCATTTCCACCAGAATGGTCACCAGCACCAGTAGGCCCACACCCCAGACGCTGGCCGAATACAGCAAGCCCTGTTCCTTCTTGAGGTTCATGAACTTGGGCAGGCCGACGAACAGCAGGAAAGTCGAATAGGCCGACGCCGCCAGTAGCACGATGACCGCCAGCCAACGGTTGGGATAGACCCCGAACACACCGGCCAGGAAGTAGGGGGTAGCGGTATAGGCGGCGAAACCGATGCACTGGTTGACCGAAGGCCGCGCATCGAAGGTGCGGGACATCCAGCGAATGAACAGCCCCATGAGCACGATGCCGACGACGATGGTCAGGTACAGCAACACGCACAGTTGCAACGCACTGGCGCTGTTGAGTCGGACCGTTTCGTTTTCCGCCAGGCTCCAACCGGTCCACGTCACGCCGATGAACAGGCAGACCGCCGGGATCAGCGCCAACAACAGCAGATGGCCAAGGTAGTGGCGCGGGTGCGCCTGTTCCTGTTCGCGGATGTCCTTCCAGGCGAACTCGGGGTTGGTGAACAGTTTGACGAAGGATGCAGACATGACGACCTCCTGATCGAGACAGCCTCCGCATGAGGCCCTTATGGTTTTGAGGTGCGGGATCGGCCAGGGGTTTCATTTTTCTGGGAGCCGCGGCCCGCAGGGCGATCAGAGGGAATGATTCGCCGCGCCAAGGGTCAACCCATCAGCATCCCTGAAGGACTTGTTGCCATGACTGTTGCCCAATCCCTGGTTGAATATTTGCGCGAGCATGAGCTGCGCCTGACCACGGCGGAGTCCTGCACCGCCGGGCAAATTGTCACGCTGCTGGCCGAGGTGCCGGGCAGTGGTTCGCTGATCGAAAGCGGGTATGTGGTGTATTCCCCCGAGGCCAAGCAACGGCTGCTGGGAGTGAGCCCGCAGACCATCGATACGTTCAACCTCACCAGTCGCCAGGTGGCCGAGGAAATGGCGCTGGGCGCCTTGCACGATGCCGATGCCAACGTGGCGGTGGCCACCACCGGAATCCTGGGACCGGATGACATGGACGGAATTCCCGCCGGCACCGTATGTTTTGCCTGGGCATTCGATATCAATGGCAGGCGCGCGCTGTTCAGCCGTCGGGAGCGCTTTTTCGGCAGTCGCAACCAGGTGCAGCGCAGCGCCAGCGAACACGCACTGATGCAGTTGCGGCATTTTCACCAGCGCGCCCTGGCGGGTGAATGCCGTTAGGGAGCGAGCCATGAGTGAAGGCAGCAGACCGGACGATCTGCACGACCGCGTGTTTCCGGTACGCGAGGACATGGCTTACCAGCTCAAGGTCTGGCGATTCGAGCGGGTGGGCTGGTATGCACTGGTATTGCTGGTGATCCTCACCTTGCTGGGGTTGTTTTCCCACGGCCCTTTGAGCAGCCGAGACCTACACAGCAGCGACGGGCGGTTGAGCGTCGAGTATGAACGGTTTCATCGCAGCGGCTCGACCAATCCCATGCTTGTTCGTTTGAAAGGCCAACCCAATGCGCTACTGGAGGTGGAGCTGGGTGGAGACTGGCTGGAGGGTTTTGACGTGCAAGCGGTGCAGCCCCAGCCTACGCGCTCGGCCAGCGCGGGGCAGGGCTTGAAATTCTGGGTCCAGACCGACGCCCAGGGCGAGGCGAGTCTCTATCTGTCCCTGCTCAGCGAAGGCCTGGGGACTTACCACAGCCGGATTGCCATGCCCGGTGGCGCGGCAGTCACTTTCGATCAATTCATTTTTCCTTAGGTGACCTATGGATTCGGTGCTGCGGGCCGCCGCGATATACCTGGCGTTGATGGTGCTGTTCAAGATCGCCGGGCGTCGTTCGTTGGCGGAACTCACCACGTTCGATTTCGTCTTGCTGATGATCATCGGCGAGGCCACCCAGCAGGCCCTGCTGGGGGACGATTTTTCGTTGACCAATTCGCTGATGGTGATTGTCACGCTGATTGCCATCGATGTGGGGCTGTCGTTGCTTAAACAGCGTTCCAGATGGGTGTCGCAGCTGATCGATGGCGGGCCGACCGTCATTGTCGAGAATGGGCGGATTTTGCAGGGGCGGATGCGGCATGCGCGGTTGGTGGAGGCGGACATCATGGAAGCGGCTCGTTCGAGCCAGGGGATTGAGACGCTGGAGCAGATCAAGTTTGCGATTATTGAGCGTAATGGGAAGATTTCGGTGATTGCCAAGGAGTCCTCTTGATCGGTTGTTTAGATCGTTGTGGGAGCGAGGTTGCTCGCGATGGCGGCCTAGTGTCGACCTGGATTTTCGTGTGCATATCCGTTGCTGCGGTAATGGCTTCTTACGGTTCCGCCTTTACGGCGGGTTACTTTTGAAAGGGCGCCAAAAGTAACCAAAAGCGCCTCGCCCCACCACTGGGCACCTCGCCAAGGCTCGGTGTTCCCTCACTCCGGCATTGCTCCGTGGGCCCGCCGCGATGGGCATCCATGGCCCTGCGCGGCTATCCCGGCATCCATGCCGGGATGCCCACTGCGCAATGCCTGCGTTCGGCCCTTGTGGTTGATGGGGCGTCCAAGATCAAAAGCCAGAGCAAAAGCCAGAGCAGAAGCCAGAGCAAAAGCCAGAGCAGAAGCCAGAGCAAAAGCCAGAGCAAAAGCCAGAGCAAAAGCCAGAGCAAAAGCCAGAGCAAAAGCCAGAGCAAAAGCCAGAGCAAAAGCCAGAGCAAAAGCCAAAGCGAGGCGGCCTGACGGTCGGCTTGGCTTTTCCGGCTGTACCTGAATCCTGTGGGAGCGGGCTTGCTCGCGAAGACGGCCTGACAGCCAACCTATCTCTCGCGGCATACCCCACTCCAACTGTGGGAGCGAGCCTGCTCGCGATAGCGGTCGCAGGGGCAATCCGGTTTCAGGTTGGAACTCGTTTGGCCCAAGGGCCGGCAGTCAGACACGAGGTCTGCTGCGCAGCCCAGCGGGAGCAAGCTGTCTCGCCACGGGAATTGTGGGGAGCTAGAGGATGGGTTTGCCGCCGGTGATGCCATAGCGCGAGCCGGAGATGTAGCTGGACTCATCGGACGCCAGCAGCACGTAGATCGGTGCGACTTCCACCGGCTGGCCGGGGCGGCCCAAGGGGGTCTGGGAGCCGAAGTTCTGTACTTCTTCCTCGGGCATGGTGGCGACGATCAGCGGCGTCCAGATCGGTCCAGGCGCAACGCTGTTCACGCGGATGCCCTTGGGGCCGAGCATCTGCGCCAGGCCGCCGGTGAAGTTGGCGATGGCGCCCTTGGTGGTGGCGTAGGCCAGCAGGGTTGGCTTGGGCATGTCCGAGTTGACCGAGCTGGTGTTGATGATCGAGCCGCCGGCCTTCATGTGCGGTACGGCGGCCTGGCAGATCCGGAACATCGAGGTGATGTTGATATCGAAGGTGCGCACCCATTCTTCGTCGGGGATGTCTTCGAGGTTTTCGTGAGTCATCTGGAACGCGGCATTGTTGACCAGCACGTCGATGCGGCCAAAGCGCGCCACGGTTTCGTCGACGATCTTGTAGCACTGGGCCTTGTCCGCCAGGTCTCCCGGCAGCAACAGGCACTGTCGACCGGCCTGCTCGACCCAGCGGGCGGTTTCTCGGGCGTCGTCGTGTTCGTCCAGGTAGGAAATCGCGACGTCGGCGCCTTCACGGGCGAAGGCAATCGCTACGGCTCGACCGATACCGCTGTCAGCGCCGGTGATCAGCGCGATTTTGTTCGCCAGGCGCCCGGATCCGGTATAGCTCTGCTCGCCGCAATCGGGATACGGGTCCATCTTGCGCTGCGTGCCGGGCACCGGCTGGCTCTGTTTCGGGAACGGTGGGGTAGGGTAGTCGACCATGATGGATCTCCATGCAGTTTGTGAATGCGATGGAGGGTGGACTATGGGGTTTGCGGGAGAGTTCGGTTGAATGTCTGGCGTGATGGATGAGCGTGGTGGGCAAAAAATATTCAACACCCGGATTCCCCGTGGCGAGGGAGCTTGCTCCCGCTGGGCTGCAAAGCAGCCCCCTTGTTCTACCTGATACAGTCCTTCGGGGCCGCTTCGTGCCCCAGCGGGAGCAAGCTCCCTCGCCACGGGGCCAAGGTGTCGGGAAGTTAGCGGCGGGCCTTCAGGCTGCGCTCCATGCGTGCGATGCCTTCTTCCAGCAGGCTGCGTGGGCAGCCGAAGTTCAGGCGCACGAACTGGGCGGCGTCGTCGCCGAAATCCAGCCCGGCGCTGAGGCCGACCTTGGCTTGCTTCAGGAAGAACCCTTGTGGGTCGTCCAGTCCCAATGCCGAGCAGTCCAGCCACGCCAGGTAAGTGCCCTGGGGTACGGTCATGGTGATGCCAGGCAAGCGCGTCTTCACGGCGTCGACCAGGTAATCGCGGTTGGCCTGCAGGTAGGTTTTCAGGGCTTGCAGCCATGGGCCGGCTTCGCTGTAGGCGGCGCGGGTCGCTTCAAGGCCCAGGGCATTGACACTGTCGACCATGCCGGCGCGGGCGTTGTTGACCCGCTCGCGCACTTTAGCGTTCTGGATGATGGCGAACGAAGTTTTCAACCCCGCGATGTTGAAGGCCTTACTGGCCGACATGAGTGTGATCGTGCGCTCGGCGATTTCCGGGCTCAGGGACGCGGTGGGAATGTGCACGCGGCCATCGAAGCACAGCTCGGCGTGGATCTCGTCGGAGATGATCCAGGCATCCTGTTCCAGGCAGATGTCGGCCACGGCCTGCAGCTCGTCCCGATCGAACACCTTGCCCAGCGGATTGTGAGGGTTGCTCAGCAACAGCGCGCCACCGCCTTGCAACGCATCGCGCAAGGTGGCCAGGGGCGTGTGGAACTGGCCATCGACCGGGTCGAACGGCAGCTCGACCTTGTTCAGTTTCCAGTGACCCGGTGCATTGCGCAGCGGCGGGTAGTTCGGCACTTGCACCACCACATTCTGATCCGGCTCCACCAGCGCGTGCAGCGCCATGTTGAAACCCGGTTCCACACCCGGAAGGAACACGATCTGCTGTGGCTCGACGCGCCAGGCGTACTTGTCCCACAGGTCGGCCACCACCGCGGCCCGCAAGTTGTCCTGGGCCACGCTATAACCGAGCATCGGGTGTTCAAGGCGCTTGTGCAGCGCATCGATCACCGCCGGCGGGGCAGGGAAATCCATGTCGGCCACCCACATCGGCAACACATCCGCCGGATAGCGGCTCCACTTGGTGCTGCCGGTGCCGTGGCGTTCCAGTACCGTGTCGAAATCGAATGTCATGATGGTTCCATCAGGTCGCGTAGTGAGATGGCCGTCATGATAAAGCAAGTTGCAACGCTGACCAGCGCCCGCTACGCCAGCTTGAACGGCAACTGACGTATCGGTTTGCCCGTCAGGCTCGCGATGGCGTTCGCGAACGCGGGAGCCAGCGCCGGCAGGCCGGGCTCTCCCATGCCGGTGGGCGGTTCGGCGCTGGGTACGATATGCACGCTGATTTGCGGCATGTCGCTGATGCGCGGAACACTGAAGTCAGCAAAATTACTCTGCTGCACCACGCCCTCCTTGAGCGTGATTGCTCCACCGGGCAGACACATCGACAGGCCCATGAGCGCGGCGCCTTGCACCTGGGCCTCGACGCTGCGCGGGTTGACCACCAGATTGCAATGCACCCCGGCGGTCACCTGATGCAGCACCGGCCGTCCTTCCTGCACCGAGGCCTCCACGACGTAGGCCACCACCGAGCTGAATGACTCATGGACCGCGACGCCCCAGGCGCGTCCCGCCGGCAACTGACGTTTGCCGTACTCGCTTTTGTCGACGGCCAGTTGCAGCGCAGCCCGATGGCGCGGACGTTGATCGGCGAACAGCTTCATCCGGTAAGCCACCGGGTCCTGTGCGGTGGCTCGGGCGATTTCATCGATCAACGTTTCCATCACGAACGCGGTATGGGTAGAGCCGACGCTGCGCCACCACAGTATCGGTACATTGAGTTTCGGGTGATGGACCGTCAGGCGCATCGGCACCGGGTAAGGATCGCGCATGCCTTCGGTCGCGGTGGGGTCGATGCCGTTTTTCACCCGTGCGCCGAACAGCGTGTCGGTCAGGATCGATTGCCCGACCAGAGCATGATCCCAGGCCAGCACCGTGCCGTTGTCGTCAAAGCCGATACGCGCATGGTGCAGGTGCATGGGACGGTAATAGCCGCCCTTGATGTCGTCTTCACGGCTCCAGAGCGTGCGTATCGGTGCGGTCAGCCCGACGCCGCGGGCGGCCTTGGCCACTTCGCACGCCAGCGCGACAAAGTCGCCACTGGGCACACCGCGCCGCCCGAAGCCTCCGCCTGCCGTTTGCACGTTCATCCGGATCTGCTCCGGCTTGAGATCCAGCACTTTGGCAGCGACGACACTGTCCCCGCCAGGGAACTGCGTGCCGACCCACAGCTCGGCGCGTCCGTCGGCAACCTGTACGGTACAGTTCAGCGGTTCCATGGGGGCATGGGCGAGGTAGGGGAACAGGAACTCTGCCTCCAGTCGATGCGGCGCCCCGGCCAGTGGCGTCATGTCGGCATCGAAATGCACCGGTCCAGGCTGGCTGGCCAGCTCCCGGTACTGGAGCACTTGCTGTTCGCTGTCCACCTTCTCGACAGCGGAAAGGTCCCATTCCAGCTTCAACGCATCACGCGCCAGTTTCGCCTGCCAGTAGCCCTCGGCAATCACCGCCACGCCTTGCGCACCGCCATCGAGCGGCACCCGCAAGACGGCCTTGACCCCTTTGGTCGCCCGTGCCGCGCTGTCATCCAATGAGCCGATCTTGCCGCCAAACACCGGTGGACGGGCCACCACGGCGGTCAGTTGCCCGGGCAGGTGTACGTCGATGCCGAAATCCTGCTGGCCGCTGCTCTTGGCTTTGGCATCGATGCGGGTGGTGGCCTGACCGATGATGCGAAAATCCTTGGGGTCCTTGAGCGTGACCGTCTGCGGGACGGGCAGGGCCATCGCAGCTTCGGCCAGTTCCCCGTAACTGGCTTTGCGGCCTGCCGGGCCGAGTACCGTACCGGCCTGAGTGCTCAGGCTTGTGACTTCCACGTTCCACCGCGAGGCCGCCGCCGCAAGCAGCATGGCGCGCGCGCGGGCGCCGAGTTCGCGGTATTGGACATAACTGTTCTTGATCGAGCTGGAGCCGCCAGTCAGGTGCAGGCCGAAAACCGGGTCCTGATAGGCCGCGTCGCTGTTGCCGTTGCGGCTGCGTACCAGGCTCCAGTCGGCGTCGAGTTCTTCGGCGAGAATCATGGGCAGGCCGGTCTGCACGCCCTGGCCGAACTCCAACCGGTTGATTGTCACTGTGATCTGGCCGTCTGGCGCAATCTGCACGAATGCAGAAGGCTGCTGCTGCGGCTTGAGCGAGGCGCCGACAGTGTCGTCCTGTTGCGCCAGGGCCAGGTGAGGAAATGCACCCAGGGCCAGGCCGCCGATACCGACGATCTTGAGGAAGCTGCGCCGGGCAAGCGTGGCGGGGCCGTCGAGCGCATCGCGTTCGTGCATGTATTGCAACGCACCGGGAAGCTCGCTCTGGAAGATATCGTTCAACATGTCGAACTCCGGTCAGGCCAGGGCTTTGGCGGCGTCAGCCACCGCAGCGCGGATACGGGCGTAAGTGCCGCAACGGCAGATGTTGCCGGCCATGGCCGAATCGATCTCGGCCGCGGTGGGTTGCTTTCCTTTGGGCTGGGCCTTGAGGAAAGCGGTCGCGCTCATGATCTGGCCACTCTGGCAATAGCCGCATTGCGCCACGTCGTGCTTGACCCAGGCCTCGTAGACGGCGCTGCCCACCGGATCGTCGCCCTGGGTGGCCGCCTCTATGGTGGTGATCTTCTTGCCTTCGGCGGCTGCGATGGGGGTTACGCAGGAACGGATGGCCTGGCCATCCAGGTGAACGGTGCAGGCTCCGCACAACGCCGCGCCGCAACCGAACTTGGTGCCGGTCATGCCCAGCGTGTCGCGCAGGGTCCAGAGAATCGGGGTGCCAGGGTCTATGTCAACGGTGTACTCACGGCCATTGATGTTCAGGACGCTCATAGTCGGACCAGCTCCGGATGGTTTGGCTCCGGTTAACTATAGGAACAAATCCGTAGGGCCGATTGCACGATCCGGGTGGATGATTGCCTGATCGTGCAATCGCTGAACGCCTGCTCAGGCGCAAGGGAACCAAGCGAAGCATTGCAAATGTATCTCTGTGTATCCAACCCACCCGCCGATACGCGCTGTTTCTTTACAGACCATCGGTGACACATCGGCGATACCCGACTGGCGTCAAATGGGACCCATCGAGACAGCACAAGCCGTCTCACAGGAAACCCTACATCGGAGAGATCGTCATGAACTGGAAGAACCTCAGCCTCGCTTCAGTATTCGCCATCCTGAGCCTCGGCGCTGTCGCCGCCAATGCCCAGGACGCCGTCAAACCCCACGCCTACATGTACGGCGACCACCTGGACATCGCCAAGGTGCTGTCGGTCAAGCAAGCGGCGTCCTCGGGCTGCGGGATCGTCGAATCGCGCATGACCTACCTGGACTCCAGCGGTCGTATCCAGGCGCTTGACTACAGCACCTTCGCTCAGGACTGCGACCAGGGCAATTGACGCCCGGGCCCTTCAGAGGCGCTTGAGCGGCCGCACTTTGCGGTCGCCGATACCAAGGTATCGATCGACACCTTGGTGCAATCGTCGCTGCGCAATCGCGGTGGTTTGATCAGCCTGCCTGAGTCGCGGCGACGCATCTGAACGAGGCGTGCTGCGGCCCATGATCGCTCCGGCAACGATCGCCAGCCCCAAGGGCTATTCACTCAAGGAGTTTCACCATGCTTGTCACTTCGTCCGCTATTGCCTGGCCACGTTGCCTGGCGCGCTCCGCCAGCATCAGCCTGTTGACCCTCGCCCTGTCGGCCGCCAGCGGCGGTGCCTGGGCCGCTACCTCGGCAGAACCGTCAGGCGCCAGCGCACCGAGCCAATCCGACGCCATCCGCCCGTATCACATTCACGTTGACGAGGCGAAACTGACCGAGATGCGCAAGCGCATCGCCGCCAGCCGTTGGCCTGACAAGGAGACGGTCAGCGACGTGTCCCAAGGCGTCCAGTTGGCCCAGGTGCAAGCGCTGGTGAAGTACTGGGGCGATGGCTACGACTGGCGCAAGGCCGAGGCCAGGCTCAACGCCTTGCCCGAGTTCATTACCACCATCGACGGCGTCGACATCCAGTTCATCCATGTGCGTTCGCGCCACCCCAACGCGATGCCGTTAATCCTGACCCACGGCTGGCCGGGGTCGCAGTTCGAATTCCTCAAGACCATCGGTCCGTTGACTGACCCGACCGCATACGGCGGACGTGCCGAAGACGCTTTCGACGTGGTGATCCCATCGATTCCGGGCCACGGTTTTTCGGGAAAACCGACGGAACTGGGCTGGGGGCCTGATCGGGTGGCGAAAGCCTGGGATGTGTTGATGAAGCGCCTGGGCTACAACCACTACGTGTCCCAGGGCGGTGACCACGGTTCGGTGATTTCCGATGCCCTGGGCCGACTGTCGCCGCCGGGCTTGCTGGGCATCCACCTGAACATGCCGGCCACCGTTCCGCCGGAGCTGGTCAAACCGATCAACAGCGGTGACCCGGCGCCCGCCGGGTTGAGCGCTCCGGAGCGCAGGGCCTATGACTCGCTGAGCACGTTCTTCGGTCGCAATGCTGCCTACGGCGCGATGATGGTGACGCGCCCACAGACCATCGGCTACCTGCTGGCCGACTCACCGTCCGGCACGGCGGCGTGGATGTACGAGAAATTCGCCGCTTGGACCGACAGCGACGGCAAACCCGAGCGGGTGCTCAGCCGTGATGAAATGCTCGACGACATCAGCCTGTACTGGCTGACCGACACCGGCGCGTCGTCCTCCCGTTTCTACTGGGAGAACAACAACAATAACTTCAGCGCTGCGGCGCAGAAGACCGCGGACATCAAAGTCCCGGTGGCAATCACCGTGTTCCCTCACGAGATCTATCGTGCCCCTGAAACCTGGGCAAAGCGGGCGTATCCGTCGCTGGCCTATTTCCGCGAGGTCAGCAAGGGCGGCCACTTTGCCGCCTGGGAACAGCCTCAGTTGTTCAGTGAAGAGTTGCGCGAGGCCTTCCGCCCATTGCGCGCGGCGGCAGAAGACAGCGTTGCGCAAACCAACCGTTAAACCCTCCAGGCGGCTCCGCCCCCGGAGTCGCGTACCCGCTGTTCGCAAGGAGATCCCCATGGACATGACCCTCTCGAAACAACACACCGCACCGCGCCAGCGCCGTCTGCTGGCCCCCTCGATCCTGGTGTTCGCCATGATGCAGCTGGGCGCGCTGGGGCTCGCCTCGTCCCAGGCCAGCGCCGCCGAGGTGCCAGCGAGCACCATCAGCGCTATCACGCCCGGCAGTCATACCTCCCTGGGCACGTTGAAACACGTCAAGGCGGGGCTGCTGGATGTGTCTTATGCCGAACTTGGCCCAGCCGATGGGCCGGTGGTGATCCTGCTGCACGGTTGGCCCTATGACATCCACAGCTACGCCGACGTCGCACCGGCACTGGCCGAGAAGGGCTACCGGGTATTGATCCCGTCTGCCCGCGGGTATGGCGAAACGCGCTTCCTGTCTGCCAAGACCCTGCGCAACGGCCAGCCTTCAGCGCTGGCGAGCGACCTGATCGATTTCATGGACGCGTTGCATATCAAACAGGCGGTGCTCGGTGGCTATGACTGGGGCGCACGCACCGCCGATATCGTTGCGGCTCTCTGGCCGGAGCGCGTCAAGGCGCTGGTGGCGGTCAGTGGCTACCTGATCGGCAGCCAGGAGGCCGGCAAGGCGCCACTGCCACCGGCCGCCGAATTGCAGTGGTGGTATCAGTTCTACTTCGCGACAGAACGCGGTCGCCTGGGCTACGAGAAAAACACCCACGATTTCGCCAAGCTGATCTGGCAACTGGCGTCGCCGAAATGGAAGTTCGACGACGCGACTTATGAGCGCAGCGCTGCGGCCCTGCAGAACCCCGATCACGTCGCCGTTTCGATTTACAACTACCGCTGGCGCCTGGGCCTGGTCAAGGGCGAAGCCAAGTACGACGCGCTGGAGAAAAAACTGGCGACATTCCCGGCCATCAGCGTGCCGACCATCACCATGGAGGGCGACGCCAATGGTGCCCCGCATCCGCCGGCCGAAGCCTATGCCAAACGCTTCACCGGCAAGTACGAGCATCGCCTGATCGACGGGGGTATCGGCCACGACCTGCCACAGGAGGCTCCCCAAGCCTTCGCCCAGGCCGTGATCGATGCCGACCACCTCTGACCACGGCTCGTAGGGAGAACGACATGACATTCAAGCGACTGGCAGCCTGTGCTGCCCTTGCCTCGGCTGCGCTGGCCGCGACCGGCGCGGCCCTCGGCGAGGCGGGCAGTGGTGAGGCTTCACCGATCTACGGGGTGAAGATCCCCGACGGGTATCGCGCCTGGCAACTGGTCGGCCCGGCCCAGGAGGCCGAGCCACTCAATGAGCTGCGTGCAGTGCTGGGCAACGCGAAGGCGATCAAGGCCTATCAGGACGCAACGCTGCCGTTCCCGGACGGCACGGTGCTGGTCAAGCTGGCCTGGAAGCACGTCCAGTCGCCGGAGTTCGAGCCGGCGTCGATCCCCGGCGCGGCGACCACCGTGCAGGTAATGGTCAAGGACTCCAAGCGATATGCCGCCACTGGCGGTTGGGGATTCGGGCGCTTCATCAACGGTAAGCCCGCCGATGAAGCCCAGCACCAGACCTGTTTCGCCTGTCACCAGGCGCGGGTCCAGAACCATGACTTTGTCTTTACCCGCTATGCCCCCTGAGCCGCTGCAAAGCCATTCAATCAAGGAGTCACCCATGAAAAAAGTCTTTCTCGCCTTGGCGTGCAGCGCCGGCCTGTTCATCGCTGCCGGCGCCTATGCACAACCCGTCAAACCCACCGTCGTGCTGGTGCACGGCGCTTTTGCCGACGCTTCAAGCTGGAACGGCGTCGCCAGGATTCTCGAGCGGGACGGCTACACGGTCATCGCAGCCGCCAACCCATTGCGCAGCGTGAAAAGCGACGGTGCGGCGGTTTCCGCGTTGCTGAGCAGCATCAAGGCGCCCGTGGTGCTAGTGGGGCATTCCTATGGCGGCAACGTGATCAGCGAAGCGGCCAATGACCATGCCAACGTCAAGGCGCTGGTCTATGTCAGTGCCTTCGCACCGGAGGCGGGCGAAACCGTCGCCGGGCTCGCCGGCAAGTTCCCCGGCAGCACCCTGGGCCCGACCCTGGCCGCGCCTGTGGCACTGCCCGATGGCGGCAAGGATCTGTACATCCAGCAGGACAAGTTCCATGACCAGTTCGCAGCCGATGTCCCGGCCGGCCAGGCGGCGCTGATGTCAGCGACCCAGCGTCCAGTCACCGACGCCGCGCTGAACGAACCGTCGGGCCCACCGGCCTGGAAGCAGATTCCGTCCTGGTACATCTATGGCGACAAGGACAAGAACATCCCACCGCAAGCCATGGCATTCATGGCCAAGCGCGCCGATGCCAAGGCCGTGAAGGTGGTCAAGGGGGCTTCGCACGTGGTGATGGTTTCCAACCCAGAGCCGGTGGCCCGGTTGATTGAAACCGCTGCAACGGCCAAGTAGACCCATCCCGTGGCGAGATCGCGGTTCGTGCTGGAGCCACCCAACCCGCTCTAGCCCGAGCATGTGCCCTCGTCACGGGGATCGCTGTGACCCTTTACGGGAGTTGAACATGAACATTACATCGCAACGGTTTACCGGCAGGGTCGCCCTGGTCACCGGAGGGTCGAGGGGGATAGGCGCCGCGGTGGTCCGCCGGCTGGCGAAGGAGGGTGCGGCGGTGGCGTTTACTTATTCAGCCGCCGAGGCGCAGGCCCAGGCGCTGGTCGCCAACATTCAGGGGGAGGGCGGCAGGGCTCTGGCAATCAAGGCCGACAGCAAATTCGCCGGTGACGTGCAGCGGGCGGTTTCCAGCACCGTGGCGCACTTCGGCGCGTTGAATATCCTGGTGAACAATGCCGGTATCCTTCGGCAAGGATCGGTCGATGCGTTCAGTGTCGAGTCCCTTGATGAAATGTATGCCGTCAACGTGCGCGCTGCCTACGTTGCCGCACAGGCCTGCGCCAAGGTCATGACCCAGGATGACCGGATCATCATGGTCGGCAGCGTTGTGGGTGAGCGCACCGGTTTCGCGGGCTCCAGCGCCTATTCGATGACCAAGTCGGCGCTGATTGGCATGGTCCGCGGCCTGGCCCTGGACCTGGCGCCACGGGGCATCACCGTGAATAACATCCAGCCCGGCCCGACCGCTACCGACATGAACCCGGCGGATGCACCGTACCTGGACAAAGTGATCGGACTGGTGCCCCTGGGGCGTCTGGGCGCGCCGGATGAAATCGCTAGTATGGTCGCCTTCCTGGCCAGCGCCGATGCCTCGTTCGTCACCGGCGCGAGCCTGACCGTGGATGGCGGCTACCTGGCCTGATTCCTTTGCAAGCGCCTCGCTCCCCCGGTGCATCTTTGTCGGGCCTCGGATTTGTGGCGACATTGAAACCCGTGGGAGCTGTGGGGGACGTTTCAGCCCAGTGCCTCGATGGCCTGCGCCACGCCCAGGCCATACGCCGGGTCAGCCTGGAGGCAGTGTTGGATGTGGCGCTGTTTGGCCTCGGCCGAAGCGCCCTGGATCGAACGGGCGGTGTTGTCGAACAAGGCTTGTTTCTGTTCCGGGCTCATCAGCCGGAAAAGGGCGCCGGGCTGGGAAAAATAGTCTGTGTCTTCCCGGTGATTCCAGTGTGCGGCACTGCCATACAGGGCCAGTGGCGGTTCACGGAAGTCCGGTTGCTCCTGCCATTGCCCTTGGCTGTTGGGTTCATAGCCGATGGTACTGCCGGCGTTGGCGTCAGTGCGCATGACGCCGTCACGGTGATAGCTGTTGACCGGGCATCGGGGGGCGTTCACCGGGATCTGGTGGTGATTGACGCCAACCCGATAGCGCTGTGCATCACCGTAGGAAAACAGCCGCGCCTGGAGCATTTTGTCCGGAGAGAAGCCGATGCCGGGCACGACGTTGGCCGGGTTGAAGGCAGCCTGTTCCACGTCAGCAAAGTAATTGTCCGGGTTGCGATTGAGTTCCAGCGTGCCGATCTCCATCAGTGGGTAATCCGCGTGGGGCCAGACTTTGGTCAGGTCGAACGGATTGATCGGGTACATGCCGGCGTCAGCCTCCGGCATGATCTGGACGCAGAGCTTCCAGCGGGGAAACTGGCCTTGCTCGATGCTGGTGTAGAGATCGCGCTGGGCGCTTTCGCGATCTTCACCCACCAGCGCGGCGGCCTGGGCGTCGGTCAGGTTGGCGATGCCTTGCTGGCTCTTCCAGGTGAATTTCACCCAGAAACGCTCGTTGGCCGGGCTGATGAAGCTGAAGGTGTGGCTGCCGAAACCGTGCATGTGCCGGTAGGACTGCGGCAGGCCACGGTCGCTCATGACAATCGTCACTTGGTGCAAGGCTTCGGGCAGCAGGGTCCAGAAGTCCCAGTTGTTGCGGGCACTGCGCATGTTGGTGCGGGGGTCGCGTTTGACCGCATGGTTGAGGTCCGGGAATTTCAGCGGGTCGCGCAAGAAGAACACCGGGGTATTGTTGCCTACCAGGTCCCAGTTGCCTTGCTCGGTGTAGAACTTGATAGCGAACCCACGAATGTCGCGCTCGGCATCGGCGGCGCCGCGTTCGCCGGCCACGGTAGAGAAACGGACAAACACATCGGTGGTCTTGCCGATGCTTGAGAACAGGCTCGCCTTGCAATAGCGAGTGATGTCATGGGTCACGGTGAAGGTGCCGAACGCACCGGAGCCTTTGGCATGCATGCGGCGTTCGGGGATCACCTCGCGGTCAAAGTGTGCGAGTTTCTCCAGGAGCCACACGTCCTGCAAAAGCATCGGCCCCCTCGGACCGGCTGTCTGTACGTTGTTGTTATCGACCACCGGTGCGCCGGCAGCTGTCGTCAGCTTGTTCATGGTTTGCTCCTGTTGTGTACCGGGCGACGTCAATGGCTCACGCCCTGGACGCCACCCGGTCCGGCCGATCAGGCCAGGGTGATTTCGACGTGGATGTTGTTGCGCGACAGCTTGGAATACGGGCAGGTCTGGTGCGCGGCGTCGACCAGCGCCTGGGCCGACTCACGGTCAAGGCCAGGGACACTGACTTTCAGGCGCGCCTGGAGAAAGTAGTCGCCCTCAGCCAGGCACAGGTCCACCTGCGCATCGATGGCGACAGTCTCTGGCAGCTTGATTTTCAGCCGTCGCGCCGCCAACTGCATCGCGCCTTCGAAACAGGCGGACCAGCCGGCGGCGAACAGCTGCTCGGGGTTGGTACCGGCGCCGGATGAGCCAGGGCTTGAAAGCTTGAGGTCCAGGCGCCCGTCATCGCTGCGCGCCCGGCCATCCCGTCCGCCGGTGGTCTGGACATTTGCGGTGTAGAGCACGTTCTGGGGTGCGGTCGGAGTCGACATGGAGGCATTACCTTGATGAGTGGAAGGAAACTTCATCTCAGCAAAAAGCCCGGCACCGGCTCCATTGTACGTAGGTGTTAGTCTGCCGGCCGAGCGCGCCGCTTTGCCGGCGCCGGTGCCGCTACACTGAACTGCGCGTACGACACCTTAGTATGATTGGCGGGTGCTCCTCATCGGGGCATCCTGCGTTAATGCGACCGTGGAACAGGACCGGCATGGATAACGAACTCGACCGCGTCATCGACGCATTGTCCGCTGTCGCTCAGCCGGCCGGCACGTTGGACAGCGACTTGCGCAAGCTGATTGACAGCGTCCCGGCGCTGGTGTCGTTGATGACGCCGACCGGGGAACTGGAATGCGTCAATGTCCATAACCTGCAATACATGGGCACGACCCTGGAAGAACTCCGCGACTGGGCCGAAAGCGACATCATCCACATGGATGATCGCCCGGGCGTCATCAGCAGTTGGGCCCATGCGGTGGCGACGGGCGAGCCTTATCGGCATGAGCTGCGGATCCGCCGGGCCGACGGCGCCTACCATTGGTTTGTCGCCAACGCCATGCCAATGCGCGATGAGGCCGGGCGGATCATCCGCTGGTGGGTCATTACCCTGGACATCGACGAGCAGAAGCGCGACAAGACCCTGATCGCCCAGGCGCTGGATGAAATCCGCGCCTCGGAAGCCCGGCTGCGTAGCATCATCAATGCGATTCCGGGTTTTGTCTGGAGCGCCACCCCGGATGGCAATGTCAGTTTCCTCAACCAACGCTGGTGCGACTACACCGGTATTCCCTTGGAAGAGGCGTGCGGCAGGGGCTGGATGCCAACCATCCACCCCGATGACAGCCATGCGCTGGACGCCTACTGGCAGGCGCTGGAATCCGGTGAGCCGGTTGAGTTCGAGGCTCGGCTGCGGCGGTTTGACGGCATCTACCGCTGGTTTCTGATCCGCGCTGTACCGGAGCGCGACGAGGCCGGGCGGGTAGTGCGCTGGTATGGCGAGAACACCGACATCGAGGACCGCAAGCGTGCGGAAATACTGCTGGCGGGGGAAAAGCGCCTACTCGGCATGATTGCCGGTGGGTCGCCCCTCAGGCTCATTCTGGAAGCGTTGTGCGAGCTGGCCGAGGCGAGCTTCGAGGGCGGTCTTTGCAGTGTCGTGCAGGTGGACCTGCCCCGTATGTTCCCCGGCGCCTCGCCGAATCTGCCGGCGGTGCTGATGCCGGCCCTGGATGGCCGCCCGGTGGAGGCGCACCTGTGCCCCGACGCCTGGGTCGCGATCCATAACGAGCAACTGGTCTGCACTGACCTGAACCGCGAGACACGCTGGACGACCTGGCGCGCCGCGGCGTGGGACCTGGGGTTGAAGGCCAACTGGTCGACCCCGATCACCTGCGCCAACGGCGATGTCGCCGGCGTGCTGTCGATTCTCTACCGTGCACCCGGGGCACCCACCGAGGCCCAGCAGAATCTGATCGCCCAATTGACGCACCTGGCCAGCATCGCCATCGACCGGGCCCGTAGCGAGGCGGCGCTGCGCCAGAGTGAGGCGTTCCTGGCCAGGGCCCAGCGCCTGAGCTCGACGGGCACGTTTTCGTGGCGGGTGAATTCGGATGAAATCACCTGGTCGGAGGAAATCTATCGGATCCTCGATCTGGATCCGCGAGTCAAACCCACTTTCGACTTTATCTATACCCGCATCCATCCTGACGATATTTCCATCCATAAGGAAATGATCCGGCGCCAGCGCAAGAGCGGGCAGGACTTCGAACACGAACATCGCCTGCTGTTGCCCGACGGCACGGTGAAGCATGTACACCTGGTGGCTCATGCCATGAAAGACGAGGAGGGCGGGCTGGAGTACATCGCCGCGTTGCAGGATGTGACCCAGCGACGGCTGTCCGAAGCCGCCCTCGGCGAGGTCCGCTCCGAGCTGACGCACCTGGCCCGGGTCGCCAGCCTGGGGGCGCTGACGGCGTCCATCGCCCATGAAGTCAATCAACCGCTGGCCGGGATCATTACCAACGCCAGCACCTGCCTGCGCATGCTGGGCGCCAACCCTGCGAACGTCGCCGGTGCCCTGGAAACGGCGCGGCGCACCATCCGCGATGGTAACCGGGCGGCTGAGGTGATCAACCGGCTGCGGGTGCTGTTTT
Source organism: Pseudomonas sp. SMV71 (assembly GCF_052042015.1). NCBI lineage: Bacteria > Pseudomonadati > Pseudomonadota > Gammaproteobacteria > Pseudomonadales > Pseudomonadaceae > Pseudomonas > Pseudomonas sp. SMV71. The sequence goes on along the minus strand of NZ_JBKGGU010000002.1, from coordinate 166,205 downwards.
CAAAGAACAGCATTACCCTGGAGGATGTCGACATCAATGAAGCGGCGCGCGAGGTGATCGCGCTGTTGCTGGGCGAGTTGCAGCGCAGTGAAGTGGTCCTGCATCCCGAATTTGCCGAGGGGTTGCCCTCGGTTCGAGGTGATCGGGTACAGTTGCAACAGGTCATTCTCAACCTGATCCTGAACGCGAAAGAGGCGCTGGGCAGCGTCACCGACCGCTCGCGTCATCTTGAGGTCAGCACCGGCAAGCAGGGCGACGAGGTGTATCTGGAGGTCCGGGATAACGGCGCCGGCTTCGACCCGCAGGATGCGCAGCGGCTGTTCGATGCGTTCTACACAACCAAGAGTTCGGGCATGGGGATCGGTTTGTCAGTCAGCCATTCGATCATCGAGAAACATGAGGGGCGGCTTTGGGCCTGTGTGAATGACACAGGTCCAGGGGCCACGTTCAGATTCGTGATCCCATACCTGGGCGAACGCGACCGGGACGCCGGCATCGATCAAGCCAGGGAGGTTTTCAATGGATAAGCCTTTGCTTGTATCGGTGGTGGATGATGACGAGTCGGTGCGCGAAGCCTTGCCGGACCTGCTCAAGGAGTTCGGTTTCGCAGTCCAGGCATTTTCTTCGGCGCAGGCATTCCTGGCGTCCGGCTGTATCAGCCAGACCCGCTGTCTGATCCTGGATGTTGTCATGCCGGGCATGTCCGGGCCGGACCTGCAAAAAGAACTGGCCCGACGCGAGCTCTTCATTCCGATCATCTTCATTACCGCGCTGGGGGAAGCAGCCTTGCGCCCGCAACTGATGAAGCTGGGGGCGGTGGAGTGCCTGACCAAGCCGTTCAGTGAGGCGGCGCTGCTCAAGGCACTCAGCGCGGCGCTGCCGGTGGGTTGAGCGGCATGTCATTCAAGGAGGTGGCCAATTGAACGCAACCAACGCAGTGGCACCCGGACACGAATGCATGGCAAAGCTCCCTGCACCGATCGTGTACGTGGTCGATGACGATGTTTCGGTACGTGAATCGCTGGAGCTGCTGATCGGTCATGCTCAGTGGCAGCCGCAACTGTTCGAGTCGGCGCAAGCGTTTCTCGCCCGGCCCCGACCCCTGGTGCCCAGTTGCCTGGTGCTGGACATCAATCTGCCGGACCTCAACGGCCTGGATTTGCAGAGTGCGATCGCCAGCGACCGTCCGTTGATGCCGGTGATTTTCATCACCGGCTATGGCGACGTCCCGCGTTCGGTACGGGCAATGAAAGCCGGCGCGGTGGAATTTCTGACCAAGCCGTTTGACGACGACGTCTTGTTGAACGCCATCAGCGACGCCCTTGAAAGCAGCCGCGTTGCCCTGGACCGCGAAGCAAGCCTGCGGGAACTTCGCCAGGCCTACGAGACGTTGACGCCACGCGAACAGGAGGTCCTGGCAATGGTCGTGGCGGGGCGCATGAACAAGGTGATCGCGTCTGACCTGGGGATCAGCGAGATCACCGTCAAGGCGCACCGTGGCAAGGTTATGCGCAAGATGAACGCCCGTTCGCTGGCCGACCTGGTGAAGATGAGCGCCCGATTGGTACAGGATGAGCCCCTCGCCAAAGGCTAACCTTTTATGACGAAGGAGCTTGTTGTGGCGAGGGAGCTTGCTCCCGCTGGGCCGCGAAGCAGACCCGTCCTGAGGATTTAGCCCTCAAGCGTGAGCAACAAGCTCCCTCGCCACGGTCAAGCAGCCTGAGCACGAGGGCTGCCGCTTGTCTCAGTCGCCGGCTGCATCGGCCGCACGTTGCCGCAGCGCGTGCAATTGGCGCAGGTCCAGGGTGTCGTAGCCTTCGGTCATTTGCTGGCTGCACGCATCCAGCAAGATCCTGGCTTCGGCGGCGCGCTTTTGCTCCAGCCACAGGCCGGCCAGGTCCATGGCGGCTCGCAGCTCCCAGGCCACGGCACCCTGTTGCCGGCTCAGGGCAATGGACTCTTGCAGCACGCCTTCTATCGCAACCGGGTTGGCGGGAACCCGCGTCTTGAGGACGACGGCCTTGATCCGCAGCAGTTCGGGCAAGGCATAGGCGTCGCCGCTCTGGCGACAATGCCGGATGGTCGCTTCGACCTGACTCAGCGCTTGTTCGTGCTGCCCGCCCAGAATCAAACCCTCGGCGAGGGCAATTTCAAAAGCGGTGGTCAGCAGTTCGTAACGCATGCCTTGCAGTCGCGTCAGGCTCTCCTGCAACAAGGCAACGGCAGGGCCTGGCTGCCCCGCGCGTATCGCGATGGCCCCTTGTACGCCCATGGCGGCGGCCACATACGGCGCCAGGGCGTTCGCTTCGGCAATGTGGCTGAATGTCTCCAGGCCGGCGCGGGCTTTGTCCAGGTCGCCGGTCCAGATATACAGGCCCAGGGTCCAGACCAGTGCGATGCAGTGAGTCACCGGATGATCGAGCATGGCCGCCTCGGCTTCCACTTGCGCGGCCCAACGCCTGGCCTGATCGGGGAAGCCCAGCAACCACAGTGTGCGCGCCAGGGCCAGGGCCGTCCGGTTGCGGTGGTCGAAACCATAGTGAAGCGTGCTGCTGCGTTGGGACGGCACGCTGTTGCGCAGGGACCTTTCCAGCGCCTGGCGCGCCAGTCGTTGATCACCGAGCAAGTGATGGGAAATGCCCGCCAGGGAGGCGGCCACGGCGATTGCCTCGGGCTTGCCGATGAGGTTGCCCACCTCAACGGCCTGTTCAGCCCAGGCCAGCGAGGAGGGAAAGTCACCGATGCGTTCGGAGAAAATCTGCAATCGGCCCAGCAGCCTCAGCCGCGAGCAGTGGTCACCCAGTGACTCGGCAATGTCCAGCGCCCGACGCAGCGCCGTGTAGGCCGCGTCGCTGTTACCCCGCGTGAACATCAGCACCAGGCCAAGGGCGGCCTGCAATTCCATTTCGGTGGGCGTTGCGTAGTAACCCAGCTCCAGCAGTTCAGTCGCCCGGGCGCACCAGGTTCGGCATTCGGCCAGCAGCGAAAAGTGCAGCAAAAGCGGCGCGCTCGCGGCTGCCAGGGGCAGGGCCAGGCCCGGGTCGCCCTGGGGCCCGAAACTCCACTCCAGGGCGGTCCTGACATTGCCCAATTGATGGGCCAGCTGTGACGAACGCTCGAAAACTTCATCGGGCGACGTGCCGAGGCGGCCGAGCAGTTCCGTGAAGTAGGCGGCATGCCTGAACGACAGGTCATGGGTTTGTGCGTCCCCCCGGGCCGCCAGTTTTTCTCTGGCATACGCCCGGGTCATCTCCAACAGCCGATACGCCGCCAGCGCATCGCTGTGGTCGACGCTGACCAGCCCTTTGGACGTCAGGTCATCCAGCGTGGCGGCCGCCGTGACGGGGTCTATTTGCTCATCGGCGAGCACTTGCGAGGCGGCTTCCAGGGAGAACGGCCCGACGAAAACCGACAGCCGCTCGAATACGTGCTTTTCCGGTTCGCTGAGCAGTGCATAGCTCCAATCGAGCATCGCCCGCAATGTCTGGTGCCGCGGCAGCGCGGTACGTCGCCCTGACCAGCCCAGGGAAAAACGCTCGCCCAGCAGCGCGTGGGTGGCTCGCACGCCGTGTGTTGCCACGCGTACGGCGGCCAGTTCGATGGGCAACGCCATGCCTTCGAGCCGACGGCAGATGTCGGCAATCATCCGCGCGTCGTTGCCATCGATTACCCACGTCGCATTACCTGACGACGCGCGCTCTACAAACAGCTTCACGGCCGGGTAGGCCAGCAATTGTTCGGCACTCAGCGTCTGCACCTCTGCCGGATAATCCAGGGGATTGAGCCAGTGCACGTATTCGCCGAGGGTACGAAGGGGTTCGCGGCTGGTCGTCAGCAATGACACCTGTGGCGCCGCCTCCCGGATCTGTTCGACCAGGGCCGAAACGCTATCGATCAGGTGTTCGCAATTGTCGATGATCAGCAGCAGGCGACTGTCGCGCAGATGGGCAAGCAGGACGAACAGAGGATCTTCGGCCTGCACGGCAATGCCCAGGGAGGCCGCGACGGACGACGACACAAGGGATTCGTCTTCGACTTGCGCCAGGTCGACGAAACGCACTTTCTGCTGCTGCCCGGCAGCTATCCGATGGCCGATCTCCACGGCCAGGCTGGTCTTGCCAACGCCGCCGGGGCCCACGATGGTGAACAGTTTGGGTTCCAGCAGCCGCTCGACAATCCGCTGCACATCGCTGTCGCGACCTATCAGCCTGGTACGTGCCGGCAATGCGCCGACAGCACTGCGGTGCTCGACCTGGGCAGGCGCCATGACCACTGGCAGTGGGGCTGGCTGCAATCGTTCGAGGGGCGCGACAAAGGCATAACCGACGCCGACCTGGGTGGAGATGTAGCGCGCGCCGTCTTCACCGTCGCCGAGGATCCGCCGCAGCCCGGTCATGTGGAAACGCAGGCTACCTTCAGCGACCACGATGTCCGGCCAGACCAGTTTGAGCAATTCGCGCTTGGACATCACCCGTCCGGGACGTTCGAGCAAGGCGATCAACAGATCCAGGGCGCGTCCGCCGATTTCCACGCGAACGCCATCTTTGGTCAGCAATCGCTTGCCCGGCGTGACGCAGAAGGGCCCAAAGGCGAATTGGAGGGTCAAGGAATCGTGCAAATCGTCTGGAGCGATCTCCACAAGGCTGGCTCTCTGGATAGGGGAAGTGTGCAAGCGCTGTGGGACGAATCCTACGCTGAAATACACCCCTTCCGCCATAGATTGGCAGGCCGTGTGTGCAGAGGAAGGCGGTTCAGACGATGCTGAAGCGAACGTCGATGTTGGCGCGCGTGGCTTTGGAATAAGGGCAGTTCTGATGCGCCGCATCGATCAGCTGTTGCGCGACCTCCTGTTCAATCTCCGGCAACGACACCGCAAGGCGTGCCTGGAGGAAAAAACCTTTCTCGCCATGCACCAGGTCAACCTGGGCATCGACCGCCGCCGTCGCCGGGAAACCGATTTTGCGGGCGTTGCAGGCATGGCGCAGGGCCCCGAGGAAACAGGCGGACCAGCAGACGGCAAACAGTTGCTCCGGATTGGTGCCGTTTCCCGGTGCGCCGGGGGGAGAAAGCTTGAGATCGAGCCGGCCGTCATCGCTCTGTGCCGTGCCCTCACGACCGCCCGTAGTGCGGGTATGACTGGTGTAAAGCACTTTTTCGATGCTGATCATTCGCCGTTCCTGGTAAAAGTGACGCGGGTTCAGAGCGTGCCGAAGGCTTCTGGAAAATGCAGCGTGGCGGTATTGGCGACAGGCGCGCAGGAGGCTCCAACGTTCTGGCTGCGCAGGTGCTGGAGCAGGGTGGATCGGGCGACGTCTATCATCCACGCCCTGAATGGAATGTCCGGTTCATACCCGGCGCGTCGTCGATAAAGCGCTGTAAAAGCCTGCCGGACCAGCCCGTCAACCGCTTCGCACCCTAGGCGTCCGGCCTGGACCTGGCCCTCGAAAAAGGCCTTGAGCAGTGGCTCGACCTTTGCCAGCAGCTGCTGTAGCGGGGCCCTGCCATACGCAGCGCCGCCATACTGAACGACCTCCATCATCAACGCTCGCAGCTCGTCGTTCCCAAGGCGGTCAACGCTGCTCACACAGCTCTCGCGATAACCTTCGATCATGCCCGGATCCCTCTTGAGTCGTCGATCAACTGCCCCGGCAACGCCACAGAGGCCAAGCGCAGTTGTGAGACTCAAGAGTGATGCCTTTGGACGTCGAGTACCAGTTATCCGCTGTTAGCGCTTGTTAGTCAGGTATCAAGCGGGCGCTGATTCGCAGGTGAACAGATCCAGTTCACGCACCAGGCTCTGCGCTGCCAACATGACCAGTTCACCGCCTTTTTCCGGCGTCGCCTGGGCCGGGTCGGACCCCATGCGCCCATCGGGAAAGCGCAGCCGGAAGTCGTGAGCCTCACGGATCGGGCCTGAATTGGCGATTTTAGGTGAGTAATCGGCCGTCTTGATCGCTTCCGGATAGGCCCATTGAGTCACTGCAATCTCCGACGGCGTTGCATGCACGCCGTGGCCGGTGGGGAACTGCTTGTTAGCCAGGGCCGCGACACCTTCCAGGTCCCACCAGTTACATAACTTCAGGGCAAAACCGGCCGGGCGTCGGGCGAAGCTCGCTTCGGCATAGAGCTCGGAGAATGCCGCCTCAATCGAGGCGATATTGCCGCCATGGCCGTTGAGGAAAAATATCTTCTCGAAACCGTGGGCGGCCAATGAGCGTACCCAGTCGCCAATGGCAGCAATGAAGGTCGATGGGCGCAGGGTGATGGTCCCGGCAAAGCCGATGTGATGCTGTGCCATGCCGATATTGAAGGTTGGACCGACCAGGATATCGGCGGTCTTCTGCGCATGATGGGCAATGATCTCCGGGCACATCCAGTCGGTCCCCAACAGGCCGATCGGGCCATGCTGCTCGTTGGAACCGATAGGAATGACGATGCTGCGGCAGCGTTTGAGGTACTGTTCGATCTCGGACCAGGTCGACATATGTAGGAGCATTTTTTTAGCCTCGCGATTCAATGGCTCACAGGGGAGCGTGTTTTGAGCCGGACAATGGCGCGGGGGAGCATCGCTTCATTGCCCGTCACGGCAATCACAGCATGGCGCAGGTGAATGGGCCCATTGCACGAACGTATCGGTTGCCGAAGACAGGCACTGCAAGGGCGGACAAAGGCTGGTCACGCCTTCACGGGCGGTGCCAGCGATTCGAGAATCGCGCTGCGGCAGACTTCGAGGATTTCATCCGCCAATGGGGAGTCGTCCGGGCAGGCCCGTGACAGGATGATTGCGCCGACGGCCTGGGCCATTTTGCCGATCACTGTCGCTCGTACGTCTTGTTGAGCGGCGTCGTCCAGTTTCGCCGCGCCGCGTTCAAGGACCGCGAACATTTGTGCGAGGCCATCGCCAAATGTGTTCTTGACCTCTTGCGGTTGGCGCGCAGCATCACCGCAAAGGGCGGAGAGGGTACAGCCGTTGCTGCGATCGTCGCGGTGCGCTCGCGACACATAATGCTCGAAGAAACCGACAAGGCCGATGCCGTCGCTGTCCTGAACCGATCGGGACAGTCCGGCGGCGCAAGCTTCGGCCATCAAGTCCGCCTTGGAGCCAAAGTGTTTATAGAAACCGCCGTGGGTGAACCCGGCGGCTGCCATCAGATCCGCCACTCCGATGCCATCGAAGCCACGTTCACGGAACAGGGCGGAGGCCGTCTCCACGATGTGTGCTCGATTGGCCTGCGCCTGCGCTTTCGTGACTCTCATACCCTATGCCTCTTGTTTCGGACAACTGTCGGGCCCAGTGTACATTGATGTCAGATGTAATCGAAGTGACGGCTCTCCATCGAAGCCAGGTTGCAGTCAACCCTGGTCGAGTCGGGGCATGCGTCCAGGGCTTGTTTCACGCTCAGGCTTGAGGGCGATAGCGCTCGGCTGCATGGGCCTGGCGAATGTCCGACATCAACCCTAGCCGCGCGCCTTCCAACGCGTCCCAACGATTGGCCACGTGCAGCGGCGGAATGGTGACTTGTTCGCGTCGATCGAAGCCGACCAGCGCGGCATCAACCAGTTCTTCGACGTCCATGACCTCAGGGAGTGCGTTGATGTCCATGCCGGCACGCTCCCAGATCTCAGTGCGAGTCGCCGCGGGCAATACCGCCTGTACATAGACACCCTTGGAGGACAATTCCACATTCAGGCCTTGGGACAGGAACAACACGAATGCCTTGGTGGCCCCATAGACTGTCATGCCCAGTTCAGGTGCCAGACCTACCACCGAGCCAATGTTGACGATGGAGCCTTCACCCGCCTGCACGAAACGCGGTGCCACGGCTGCCGCCAGTCGTGTCAGGGCCGTGGTGTTGAGGGTGATCAGGCGTTCGATGGCATCGCCGGTCTGCTGGGTGAAGCCGCCGGACTGAGCCATGCCGGCGTTGTTGATCAGGATGCCGATGCCGGCGTCGTCCCGCAGGCGGGTCTCCAGCGCCGACAGATCGGCCGATTGGGTCAGGTCGGCTTGCAGGACATCGACGTCAACTTTATGTTTTTCGTGCAGCTGCGTTGCCAGGGCATCCAGGCGGGCCTTGTCGCGGGCGACCAGCACCAGGTCGTGGCCGCGGCGAGCAAACCGTTCTGCGTAGACAGCGCCGATGCCACTGGATGCACCGGTAATGAGGACTTTCGAAAGCGTGGCCATGCTGATTGTTCCTGTATCGGTTAGACGTTGGAATTTGTTGGGAAGGCGTCTTTATGATTACGCTCGAAATCTAAACTGTCAACGCTTTGATTATGATCGGCATCAAATAAACTGAAGCCGTGACTGCTCACGCTGGCGGACATGGCCGACACCCGAGTAAAGGCGTGGCAGAGGGAAGGCGTCAGGACGCCGGGGACGTGTCTAGAAAACCGCAATAGGCAAGCGGCCCTGGATGGGCCGCCGTCGAGTTTGATCCGGCCAGAGTTGGCAGGTCAGAAAATGAATTTGAACAGCGCGATCACCACGATCAGGCCAATCAGAAAAATGATGCCAACGGTACCGCCAAGGAATTTCAACATGAGGTCACTCTCTTCAGGTGGGCTTACTGTTCTAGACCACGGGTGAGACTGCGCGTTTCGTTGAGTTTCCGGTTGGCCTGCAAGTGGATCTTCCTGACCGCTTTTCCAGGTTTGCTGCGTTGCTATTCGGAGACGGTCACCCGGTTGCGCCCGGACTTTTTCGAGGTATAGAGCGCTTGGTCCGCCCACGAAATCAGGTCGGCGTGGTTGATGGAAGGTTTGCTCAGGTCGGCCACTCCCAGGCTGATCGTCAAGCGAATCACCTTGTCGCCGTAGGGTACGTCCATTTCCTCGACGGCGTTGCGCAGACGTTCGGCAAACATCCTTGCGCCCGCCTTGTCGGTGTCTGAAAGCACTACGCCGAACTCTTCACCGCCATAACGTCCGGCCACGTCGGAGTCGCGCACGTGCTCGCGGATCAGTGCGGCGATCTGTTCGAGCACCTTGTCGCCGGCCGGATGGCCGTAGGTGTCGTTGATCAGCTTGAAGTGGTCAATGTCGAACATCACCAGGCTGGACATGGTGCCGTAGCGCTGGTGCCGGGCGTAGACGGCCTTCAGGGCTTCTTCCCAGTGGCCGCGGTTGTACAGGCCGGTCAGGCGATCAGTGCTGGAGAGTTTCTGCAGTTGCGCGTTGGCACTTTGCAGTTGGTGGCGGTTGGTGGCAACGTCCGTGACGTCGTAAATCACCAGGCAGATGTGGTTGATCTTGCTGTCGGGCGAGCGCAGCGGCAGCAGCGTGGTGTTCTGGTACATGAACTCTTCCTGGCCGGTGATCGGCTGGTAGCTCTTGAACCGCACCAGATACGGACGCTGTTCCCATACCGTGAAGGCCGGCGTACCCAAGGCCGCAACGCTTTCGACCTTGCGGCTGAACCATTGGCGATCCACTTCGGGAAACAGACTGAAAAAATGCTGGTTGTGGGCATCCTTGGGCTGAACCCCGGAGCGGTTCTCCATGAAGGTGTTCCAGACTTGCACCCGATAATCACGGTCGAGCACCACCACGCCGACATCGATGCTCTGGACGATCGCCAGCAACCAGTGAAACTCGTTCAGATCAACAGGATTGTGCATGGCTCAGCTCATCAGGTAGGCGAGTTTGTGGGTCAGGCGCTCGATGGAATCCTCCGTGAACAACAGCAGCAGGTCGAAGCGGATATCGTGACCCTCCAGGCTGTAGCTGATCTCCACCGCCAGGGTCTTTTTCCAGTGTTTCTGGTTGACCCGGATCAGCTCGTCGATGGCCGCGTGCTGGCCGAGGATCTGCGGATGGCCTTGTGAAAACACCACGTCGATCTGTTCGGCGATGCTGCTCAGGCACGCCCCGATCAGCACGCTGGAAAGATCGAGCAGCATCTCCAGATCGGAATAATCTTCGCTCTGGCGTTGCATCAATTGGGCGATATCGGCGACTTCCGAATCGTGGAACATCAGCAGCGCTTCGCCGGCGATGCCGCTGCCGATGAAACCCTGACAAATGGCAGTGAGCTGATCGCAGCTGCCGGCATCGCTCAATGCCATGTGCAATTCACCGACTTCCAGGACGTTGACGTTCGGCACCGGCAACTGCACGAAAACACCCAGGACCTTGGCGATCAAGGCTGCTGCACGGCCGATGGCCACGTTGACGGTTTCGCGGAACGCATCGTGGAAATTGATCGCGGTGTTGGGGATCTCGCGATCAGGCTGTGGCGCCTGGCGGTGGTCCGTCAGTAGCCCGAGCCGATTGAGGATCTGACGCAGCTCGCTTTCGTCGAAAGGCTTCTTCAAGAAGGCCAGCGCGCCCAGCTCCAGCACCCGGCGTACAGCTTCCTCCTGGACGTCACCGGAAATCACGATGACTTGTGCCTTGAGCCCTTCTTCGCGCAAGGCACTGAGCACTTGGTAACCGTCCATTTCCGGCATGGTCAGGTCGAGCAGCACCACCTGACCCAGGCCCTTGCGTATGGCGTCCATGGCCTGGCGACCATTACCGGCCTCGGTGACAGAAACCGCCCAGTCCGCCGGCAGCGCCCGCAACACTTGCTTGCGGGCCATGTTCGAATCGTCACATACCACTAGGGGAATCACTGACACAGACGCGGCTCTCATCAGGGAAAGTACTACGGGGCATCATGCCATAAGTACGCAGAGACTAGCCAAAGCGCAGCGGTTTCGCTGTCTTGGGACGCACTGGCTGGGGATCTAGCCTGTTAAGGCATTGGAGGCTTCCGGCGCTCGGGGAGTTCCGAAATGTTCCCATCGGCAGATGGCGCAGCATGATCCGGCGTTACCGTCTGCCGCTCATCATGAGCAATAACCTGGTGGTGTGGTGGTTGAGGGCAACGCGAGACGCGATGAAAAAAGCCCGCGCACTTTGATGAGTGCGCGGGCTTCTGATCGAACGAACCTGCTATCAGAAACGCATGCCCTTGAACGGGTTCCAGGTTTGTTCGCCTTTCACTTCCTTGAGGTAATAGGCGTAGTTGGTCGTCAAGGCATACATGACGGACGCTGCGCCGTTCAGGCCGGAGCTCAGCGCACGTGGAAATTCCATGCCGAGGATCGCGAAAATCACGCTCAAGCCGATATTGATGCCAAGGAAAATGCCGAGCAGGGCAAGGTTTTTCTTCCAGAGCCCGAGGACAAACAGATAGATCGGGCCGAAGAAAAACGCGATGACATTGGCATTGATCAGGATTTTTTCCTTGAAGCCTGGCAGCGCCTTGAGGGCAACCTTGTGACGCGGGTCGTTTGGTGGGCCGTAGGTTTCGAAGAAGTTGAAGCGCGCCTGCCACTTGGCGCTGTATTTACCGCTGGCTTGGGCCTGCTCGGTGGTGCTCATTTTTGACGGCTCCTGATATTCCATGAGTTGCTGGTTGTTCTTCCGGGATGTCCCTGTGCGCCCGTGTTTTACAGCCAGGCGCAATCCGGCGCGTTAGCGCTCGACGCTTTATAAAGGCTGGCCTGGATAAATACCTGACTGGCGGCTCGATCTGTGAAGCGCGTCACTGAAGCCGGGTCGAAGCGTGCCGGTTACTCCACCACCGCGTTGTAGACCACGGTCTGCGCACCGTCTTTCTTGATGGTGAGCTTGTTGCCTTGCGCCAGCGCCTCTACACCTTCGGAGCAACCTTCCACGACGCTCTTGCCGTCCACCTGCTCGGTCTTGGTATCGAAGGTGAACACATAGGTAGACGCGGGGCAGGCATTGCCGCCTTCGCCCGTGGAGATGACCAGGACATATTTGGTCGGGCCGAACTTGTAGGCTTTTTCAATGGCCACGTAGCCGGTGTACTCGGGCTCGTCGACGATGGATTCCATCACGTTGACCACGCCCGCACGGGACGGGTAGTTCAACGCGGTACCCAGGTCCATGCTCTGGGTCGTGAAGGGCCCCGCGCTGTCTTCGCCAACCGTGACCGTTTCGTAGGCCACGCCAGGCGCGGCGGGCTCTTGCTCGGTGTTGGACGCAGGCGCAGCGGCCAAGCTCTGCAGGGCGAATGCAAGGAGGGCAACGGCAAACACATGCTTCATCGGCGAAGTCCTTTTCTTGAAGGTGGGCAAGGCCGACAGTATCGCTAAACCCAGCAGGATTGTCTGCGGTTTGCGCTCGCCGCACGCGATTGAACAGTACGCACGCCGCTGCGGTCTACGCCTTGGAGAGGGGAACAAGGACTTGAGCGATGATCATTGCGTGTCTGGGATGGGGTTCGTTGATATGGAAGCCACAATCGCTGCCGCTGGCGAGTGAGTGGTTTGGGGATGGCCCGGGCCTGCCGATCGAATTTTCCCGGATCAGCGACGGGGGCGAAGTCGCGACGGTGATCTGTCCGAACGCACCGCCCAGCAGGGTTCTCTGGACGGTGCTGGATGTAGGGTCCCTCGATGAAGCGTGCAGGGCACTGCAAGAGCGCGAGCAGATTGCGCAAGAGCGCCAGGATGGCATCGGCATTCTTACCGTGGGCAACTCGCCGCTGGGCATCATCGGTGAATGGGCGGCGGCCCGGCAGATCGATGCGGTGATCTGGACCGCGCTGCCGCCCCGGCTGGAGGGCGTGGAGGGCCTCGTGCCGTGCATCGACGATGTGATCGGCTACCTCGGCGCCCTGACTGGCGAAGCCCGGGACCATGCTCGCCATTACATCCAGCAGACGCCGGCGCAGATCGATACGCCTTACCGCCGGGCAATCATCAAGACGCTGGGGTGGGGATGATGCCCATTGCCTCGACCCAGCTTAGTGCCGCCACGACATCTGAAGGATGCCTGATGCAATACCCCAAGCTCATCCACCACGGCGCCCACGAAGGCGTCACCGGTTCGTGCCACCAATTGTGGATGGACGACACGTGCAGCGTGCTGATCGACTGCGGCCAGTTCCAGGGCGAGGACGAAGGGCAGGGCGCTGACGAAAGGCTTGCCCTGGACTTCTCCATCGAAGGCATCAAGGCCCTGATCGTCACCCATGTGCACATCGACCATGTAGGGCGGATTCCGAATCTGTTGGCGGCTGGCTTCGAGGGGCCGATCCTGTGCAGCGAGCCCTCGGCCCGGCTGTTGCCGATCGTGCTGGAAGACGCGTTCCGCCTGACCATCAGCCGCGACCAGGAACAGCTGGAACGCTACCTCAAGGTGGTGGAGCAGCGGATAATCGCCTTACCCTACGCAAATTGGTTCACGCTGCACGAGGCTGATCAGACCGAGTGCAGAGTGCGCTTGCAACCAGCGGGGCACGTGCTGGGTTCGGCCTATGTGGAATTCGAGATGAGCCGCGCCGAAGCGGGAAGCCGACGCGTCGTGTTCAGTGGCGACCTCGGCGCACCCCACTCACCGATCCTGCCGGATCTGATACCGCCCGAGCGCGCGGACCTGCTGATCATGGAGAGCACCTACGGCGACCGTCGTCATGAAGACCGCGTGCACCGCCGCGAACGTTTGCAGGTCGCCATCGAGCGTGCGTTGAGGGATCAGGGCACGGTGCTGATTCCGTCGTTCAGCATCGGCCGGACCCAGGAGCTGCTGTACGAGTTGGAAGAAATCCTCCATGAGCAGGACGCGGCCAGCACCGGCGAACCGGATAAACGCAGCAAGGGCGACGCATTCGACATCGACTGGCCAGAGATCCCGATCATCCTCGACTCGCCACTCGCCGGCCAGTTCACCAGCGTCTACAAGGAGCTGCGCGGCTTCTGGGATGAAGATGCCCGGCTGCGGCTGGAAGAGGGCCGCAAGCCGCTGTCCTTCAAGCAGCTCATCACCGTCGACAGCCACGACGAACACCTGCGCATCGTCGATCACCTCACCCAGACCGCACGACCTGCCATCGTCATCGCCGGCAACGGCATGTGCTCGGGTGGACGCATCGTCAACTACCTCAAGGCCATGCTCGGCGACCCTCGGCATAATGTGGTGTTTGTCGGCTATCAAGGCAAGGGAACGCCAGGACGGGACATCATGACCCACGGGCCGGACGGCGGCTTTGTAATGTTGGATGGTTGCCGTTTCGACATCCGGGCCGGCGTCGATAATGTCGGCGGCTATTCAGCCCACGCGGACCAGGCGGACCTTGTCGGGTTCGTTACCCGGATGAAGGAGTGGCCGAAGGAGATCCGCCTCATCCACGGCGAAGAACAGGCCAAGCAGCGCCTGGCCGAGGTGCTGCAAGCGCGCTATCGGGAAGCCGGGAGGGAAGGGCGGATCACCATTCCCCATGCGGATACGGATGAACAACAGCAATGTGAGTCGGGGGGCTCGACGGGTTGATTGAAGTCAGCGCAACAGACCTGGGCATCGACATTGCCGATCAGCACCATCATGGCCTGTACAAATGGTTGCTCGCCAGTTTCCTGCTGGGCAAACGCATACGTTCCTCCGTCGCGTTGCAGGCTTACCGGATCCTGGTTGACCAGCATGGCCTGGATACGCCAGCCAAGCTCGGCCAGTGTGCTCATCGTGAGCTGGTCAGGCTGCTGGGGCTGGCGGGGTATGCCCGCTATGACGAATCAACGGCCCGACGATTACGAACCTTGGGCGCACGCCTGGCGACCGAACTGCCGGCTCATCTGCAAGCGATGCACAACGGTATCGAAGGGCTGCCAGATGTGGAGCGATGGCTGCTGACGTTCGAGGGCATCGGGCCCAAGACCCTGGAGATTTTCATGCGTGAGGCCGGGGCGGTGCTGGAAGCCATCGATCAGCCGTGATAAGGACGCCCGCAGGTTAAATGGGCAACTCGGTAGTCAGCTTGATCTTCTGCATTGGAATCTCGGTCTTCAGGCTCTGCACACCTTTGATTCGCGACAGATGCTTGATCTGGAATTGCCGCCACGCGTCCAGGTCCGAAGCCACCACCCGCAGCAGAAAATCGCAGTCGCCCACCATCAGGTGACACTCCAGCACTTGCGGCAGTTCGCGTACGGCATCGGTGAAGCGATCCACCGTGACTTCATCCTGGCCGGTCAGCCATACCCGTACGAACAAGGTCACCGAAGCATCCACTTTTATGCTGGTGTTGTTACGCGGCATGTGGCGGGGGCTGCGAGCGGCAGTGCCCTGGCTGTTCAGCCTGCTGACCGCTGCGGTGTCCCATGTATTGATTCCCGGTGGCTGGTATGTACTGGCGGGCACCCTCGTCGGACTGGTAGTCGCTTACCTGTGGGCCAAGTCTTGACCGAGAACCTGACCCTGATCACCATCCTGGCGATGGCCCTCGTGACCTACCTGACCCGAGTGCTGGGCTTCGTGATGCTGCGCAACCGAACCATCAGCCCGGTGCTACAGCAGGTGCTACAAGCCGCGCCGGGTTGCGTACTGATCGCTGTCATCGCGCCCTACTTCGCCAGCAGCAACCCCGCCGACCTGATCGCCCTGGCACTGACCTTGTTCGCTGCCACACGCCTGAGCATCCTGCCGGTGGTGCTCATTGCGATAGTGGCCGCTGCTGTCCTGCGCTTCTGGTTATCGGGCTGAGGAGCCATAGCGCAGAAGTACCAAGGCAACAGGGCGCTACGAGTAGGCAGGATAATCCACATAGCCTCGCTCATCACCGCCAAAAAAAGTCGTCGGATCCGGCGTGTTCAGCGTCAGCCCCTGACGAATCCGCCGCGGTAGGTCCGGGTTCGCCAGGAATGGCCGGCCGAACGCGATGATGTCGGCGCGGCCGTCCTTCAACGCCCGCTCGGCGGAGGCAGGGTCATAGCCGCCAGCGATGATCAGCACGCCATGCCATTGCCGGCGCAACTGGCCGATGATTGCGTCCCAGCGGGGATCGAAGTTTTCGTCCTTGACGGTGCCGACCACAGCCGGTTCCACCAGATGCAGGTAGGCCAGTTTCCAACGATTCAGCTCCTCCACGATGTAGCCGAACGTAGCTTCGGGGCTTTCATCACCCATGCCCATGAAGCGGCCCATCGGGGTCAGGCGAACGCCCACCTGTTCGGCGCCGATTTCGTCAGCGACCGCCGCAACCACTTCCAATAACAACCGTGCGCGGTTCTCGATGCTGCCGCCGTAGCCGTCCTGGCGATGGTTACTGTTGCTATTGATGAACTGGTCGAGCAGGTAGCCGTTGCCGGCGTGGATTTCCACGCCATCCATTCCTGCGCGGATAGCGTTACGGGCGGCGGTTCGGTAGTCGCGGACGATCTCGGCAATCTCTGCAGCTTCCAGCGCTCGCGGCACTGGTACATCGCCCCAGATGCCGACGCCATTTTCGTCGACGATGAAGGTCTTGCCAGGCACCGGTAACGCACTGGGTGCCACGGGCAGGGCGTTGTCGGGTTGGAAGCTGGGGTGTGAAACACGGCCCACGTGCCAGAGCTGCATGAAGATCAGCCCTCCAGCGCCGTGCACTCGATCACTGATCTGGCGCCACGCCTGGACCTGTTCGTCGTTGTAGATGCCTGGCGTCCAGGCATAACCCTGACCCTGTCGAGAGATCTGCGTGGCTTCGGTAATGATCAGTGCAGCACTGGCACGCTGGTGGTAGTACTCAGCGTTCATGCGGGTGGGGATGTCCCCCGGTTGCCCGGCGCGGGAGCGAGTGAGCGGTGCCATCGCGACGCGGTGAGGCAGGGTGTAAGGGCCCAGGGCGATGGGCTGGAACAGGTGCTGAGTCATGGTGTTCTCCAGTTCGGACAAGGTGAACGGTGCGGCGGTGCACCGCTTGGTCTCTAAGTTAATCGGCATTGCGGCCCGTGATAATCCGAGCAAAACTCATCGCTGCATTGCGTCAAACGCAACGCAGCGGGTGTTTTCCTGGCATCAGGACGGTTGTTCGGTGCGGGTCAGCGGAAGGTTCAACCAGCGTTTTCCAGTGGCATTCGCTACCGCGTTGCCAATCGCGGCCGCCATGGGGCCTTGGACGATTTCAGCGGCACCGAGGAACGGCTGTCCCGGTTGGTCGAGCAGGTGCACATCGACCTGCCTGGGTACTTGGGTAAAACGCAGGATCGGGTAGCCGCTCCAGTCATAACTGCGAATGCCGCCAGCGTCGTAAGCGACCTGTTCGTACAGTGTCCAACTGGTGGATTGCAGGATGCCGCCTTCGACCTGGTTACGCAGGCCGTCGGGGTTGACGATCTGGCCGACGTCAACCGCTGTGACCACCTGTTCGATCCGCACTTCGCCGCTCTGCGGGTGCACTTGCAGGCGAACGGCGAGGGCGCAGTAACCCATGATGTTTTTATAGCGGGCGAAAGCGAAGCCGATGCCTGAACCTGGCTCGTGGCTTTTCTGCGGCCAGCCGATGGCGTCGCGAACTCTCTCGATCACGGCACGGGCCCGTGGATCGTGCAGATGCGCCAGGCGCAGGGCAACCGGATCGGTCCCGGCCCGCGCCGCCAGTTCGTCGATGCAGGTTTCGATGGCGAACACATTGATATGCGCGCCCAACGAGCGCATCGCCGAGGTGCGAAACGGCATCTCGGTGACGAAGTTCATGTCGATGCGAGTGGAGGCCAGCGCATAGAGCGGCACGGCGTTGCGATCGCCGTCGCCTTCGGGTTGGGCAATCGGTACCGACGGCGCGCTCACGAAGGGGCGCGCCAACAGGCGAGCGGGCAGCAACCTGCCGGCGTTGACGATCCGTTCGTTGTGCGGTGTGGTCCAGAGCTCATAGGCCCAATCCTGCAAGCGTCCGTGTTCGTCCAGGTTGGCCTCGACTTGCGCCGCCATCGCCGAGCTGTAGGGCTCCCAGAGGTGTTCCTGCTCGCGCATCCACTGCACTCGCACCGGCGTGCCAGGCATGCGCATGGCGATCAGCGCCGCGTCCGCCGCCGCATCGTCCGCGCCGTTGTGCCCGTAGCAGCCGGAGCCTTCGGTGTGGATGCAGCGCACGCGCTCGGGTGGCAGGTTAACCATTTCGGCGATACCGGCCCGTAGCGGGAAGACGCCTTGGGTGTGGGTCCAGACCGTCAGCGTGCCGTCCTGGAACCAGGCCACCGCGCAGGACGGGCCGATGGAGCCGTGCATCAGGTACTGCTTGGTGACCTGAGCCTTATACTGTTTGCCGGTGGTGAGGCTCGGCGTGCCCTGGGCACTGATGGGGTAGCGTCGTGCAGGCAGTTTTTTCAACAGGGCATGGATGCTTTTTGAATCAGGGATCGTTTGCCCACCGCTCCAGTGCGCCGACTCATAGCCGCTGCGCATGGCTTTGATCGCCTGCCATTCATCCTGGGCCACCACGGCCAGATAGCTACCGTCACGAATGACCTGCACGACACCGGCCATCGCTCTGATCGACGCCTGGTCGAACGCTTCAAGATGACAGCCCGGGCGAGGCGGGCGGATGACGCGGGCGTGGAGCATGCCGGGCAGGCGGATGTCTTGGACAAAGGCGGCACCGCCGCTGACCTTGGCCGGAATATCCAGGCGCGGCAGCGGTTGCCCGATCAGTTTGAACTGCGCCGGTGGCAGCACGGGCGACTCGGACTTGGCATAACGGTGCAGGTCGACGTTTTTTACCGCATCGGCGTAGCGCATGCGGCGGCCGTCGGCCCCTTCGATCAGCCCGTCACGAGTGGTCAGCAAAGCCGTGGAGGTATTCCAGCTACGTGCGGCCGATTCCAGGAGCAACTGACGAACCTGCGCCGCCGCGTTGAACAACGCAGTGCCGCTGTCGAAAATGGTGTGGCTGCCGGCGGTGTAGCCTTCATTGGGAGACAGCGCCGTGTCAGCGGTGAGCATGTGGATGGCCGAAGGCGCCACATCCAGGCGCTCGGCGGCAATTTGCAGCAGCGCCGTTTTCACGCCCGTGCCCAGTTCGACCTTACCGGTGTAGACGGTGATGCCCTCGGCATCGACCCGTATCCACGCGTCCAGGTATGGATTGGTGCGCAGGCTGCCAGGAAGATCGGGGGCCAGCACCACGGTGCCCAGCGTGTCGACTTCGGTGTCCGCCCATGCCTTGCGAGTAGCTGGCAAAAGACTGAAGGCCACCAGCAAGGCGCCCCCGCGTAGAAACGCCCGACGTCCTTGGTCAACTTCATGGCGCTTCATGCTGCGCTCCCGTTCCGCCGAGAGACCAGGCTGATGGCTTCGATGATGCGCAGATGGGTGCCGCACCGGCACAGGTTCCCCGCCATGTGTTCGCGAATGGTTGATTCGTCCGGCGTCGGATTACGCTCGAGCAGCGACTGGGCCCGCATCAGCATGCCAGCGATGCAATAGCCGCATTGCGCGGCCTGCTTGTCGATGAACGCCCGTTGCAAGTCACCGGGCTGTTCGGCGGTGCCCAAGCTTTCGACGGTACGGACTTTCCTGCCTTCAAGCCCAGCGCAGGGCGTCAGGCAGGCAAAGACCGGACGGTCATCGACAATGACCGTGCAGGCGCCGCACTGGCCCAGGCCACAGCCATACTTGGCGCCATTGAGGCCGATGTGGTTACGCAGTGCGTAGAGCAACGGCATGTCGGGTTCGAGGTCCAGAGCATGGTCCGCGCCGTTGACGTTGAGCGTGACGTGGGTCATTTCGTCTCCTTGCGTATCGCGTCGACAGTGGAAGAAAGGTCCGTCCAGGGCTGGCCGGGTCTGGCCTGGTGACGCAGATAAGCGGCGACGGCCTTGAGTTGGGACTCATCGAGGCTGGCGGCGAAGGGTGGCATGACCGGGCCGGGCACTCCTGGGGTGGCCGGCAGCCCTTCGAGGACAGTCTTGAGAAAATTGCGCGAGCTGGCGGCGCGTAACGCAGAAGTGCGCTCCAGCGGCGGACGCTCATCGATCTCGCGCATCGCTGCGGCCGGTCCGTGGCATCCGGCGCACGCACCAGCAAATACAAGGGCGCCCGAGGCCTGTTCGGCGAGATCGGTTTTCACCGGTGTCGATGAGACTTCGCTCACCGCAGGCTTGGTTTGCAGGCTCAGCAGGTAGTCGGCAATCGCCTCGACATCGCTGGCCGGCAAGCGGGCCAGACTGAGACTGACCGGGCGCATCGGGCCGGCGGCAGTACCATGACCACTCACCACATCGCCGCGTAGGTAGCGCACCAGTTGCTCGCGGTTCCAGCCATCGGCCTGGCGTGCCAGGCCGAGCAGCGATGGGGCATCCCAGCCGTCTACGCTGCCGCCTGCCAGGCTTTGGCCGGATTTCTCGGCACCGATCAGGTTCAGCGGCGAATGACAACCCGCGCAGTGGCCGGGGCCCTCGACCAGATAACGACCGCGATTCCAGGCGTCGGACTGCCGAGCAACAGGCCTCAACGGCTCGCCATGCAGGAACAGCAGGTTCCAGAACGACACCAGGGGCCGGATGTTCATTGGGAAGTTCATGCGGTTTTCCATCGCGGGAGCGTGTACCGCAGGGCCGCTCATCAACCAGGCGTAGGCATCGGCCAGGTCGCCATCGCTCATGCGCCGGTAATGCACGTACGGAAAAGCCGGGTAGAGAAAATGGCCGTCGCGGGAGATACCTTCACGCATCGCCCGTTCAAAGGCTTTCAGGGACCATTGACCGATACCTGTCTGTGGATCGGGGGTGATGTTGGTGCTGTAGAGCGTGCCGAAAGGCGTCACCAGTGGCAGGCCGCCTGCCAGGTATCGGCCGCCGGGGCGGGTGTGGCACACCGCGCAGTCGCCGGCTTCTGCCACCCGCGCGCCACGTTGCAACTGCGCCTTGTCGAAGGTCAGGGGACGTTCGACCGGCGCCAGTGCCGGACGCCACATCAGCAGCACCGCAGCGATGAAGGCGAGCAGGGCGAGGGCAGCCAGTGCGGACCAGACCTGTCTGGATTTCATCCATTGGCTGTTCATGTGGATTTGCCACTGATGCGGCAGGGCGTTCTGCGGAATGCAAAAAACGGTGGTTGGGAGATCACGGTAAGCTCCTTGAATGACCATGGGGGCCAGAGTAAAGAAGCCTGCAGCGGTCGAGTATCGGCATTCGGCGCAATGGCTCGTTGCGCCAAAAGCAACGCCTGGCTTCGTTGCGTGCGGCGCATCAGTCAGTTGCTCGAACCGTGGATTCTCCAACCTCGGCCACATCCGTAGCCTTGCAGACAACTTTCCCCCATTGACGAGGTGTCATCATGCTCACGGGCAATCCTGCGGCCACGGCCCATTCCCAATCGACTGCTTCACTCTCCGGCCTGATGGTCGCGTTCCTGGCATTTTGCTGCGGCGCGGTGGTCGCCAACCTTTACTACGCCCAACCCATCGTCGAACTGATCGCGCCGCAGATCGGCCTGTCCAGCGCCAACGCCAGTCTGATCGTCTCGCTCACGCAATTTGGCTATGCCTTGGGCCTGCTATTGCTGGTGCCGCTGGCGGATCTGCTGGAGAACCGTCGGCTGGTGGTGGGCTTGACCCTGGCGGCCAGCGCCAGCCTGTTGTGCGCCGGGTTGAGCCATTCGCCGTCGATGTTCCTGGTGTTTTCGCTGCTGATCGGCCTGACTTCGGTGGCCGTGCAGATCCTCGTGCCGTTGGCCGCGCACCTGGCCCCAGAAAAGTCACGCGGGCGTGTGGTCGGCAACATCATGAGCGGCCTGCTGCTGGGCATCCTGTTGTCGCGACCGGTGTCGAGCCTGCTGGTGGAAGCGTTCGGCTGGCGCGGCGTGTTCTTCAGCGCGGCGGCTCTGATGGCAGTCATTGCATTGATCACGGCTGTGGCGCTGCCGCGTCGCGTACCGGCGCACCAAGCCAGTTATGGCGCATTGATCGGTTCGGTGTTTGCCCTGGCCAAACGCTACGGAGTTCTGCGCGAGCGCTCGCTGTACCAGGGTCTGTTGTTCGCCAGCTTCAGCCTGTTCTGGACCATCGCGCCGATTGAGCTGATGCGCAACCATGGTTTCAGCCAGACCCAAGTGGCGATCTTTGCCTTGGTCGGTGCGGTAGGCGCCGTGGCCGCGCCGATTGCCGGCCGCCTGGCCGATGCCGGCCACGCTCGTATCGGCACCCTGGTGGCGTTGCTGCTGGCCCCGGTTTCATTGTTGATCGCCGCCTTGCCGGGCAGCGGTTATGTCTGGCTGGTGGTGTGTGCGGTGCTGCTGGACTTTGCCGTGCAGTTGAACATGGTGCTCGGCCAGCGCGAGGTCTATGCCCTGGACCCGCACAGCCGGGCCAGACTCAACGCGGTGTACATGACCAGCATCTTCGTTGGCGGCGCATTGGGTTCGCTGGTGGCCAGTGCGCTCTACGAACACTTCGGCTGGAGCCTGTCGGCGATGCTGGTGGCGGCGGTCCCGGCGCTGGCGCTGGTGATATTTCTTTCGCGTCAGTTCAAAGCAGCGCCGGTCGATGGCCAATAACTCGATGACGTTGCATGGGACAAGACGACAAGCGAACGGTGATGCACAATCATCACCGTTTGTTTTCGATCGGAAACCCCTTATGGACAAGTTGCTGGCACTGAAGATGTTCGTCGAAACCGTACGCTGTGGCGGTTATTCCTCGGCCGCGCGCAAGCTCGGCCTGTCGACCTCTTCGGTGACCCGTCAGGTGGCGGGATTGGAGCAGGAACTGGGCGCCAGCCTGCTCAATCGCACGACCCGTCACATCAGCGTGACCACCGCCGGGCAAACCTATTTCGACAAAGCCGTGGCAATCCTCGACGCCGTGGATGAAGCGGATGCATTCGTCGCCGACCGCGGCAGTGAAGTGCAGGGCCGACTCAGGGTCAGCGTACCGGTGGAGTTTGGCCGCCGCATCATCGCCCCGCACCTGAACCGTCTGCTTGAACGCCATCCTGGCCTGGAGATCAGCCTGTCACTGAGTGACCAGGTCAGCGATCTGCTCAGCGAGCAGATCGACGTGTCGGTGCGATTGGGCTCCACGGTGGTGAGTGAGGACATCGTCAGTAAGCGGGTAGGGGCTTTTCAGCGCTGGGTACTGGCAAGTCCGGACTATCTGAAGCACCACCCCACACCGCGCCATCCCCACGACCTGCTGGAACATCAATGCCTGCGCTTCGATTACGGCGGCTCGCACCTGCATTGGACGTTCCAGGCCGATGACGAAACCGTCCAGCTGAACGTACAAGGGCGGCTGCACAGTAACAACGCCGACATCTTGCGCGAAGCCGCCATCGCCGGCGGCGGGGTGACGCTGCTCGCCGACTGGCTGGTGCGTGATGACGTCGCTCAGGGGCGACTGGTTCGGTTGCTGGAACAGTACGAGGTCAATCCCGGTAGCGCCAGTGGATGCATCAATGCGTTGTATTTACCGAATCATCGTGGTTCGAGCCGGATCAATGTGTTTATTGAGTTTTTAGACGAGGTGCTAAGGGCGGGATGATCGCTTGGTTCACGCCGGACGACGCATGATCAGCACATCAGTGTCGTACGTCAGCACGACGTTCTTATCCTGATTGAAGACTTCTACTTTGAAAACGACCCAGCCACGATCCGGCTTGCGGGTATGCGCATAGGCATTCAGCACCTGCGATGACAAATGTAGGCGGTCGCCACTGAGAACCGTTCGAAGCAGCTTCAAGGCTTCGAATTTTCCGCCGGCCACCAGGTTCGTCTTCAGGAAAAAGGCGTCGCACAACATCCTCTGCGCCATCGCGAACGTATGCACGCCGCTGGCGCAATGCACGCCCAACGGAGCGCGCGCAGCCAGTTCGGGGTCGCTGTGGATATCCAGCGGATCGAACATCAGGGCGAATTCGATTATTTCCTGGCGGCTCACCGGTTGTGGACGTTCGGCGGTCCATTCTTTGCCGGGGCTGAAATCTTCCCAGTAGAGTGCCTTCGTATTCATAGAAGTCTCTGGTCTCGCAGGTTTTTGATTGGAGTGTTTCACCGGCGACGCTCGCCGGCAATGCTTAAAGGCCTCACCACGTTTGGTGCGTAAGGGCACCCAAAGGCATCGGTTTTTCGTTGACTATTGGTGGGACTAAAAAAACGTGCGACGCTCAAAGAGCAGCTTGCGCAATACCGTGAAGATGCGAACCCGGCATTACGGAGAACTCATGTCCCTCCCCCCAGACAAGGGAACCACCTCAATCGGACTGGTCCATGAGGCACTGCAGGGGGCACGCTCCCGTGGACTGGACGTGTCAACGATTCTGCAACAGGCCCAGATCGATCCGCAGCTTTTGCAGGCACCCAACGCTCGTGTATCGGCGGCGGCGTTTTCGCGGCTGTGGGTGGCCCTGTCTGATGCGCTGGACGATGAGTTTTTCGCGATCGACAGCCATCCCATGCGGCGTGGAAGTTTCAAGCTGATGTGTCAGGTTTCGCTGAATTGCGAGACGTTGGGCCAAGCCCTGCGACGGATGCTGGCGTTGCTTCGGGCGATTCTGGATGACGTATACGGCGAGCTGAACTGCGACGCAGATTCGGCGGTGATTGTCATTCGGGATCACGGCGTGGAACGCCGGCTTTTCTGCTATGGCACTTGGCTGATCCTGGTGCATGGGCTGCTGTGCTGGCTGGGTAATCGGCGTATTCCCATCCAGCAACTGGACCTGCGCCCGCAACGGCCAGCAGACGACAGTGACTACCGCATGCGTTTTTGTGACAACCTGCGGTTTGGCGCTCCGGTGTCCCAGGTTGTGTTCGAGCGTAGCTTTCTTGAGTTGAAGGTCGCCCAGACGCCAACCAACATGGCGGCGTTCCTCAAGGAATCCCCGGCCAGCCTACTGGTCCAGTACCGCAATGACGACAGCATCAGCGCCCGGATCCGCCAGCGGCTGCGGGGGCAAAGCCCGGAGGAGTGGCCCGAACTTGAAGCGATGTCCAAAACCTTGCGAATCTCCTACTCGACGTTGCAACGCCGATTACAGGCCGAAGGTATCAGTTATCAACGTCTCAAGGACAATCTGCGCCGCGACATCGCAATCAACCTGCTGTGTCGGGCAGACCTGACCGTGACGGATGTCGCGGCGCAGACCGGCTTCCAGGAAACCAGCGCCTTCCACCGGGCTTTCAAGAAGTGGACCGGTGTCAGCCCCGGTGCCTATCGCCGGACACTCGATCAGTAGCTCCAACTTCCAATACCCGGCGCTAGCCGGGCCTGCCCTATCTCTTGCACCCCTGAGACTGCCCAGAACGGTCATTCAAAACGATGCCCCCGGGCATGGGCCGTGCGCATTGCCAATCCTATGATCGCCACCAGCAGCCTCACTCGCTGCACTGATCAGCAACGACCCAAGTGCACTTCACAACAAAAACAAAATGAAGGGGACACGCTATGCAACCGGTGAACGTTTACGCCCTGGCGGGCGAGTCAAAATTGAATCGCTTCCATGGGCTGATTCTCTTCTGGTGTGTGTTGATCCTGGTCATCGACGGCTATGACCTGGCGATTGTCGGCGCAGCGCTGCCGGCCATCATGAAAGACATGCAGATTGACCCGACCAGCGCCGGCATCATGGCCGGCTCGGCGCTCTTCGGTACGATGCTCGGGGCGATTTTCCTCGGGACGCTGGCCGACCGCATAGGCCGGCCAAGAATGATCGCCTTCTGTGTAGCGCTGTTTAGTCTCTTCACCGCAGCGGCGGGTTTCACCCATGACCCGGTCAGTTTCAGCGTCATGCGTTTCATCGCCGGCCTGGGCATAGGCGGGGTGCTGCCAGTCTGCACGGCGCAGATGGGCGAGTACGCGCCCTTGAAGCAACGCACTCGCCTGGTAACCCTGGTGTTCGCCGGTTACTCCGTCGGCGGGATCCTGGTGGCGGTGACCTCCAAACAACTGATCGAAAGCCATGGCTGGCAATGGGTGTTCTACATCGCGGCGCTGCCGGTGTTGCTGATTCCTTTCATTCTCAGAACCATGCCTGACTCGATCGGCTATCTGTTGAAAAACGGCCGCCAGGATGAATTGCGCGCCATCGCCCATCGCCTGGAACCGACGCTGACCTTGACCCACCAGAGCGAAATGGTCGGCAACCCGGCTGTGCTGGGCAAGCAGGATACGCCGGTGCGAAACCTGTTCAAGGACGGGCGCGGCCCGAGCACGGTGATGATCTGGGCAGCCTTCATGACCGGCCTGTTCATGGTCTATGCCCTCAACTCCTGGCTGACCAAGCTGATGGCAATGGCAGGGTTCAGCCTGGGTTCGGCCCTCAACTTTGTGATCGTGTTCAATGTCGGGGCGATTGTCGGGGCACTCGGCGGAGGCTGGCTGGGCGACCGGTTCAACATCAAGTACGTGCTGGTGTGTTTCTACATCGTCGGCGCGGTCGCCCTCACGCTGCTCGGCTTCACGCGTTCGACGACGCTGTTGTTCGGGGTCGTGTTCGTGGTGGGGGCGTCGACCTTGGGCACCCAGTTGCTGGCCTACGCCTACGCAGGTGATTTCTATCCTTCGACCATCCGCTCGGCGGGCGTCGGCTTTGCCTCGGGTGTCGGGCGGATCGGCGCCATTGTGGCGCCGGTGCTCATCGGCTGGCTGGTGTCACTGAACCTGCCGCTGGAGCACAACTTCATGGCGATCAGCGTGGCCGGCCTCATTGGCGCGGGTGCTGTCACCCTGATCAACCAGTCACGCGCGGACTCAACCCAGGCGAGAAAGGCCCCGGTGCCGTCCAGTTGAACCCAAGCTTCTTCGCTTCTCAAGAAAACGAGCCTGAAAGACATGACGATAAACCGCTTGTTACCACCGCCGCTCTCGCCACGGCTATTGAGCCAGACGGTGGATTGGTCGATCACCACCCGCCGCAGTATCCGGGCTTTCCTGCCGACACCGGTGCCGCGCTCCGACATTGAAGCGATCCTGAATGTCGCACGTTTTTGCGCCACCGGCGTGAACATGCAGCCGTGGCGGGTCCATGTGGTCACCGGAGAGGTGAAGGCTCGCCTGTCAAAGGCCATTGACGCGATCGACAGCGATCCGGCACTGAACGAACACCTGCAGGACTCCTATGAGTACTACCCCCGTGAGTGGGTCACGCCCTACATCGACCGACGCCGTAAGGTTGGCTGGGAACTCTACAGCCTGCTGGGCATCACCCGGGCGGACAAGCGGCGCATGCATCAGCAGCATGGCCGCAACTACAAGTTCTTCGATGCGCCGGTCGGCCTGATTTTCACCATCGACCGGGTGCTGCAGCAAGGCAGCCTGCTGGACTACGGGATGTTTTTGCAGAGCGTGATGATCGCTGCCCGTGGCAGAGGGTTGCACACCTGCCCGCAGGCCGCGTTCCTGAAGTATCACGATGTGATCGCGCAGGTGCTGGAGATTCCAGCCGACCAGATGCTGGTGTGCGGGATGAGCCTGGGCTACGCCGACGAAACGAGCATTGAAAACTCGTTGGTCACTGACCGAGAGCCGGTCAGCGCGTTCACCACTTTTCACCATAATAATAAGGAGACAGTCCTATGAACTCGGGTACCTACGACAGCGGGCTGGATCGCAGCGCGGCAAATCATCTTGCGCTGACGCCCCTTGGGTTCCTCGACCGCGCGGCGCTGGTGCATCCGCAACGGCACGCCGTGGTGCATGGTGAGTTGCGGCGAACCTGGGTCGAGACTCGGGAACGCTGTTACCGCCTGGCTTCGGCCCTGGCCAGAAGGGGCGTGGGGGAGGGCGCTACGGTTTCGATCCTCTCGCCCAACACGCCCGCGATGCTCGAAGCGCACTACGGGATTCCCCTGGCGGGCGCGGTGCTGAACACCATCAATTACCGCCTGGACGCCGAGGGCGTTGCCTTCATCCTCCGTCATGGCGAGTGCAAACTGCTGCTGGTGGATCGCGAGTATGCAGCGCTGGCCGCCGCAGCCCTTGAACTCGTTGAACAGCGCCCTGTTGTGATTGACATCAACGATCACCTGGCACCTCTGGCGCCCGCCATCGGGGAAACCGACTACGAAAGCCTGCTGGCCGAGGGCGATCCGGATTTCGCCGGTGTCTGGCCCGTCAGCGAATGGCAGCCGATCGCCTTGAATTACACCTCCGGCACCACAGGCGATCCCAAGGGCGTGGTCGCGAGTCATCGCGGCACTTATCTGATGAGCCTGTTGCAAATGACCAACTGGCCGCTGTCACGGGCGCCACGCTACTTGTGGACGCTGCCAATGTTTCACGCCAACGGTTGGTGTTTTACCTGGGCGATTACCGCGGCCGCCGGGACGCACATTTGCCTGCGCAAGGTCACCGCAGAGACGGTATTCGAGGCGATCGACAATCACGGCGTAGACCATTTCTGTGCCGCGCCGATTGTCATGGCGATGATCGCGAACACCGCCGGGCGTGCACCATTGGCGACGCCGGTCCGGGTGTTGACCGCCGGTTCGCCACCACCGGCCACCGTGCTTAAAGCGGTTCTGGCGCTGGGCTTCGATGTGGATCATGTGTACGGCATCACCGAAGTCTCCGGGACGCCGGTCAGTTGTACCTGGCAGGACGGCTGGAATGACCTGTCCGAGACTGAACAGTGCGCATTGCGGGTGCGCCAGGGCGTCCGTGGCGCAGTGTTCGAAGACCTGATGGTGGCTGATCCGGAGACCTTGGTACCGGTGCCGCATGATGGTCAAACCACGGGCGAGCTGATGATGCGCGGCAACACCGTGATGATGGGCTATCTGAAGAACGAATCTGCGACCCAGAAGGCCTTCGCCGGCGGCTGGTTCCATACCGGCGACGTGGCGGTGGTTCACGACAACGGCTACATCCAGATTACCGATCGCTGTAAGGACGTCATCATTTCCGGTGGTGAAAACATCTCTTCGGTCGAGATCGAGGAAGCGATCCACGCCCACCCTGCGGTGCTGCACGCCGCCGTGGTCGCTCAACCGGACGACAAGTGGGGCGAGGTACCCTGTGCTTTCGTCGAACTCAAGGCCGGGGTGCCTGCGCCAACGGAGCAGGAAATCATTGGCTTCTGCCAGGGCCGATTGGCCCGTTTCAAATGCCCGCGACGGGTGATTTTCATCGAATTGCCGAAAACCGCCACCGGCAAGATCCAGAAATTCCTGCTGCGCGAACGTGCGGGCAGCCAGGAGGCGATCATGCGCCTGGCTTCCGGCTGCTGAGTACGACCAGGTAGGTCACCGATATCAAAAAAAATCAATGCCGCCCATTCAGGCGGCAGGCTTTCACGCACACAACAAAAACAAAAGGTGCCTGTATGTCGAAATCTCCTGTGGTGGTCCTGGTTGGAATATCAGCACTTACATCAGCCCCTTTGGTGTTCGCTGATTTCATCAACGATGCTAAAGGAAGCCTGGAGCTTAGAAACTTCTACTACAACCGCGACTATCGTAATGAGGGCGCTGCGCAGAACAAGCGAGACGAATGGGCGCAGGGCTTCATTCTCAATCTTCAGTCTGGTTTCACCGAGGGCACGATCGGTTTCGGCCTGGACGCCCAGGGGCTATTGGGGCTGAAGCTCGATTCCAGCAGCGATCGGACCGGATCGGGCTTGCTGGCGTACGACAGGCAGCGAAACGTCGAGGATGAATACGCGAAATACACCCTGACGGCCAAGGCGCGACTGGGCAAGAGCGACTTGCGGATTGGCGGCCTCAGCCCGCTGATGCCGCTGTTATGGAGCAACAACAGCCGACTGTTGCCTCAGGTGTTCCGTGGTGGGTCCCTGGTGTCCAACGACGTGGATTCGCTGACGGTTTCTGCAATTCGGGTGAACGCCGTGAGGCAACGCAACTCCACGGATTTTGAATCCCTCACTGCGTTTGGTTACCGCGCTGCCGAGGCCGATCATTTCGATTACCTGGCATTCGACTACAAGGTCCTCCCGACCCTGACGTTGAGCTATCACGTTGCCGAACTGGAGGATCTCTATCGCTCGAATTTCTATGGATTGAAGCTCAATCAGCCATTGTCCACCGGCGCGATCATTTCCGATGTGCGCGTGTTCGATGCCAGGGAAACCGGGGATGAAAGCCTCGGCAAAGTGGATAACCGCACCTTGAGCAGCTACTTCGCCTACAGCCTGAAAGGCCACACCATTGGCGGCGGCTACCAGAAAGCTTGGGGAGAGACGCCCTTCGCCTTCGTGAACGGCACCGACACCTATCTGTTTGCCGAGTCGTTGGTGAGTACCTTTACGGCGCCGAACGAACGCATATGGTTTGCCCGCTACGACTACGACTTCGCCAGTGCCGGCCTCCCTGGGCTGACTCTGACCCTGAGGTATGTAAAAGGTGACGATGTCGATCCCACGTTGCTGAGCACCCGGCAAGCGGCAGCGCTGCGGGCCGAGGGACAGGAAGGTAAGGAATGGGAGCGTGTCACGGATATCGCCTACGTCGTTCAGAGCGGGCCGATAAAAGGGCTGGGTGTTCAATGGCGCAACTCCACCAACCGCTCGACCTACGCTGACAGTGCCAACGAAAACCGCTTGATCCTGCGTTATACGATGACCTTCTGATCGCAGCACCGCGCAAAGGTGACGCGGCGCCGCGATGCCGGGCGTCGCGTCAGTAAACCCAAGCGCTTGTCGAGGAATAGACTGATTGTCCCTGCGGGGATTCAGGCCGCAGGCCAATCCATCCGACCACCGCAACAGCTTTCAGGTCCTGCATGCCCGTGTCGACGGTGGCCTTCTCACAGGAGGGTACGTAATGGACGAGGCAAAGCTTAACGAGTTCATGGGCAAGCTGGTGTCCGACATGGGCGCCTCGGCGATGCTCGCCAACGTCATCCTTGGCGATGAACTCGGGTTGTACAAGGCCATGGCCGATAGCCAGCCGATAACGCCCCAGGAACTCGCCGACCGGACCGGCTGCAATGCGCGGCTGATCCGGGAGTGGCTCAGCGCTCATGTAGCGTCCGGCTACATGGAGCACCGCGACGGCCGGTTCGTGTTACCCGAAGAACAGGCAATGGCTCTGGCGATTGAGGATTCGCCGGTGTACGCGGCGGGTGGTGTGATGGTGGTGGCGTCGATGTTCCACGATAAGGACAAGTTAGTGGCGGCCATGCGCGGAGACGGCGGACTGCCGTGGGGTGAGCACCATCCATGCATGTTCAGCGGCACCGAGCGATTCTTCCGGCCCGGCTACAAGACTTACCTGGTGTCGCAGTGGCTGCCGGCACTGGAAGGTGTGGTGGAAAAACTCACCGCCGGGGCCCGCGTGGCGGACATCGGTTGTGGGCACGGCGCTTCGACCATCGTGATGGCGCAGGCCTTTCCGGCGTCGCGCTTTGTCGGCTTCGACTATCATGCGCCATCCATCTCCACCGCCACGCAGCGGGCCCAGGAGGCCGGAGTCGCCAAGCAGGTGACGTTTGCCCAGAGCACCGCCAAGGACTTTCCCGGTGACGATTACGACCTGATCTGCTATTTCGATTGCCTGCACGACATGGGCGACCCGGTCGGCGCCGCGCAGCATGCCTACCGATCGTTGAAAGACGATGGTACGGTGCTGCTGGTCGAGCCCTATGCCAAAGACACGCTCGACGAGAACATAAACCCTGTCGGACGGCTGTTTTACGCCGCCTCCACATTCATCTGCACGCCGAACTCTCTGTCCCAGGAAGTGGGGCTGGGATTGGGGGCGCAGGCTGGGGAGGGGAGATTGCGTGAGGTGTTCGACGCAGCAGGGTTCAGCCAATTGCGCCGCGCGGCTGAGACACCGTTCAATTTGATTCTGGAGGCTCGAAAGTAGAAGCGCGCTGGGTTGGCCGTGCATGACTGGCGGGTCCGTGCACGGCGTTCGTCTATGGCCGCCGGGACGCATCAGTCGCTTGAAGGGCCGCGCGTCCCGGCGCTCGCCAGCGCCAACTCGGGCTCGACAGTCGCTCCACGAAAAAATCGGCAAGCGCCTGGACTTTGCGTGGGCGGGTGCGGGCCGAGGGCGTCACGAAATACAGGCCGCCCCGAGTCATGCTCCATTCAGGCAGAAGCTGCTCCAGACGCCCGTCCGCCAGATACTCGGAGGCGATGAATTCCGGCAACTCGGCAATCGCCATGCCTGCCAGCAGCGGGGCGATGAGCGCATCAGAATTGGTCACCCGAAGCGGGCCCTTCGGCGTCACGTCTTCCTCGGCGCCGTGGTCATCGGTGAAACGCCACACCTGGCTCCGTGCCCGGTAGGCGTAACTCATGCAGGCATGCTCAGTCAGTTCGCGAGGATGTGTCGGCCGGCCATGTTCCGCCAGGTACAAGGGCGACGCCACGAGGTACTGCGTCACGGCGCAGATGTGTCGTGCAACCAGCGACGAGTCGGGCAGGGCGGCGATACGCAGTGCCGCGTCGAATCCATCGGCCACCAGGTCTACTGTCGAATCTGACAGATGCAGGTCAAGTTCCAGGCCCGGATATCGGGCAAGCAACTCAGGCAACAACGGCGCAACCCAGCGCAGACCGAATGACATCGGCACGGCCAGGCGCACCAGTCCACGGGGTTGCACCGACATTTCATAGGCGGCGCTTTCCATCTCTTCCGCCTGTCGATACAGCGCGCTGGCTTGTTCGACCATGCGCTGCCCGAACTCTGTCAGCGCCAGTTGCCGCGACGTCCTATTGAACAAGCGGCTACCCAAACGTTCCTCCAGACGCGCCACGCCCCGGGACACGGTCGGTACCGATACGCCCATGGCCCGAGCAGCGGCTGCGTAGGAACCTTCTTCAGCCACCTTGGCGAACATCGCCAGCCCTTCGAAATCAGGAAGCCTTGGCATTTCAATCCTGCAATGATGAGTTTCAAACAATTCTATTTTGAAATATTTCCGTCGTCGATACGCTTCTCTCAACAGCAATCACCTACTCGACGGAGAAACATCATGAGCAAGAAACTTGAAGGCAAGATCGCCCTGGTCACCGGCGGCACTACCGGTATCGGCCTTGCTACGGCCAAGCGCTTCGCGGAGGAGGGGGCCCATGTCTACATCACCGGTCGCCGTCAGGCGGAACTGGACAAAGCGGTAGCCCTGGTCGGCAACGCGACGGGCGTCGCCGTGGACTCCACGCAGTTGGACCAGCTCGATGCGCTCTACAAACGCATCGGCGAGGAACGCGGGCATCTGGATGTGCTCTTCGCCAACGCCGGTGGCGGCTCGATGCTGCCCCTGGGTGAAATCACCGAATCGCACTATGACGAGACATTTGATCGCAACGTCAAGGGCGTCCTGTTCACCGTACAAAAGGCCTTGCCGCTGTTGGCACGCAACGCATCGATCATCCTCACCGGCTCCACGGCAGGGAGTTCGGGGACGGCGGCATTCAGTGTGTACGCCGCGTCCAAGGCTGCCGTGAGAGCGTTTGCCCGTAACTGGATCCTGGATCTTAAGGATCGGGCAGTGAGGGTGAACACCATCAGCCCGGGCGCAACCCGCACCCCAGGCCTGGTCGATCTGGCTGGTCCGGATGCCGCGCAACAGCAAGGCCTGCTGGACTATCTGGCATCGCTGGTGCCCATGGGCCGGGTAGGGGAGCCGGTGGAGATCGCCAACGCTGCCGTGTTCCTGGCAAGCGATGATTCAAGCTTCGTCAACGGTGCGGAATTGTTCGTCGACGGGGGCCAGGCTCAGGTTTGATCAAGCGGTAGCAGGGTATCAGGCGGTTACGCAGTGCGTACTGCCTGATCTGCGTTTTAGCGGCTCGATAGAGCGCTATAGGGTTGCCCTCCACGAATTTTCTGCTAAGCCTAAGCCTCTACACGGAGATTGCGGGAGAGGGAGGCCAGGTGGCTAAGAAAATGAGTGTTGGGCAGCTCACGATGTTGACGGCCGTCAACATGCTGGGCTCAGGTATCGTGCTGTTGCCCACCAAACTCGCCGAAGTGGGCGGTATTTCAATCCTTTCGTGGCTGATCACCGCCACCGGTTCGCTGGCCCTGGCCTATGCCTTTGCCCGATGCGGCATGCTCAGTCGCAAGACCGGCGGCATGGGCGGGTATGCCGAGTACACCTTTGGCAAATCCGGCAACTACATCACCAACTACACCTACGGACTGTCGCTGTTGATTGCCAATGTGGCGATCAGTATTACCGCGGTCGGCTATATCCAGACGCTTTTTGGGATAAAACTCGACTCCCTGCAAGTCGGCCTCGCGACTATCGCATTGCTCTGGATTACCACGTTCGCCAACTTCGGCGGGGCGAGCATCACCGGCAAGATTGGCGCGGTCACGGTCTGGGGCGTTATCGCGCCGGTGGTGCTGGTATCGACGATTGGCTGGTTCTGGTTCGAGGGCAGCGTCTACGCCGCCGGCTGGAATCCCCACGATAAAACCTGGTACGACGCCGCCGGGGCTTCGGTGGCGATTACACTTTGGGCGTTTCTCGGGCTCGAATCGGCCTGCGCCAACGGCGATGCGGTGGAGAATCCCGAGAAGAACGTCCCCATCGCAGTGCTTGGCGGGACGCTGGGCGCGGCAGTGATCTACATCGTGTCCACCAACGTGATCGCCGGCATCGTGAGCAACGCTGAACTCGTCAGCTCCACTGCGCCGTTCGGGTTGGTGTTCGCCAAGATGTTCACGCCCCTGGTCGGCGACATCGTCATGGGATTGATGGTGCTGGCGTGCATCGGTTCGCTGCTGGGCTGGCAGTTCACTGTTGCCCAGGTCTTCAAAAGCTCGGCGGACACCGGGTATTTCCTGCCGATCTTCGCCAAATCCAACAAGCACGGCGTGCCGATCATCAGCATGCTGATCCTGCTCGCCATGCAGACGGCCATGGCGTTGCTGACCATCAGCCCCGACCTGGCCAAACAGTTCGACACCCTGGTCAACCTAGCGGTAGTCACCAACCTGGTGCCGTACATCCTGTCGATGGCTACTTTGATGACCTTGCAGAAGGTTTCCGGTGTTCCGGCCAACAAAGCCCTCATCACCAACATCGTTGCCGGCATCGCAGCGGCCTACAGCTACCTGGCGTTGTACAGCTCGGGCGCCCAGGCGCTGATGCTGGGCGGCGTTGCAACCATCGTCGGCTACACGCTGTTCGGTTTCGTCAACACGCGGTTGATCCGCCTGGAGGCCGTGAACAATAGCGTTCCGACCCAGACCGTCGCGGCGCAACACATCGTTGGCGAACCTATCCCGGTGAATGACCTGCCGGCCAATCATTTGCAATCGGCCAGACTGGAGCCTCAATCATGACGGAAAACAGACACCTGCTCGGCATGCTCGCGTTGCTGGTCTGCAACCAGCCGGACAAACGCAGCGTGTTCGGCCGGGCGCTGATCCAGCTGATCAGTGATGTGGAAGAGCGCGCCATCAGCGTGCTGACGTCCGAAAGCCTGAGCGATGCAAAGTCGATCCTCAGCAGCGATCCGGCGATCCAGTGCGTTTTGCTCAGCTGGGAAATGGACAGCAGCGCAGATCATCGCGAATGCATCGACCTGCTCACGACCCTGCGTGAGCGCAACACCCGTGTGCCTGTCTTCCTGATCAGCGACCGCAGCACCGCGTCGAGCGTGCCGCTGATCGTCATGCAGCACGCCGACGACTTCATCTGGCTGCCCGAAGACACCAGTCGCTTCCTGAGCGGGCGGATCATGGCCGCCATCGAGCGTTACCGCCAGGCAGTGCTGCCGCCAATGTTCGGCGCGCTGCTGAAGTTTGCCCGCAGCTATGAATATTCCTGGCACACCCCGGGGCATGCGGGCGGTACGGCCTTTCTTAAAAGCACCGCCGGCCGGGCGTTCTACGAGTTTTTCGGGGAAAACCTGTTGCGCTCGGATCTGTCGATCTCGGTGGGTGAACTCGGCTCGTTGCTCGATCACAGCGGCCCCATCGGCCAGGGTGAACGTTACGCGGCGAAGGTATTCGGCGCCCATCGCACGTACTACGTCACCAACGGCTCCTCGATGTCCAACCGGGTGATCCTGATGGCGAGTGTCACCCGCGATCAGATCGCCCTGTGCGACCGCAACTGTCACAAGTCGGCCGAGCATGCGATGACACTGTCCGGCGCGATTCCCACGTACCTGGTGCCGACGCGCAACCGCTACGGCATCATCGGTCCGATCCTGCCGCAAACCTTGAGCGCTGAAGGGGTGAGGGCGGCCATTGCCGACAATCCGCTGGTCAAGGATCACATTGACCCAACGCCGGTACACGCAATCATTACCAACTCCACGTATGACGGCTTGACCTACAACGTCGCACGCGTCGAAGAGCTATTGGGGCAGAGCGTCGATCGCCTGCATTTCGACGAGGCCTGGTACGGCTATGCGCGTTTCAACCCGTTGTATAAGGACCGTTTTGCAATGCACGGCAGCCCGGAGGACCACGATCCGGGCAAGCCAACCGTGTTCGCTACACAGTCGACCCACAAGCTGCTGGCGGCGCTGTCCCAGGCCTCGATGATCCACGTGCGTAACGGCCGCAATCCGATTCCCCACGGTCGGTTCAACGAGTCGTTCATGATGCACGCCTCGACGTCGCCCAATTACGCGATCATGGCGTCCTGCGATGTCAGTTCGGCAATGATGGAAGCGCCGAGCGGGCAGATCCTGACCAATGAATCGATCGAGGAGGCCATTGCGTTCCGCCAGGTCATCTCACGCATGCGAAACGAGATGTCGAGTCATGACGACTGGTTCTTCTCGTGCTGGCAGCCACCGTCGGTGCTGGTCGACGGGACGGCGGTCGCATTCCATGAAGTCGATCCCGTCAGGCTCAAGACCGACCCGGATTGCTGGGTGTTGCATCCGAACGAGGTCTGGCATGGCTTCGGTAATATCGAAGACGGCTACTGCATGCTCGATCCGATCAAGGTGTCGATCCTCAGCCCGGGCATGGGCGACGACGGCAATTTGCTCGACTTCGGCATACCCGCCTGTGTGTTGAGCGCCTACCTGGGGCATCAAGGCATCGTCGTCGAGAAAACCACGGACTTCACCATCCTCTTCCTGTTTTCCATCGGTATCACCAAAGGCAAGTGGGGGACGCTGGTCAATGCGTTGCTGGACTTCAAGCGCGACTATGACACCAACCTGGAGCTCGAACTGTGCCTGCCGGACCTGATGACGGCCAATCAGCAACGCTACGCCGGCATGGGCTTGAAGGATCTGGCCGAAGAGATCTTCACCGCGATGAAAAAGACCAGGACCACTGCGGCCATGTCCCGGGCTTTCGGTACGTTACCCAACGCGGTATTCAGCCCGGTGGAGGCCTACGAGAAGCTGGTCAAGGGTGAGGTCGAGCAGGTCACTCTGGAACAAGCCGCCGGCCGCATCGCGGCCACCGGCATCGTGCCTTACCCGCCAGGTATTCCATTGTTGATGCCGGGGGAAAATGCCGGACCGTCAGACGGTCCGCTGCTGGCGTATCTCAAGGCGCTGGAGAGCTTCGATAAGTCTTTTCCGGGCTTCACCCACGATACCCACGGGATCGAAAGCGAGGCGGGGGAGTATCGGATGCTGGTGTTGAAATGAGCCGGGTCGGCTGCGTTCGGATGAACCGCAGCGGCTCTAGGCGCCGACAATCGATTTCGGCTCCAGGAACGACTCCAGTCCAAAGACACCGAACTCTCTGCCGATGCCCGATTGCTTCAGGCCGCCAAACGGCGCCAGTAGCTCTGGCGCGATACGGTTGATCATCACCGTCCCGGCTTCGAGCCGGGACGCCACGGCCTGGGCACGCGAGCGATTCTGCGAAAACACATAAGCCTGGAGCCCATAGACCGTGTCGTTGGCGATACCGATCGCCTGCTCATCGGTGTCAAAGGCCATGATCGATAGCACGGGCCCGAAAATCTCGTCGCGAGCAATGTCCATATCGACACTGACCTCGGCGAATATCGTCGGCTGTACAAAATATCCACGCTCCTGTCCGGCTGGACGGCCCAAGCCACCTGTAACCAGCCTGGCACCTTGTTCGATGCCGCGATGAATGTAGCGCTGGACCCGTTCATATTGAGCAAGGTTGACCAGTGGGCCGATAGCCGTGTCCGGATCGTGTGGGTCGCCCACCCGCAGTGTCGCGGTATACGCTTGCACAGCACTGATCACTTCCTCCAGTCGGTTTCGTGGCACCAGCAGGCGCGTGCCGGCCACGCAGGCCTGGCCGTTATTCATGAAGGCGGCGTTCATGATCAAGGGCAGGGCAGTGGTCAGATCCGTATCGTCCAGCACAATTGACGCCGATTTACCGGTCAATGCCAGGCTTACACGCTTCATGCTCTCGACGCCGGCTTGGGCAATCACTTTTCCGGTCGCTGTCGAACCGGTGAAGGAAATCTTTGCGACATCAGGATGACGACTCAGCTCATCGCCAACATCGTGGCCCCGTCCTATCAGGATGTTGAAGATGCCTGCGGGCAGCCCGGCGCTGTGCAGTGCCTCGCTCAGGACCCGAGTCTGTAACGGGCTCAGCTCGCTCGGCTTGATCACGCTCGTACACCCTGCAGCGATGGCCGAGGCGAGCTTGCTGCAAACCGTGCCGGCAACGCTGTTCCAAGGAGCAATCAGCGCGGCAACGCCCACCGGCTCCATCCTGACTTGCGCGGCACCGATGACACGAGTCAGCGGATAGTCCTCCAGGGTTTGCGCGGCATTGGCAAAAGATTGGGACACATATTGACTGATCCACTGGGTACGCGCGAATACGCCGCCATACTCTTCAGTCGCCGAATCGCGAATCTGCTGGGCGCTGCCCAACACCGCAGCCTGAAGCTGCCTGAGCATCTCGATGCGCTCGGCTTTGGTTGTGCGTGCAAATGTGTGCTGCGCTCTACGGGCGGCCTGGATGGCTGAAATTGCATCAGCACGATTTGCCAGTGTGGCAGTGCCCAGGATCGTTTCGGTCGTGGGATTGACGACCTGGATGACCTCTGTGCCCTGTACCGGGATGAAAGCGCCATCGATGTAAGCCTCTGTGATGTTCCACATGATTGAACCTGGTCTGGATTCGAAATGAGGAGATCAGGCTAGCGGTTTGTCTTCAGGCTGATAATCGGATCAAATGCGGATGAATTATCAAGGAATCCGGGACAATGTATAAAAGTGGCCTGATCGAACTGGAAGTCGTGCTGGCGGTCGCCAGGCGAAGAGGGTTTCGCGCGGCAGCCATTGACCTGAACATGTCCACCACAGCGGTCAGCAACGCCGTTGCCAGCCTGGAGGCACGGCTGGGCGCACGGTTATTCCATCGCACCACCCGCAGCGTATCCCTGACTGAAGCCGGGCAACGTTTTGTCGATCAGATAGGCCCAGCCGTCAGCCATATCCAGAACGCAATGGAGACCGTGCTGCAGGCCAACCCTGTACTGACAGGAACGCTGCGCATCAACAGTTCGTTGGGCGCGGCGCTGATGGTTTTCCAACCTGTACTGCTCAAGTTTCTACAGCGATACCCGGGCATGACGATCGATATCACGACCGAGGGAAAAATGGTCGACATCATCGCCGAGGGATTCGACGCGGGTTTACGGCCCAGTGCCCGGGTGCCACGGGATATGATTCGAGTGCCTATCATGCAGAACGTGCAGATGGTGGTCGTAGGTTCGCCTTGCTACTTTGCCAGCCACTGCGAACCCGTGGTTCTCGAAGACCTGGTAGATCAGGCCTGTATACGGGCGCGTCTTCCTGACGGCGCATTATCGCCTTGGGAATTCGTCCGCGAGGGTCAGCCAATGACCGCCGATGTACACGGACCGTTGGTATTGGACACGCCGGTGCTGATGCTGGAAGCGGTCAGGCAAGGAGTAGGGCTTGCGCAATTGCCTCAATGGTATGTCAGGAACGAACTGGTTGATGGACGCCTGATTGAAGTACTCGCGCAGTGGGCGCCTGCCGCGTTTGATCTGTCCCTGTATTACGCCGGCCATCGGCACATACCCGCCGGCCTGCGGGCCCTGATCGATCTGATTCACGAAGAGGCCGGCTCGTCTTAGCCTTCAGTGCCATCAACCGCAGATGATTCGGCCTCGGCAGCCATTTTCAGCCGGTCAGCCTTACTGATGTACTTGGGCTTCTTCGGCGCAAGTTTGGCGCTGGCCTTCTTGGCTTTCGCCTTGAACAATTGCTGCAGTTTCTTCTGGCGATTCATGATTTCAATGGCTCCTGGGTCAAAAGGGTCAGCATCCTGAAGCAAGGAGCGGGGCGAGGGCAATGGTCGATCTACTCAGGATCATGACAACACACGCAAAGCTTGTTGCCTTCAGGGTCGCGAAAGTACGCACCATAAAAATCAGGATGGTATTCAGGTCGCAGGCCTGGAACGCCTTCGCATGTCCCGTTCAGTTTCAAAGCCAACGCATGAGCATTACGTACAGTCTGTCGATCCATTGCCAGCAAGGCTGTCATCTGCCCATTCCCGGGCGTTGCCGGTCCGCCATCGAACGGTTTTCCCACCACAAACAAGGGACGCGCCAATTCCGGATGCTTCCAACCGACCCATGGACGTTCCAAGTCCTTGAACTTCATTTCCAGCCCGAGCAACTGCATCAGCGCTTGATAAAACGCAAGTGATCGATCGAAGTCATTCACGCCTATGAGTACATGTGAAATCATTTTTTGCCCCCAGGGAAAAGCGCACGTGAGTCATAGTCAGTACGCTTGATTGAGTTCAGCGTACCAGTCGGCGTATCGAGTATTGACGACAAGACACTGGTTCACATCAGGCGCTCCGTCATCCCACCAAGGCGCAGCGCGTTCACCCAACGCCACTTTGGCTTGATTGACAGCCGAACGCGCCATGGCCAACGCTGCATCATCGGCATCAGCCTTGGCGAGTTTGACTGAGCGTCGAGCGTCCATCAAAGCTTTCACCCAGCGATCTCGATCTGCATGGCTCAGATGAGGATTGGTGCAGCGCCACAGACGACCCTTGACGACAAAATAGCGACCATCAGGAGTGACGGGATAATGAGTCACTGAATTCTCCGTGTTGCAGAGTAGCGTTTACCTGTGAGATTGATTTCAGGGTTCAGCAGTGGTTCATATGGGGTGAGTGTTTGGTTGAATCTGATGAGCAGAGCCTCCCGTGAGTGTTTATATAAGTGCACATAATGTATATTATGTTAAACAAGGATTCTGGCTTTACTGGATAGCCACGCCATCTGGCTCCAAAGCGGACGCCAAGCCAACAACCTGGTTGTCCGAATCGGCACAGCTCAAACGGCACCTTTTCCGGACGTTGATTCACTGCCCTGCTCCCTTCGCACTGTCAAAGCTTTGCCGGAAAAGCTCATACAGACGGCGCGCAGATCGATCAAACCCTACCTACGGATTTTTCATGGCTCATCTCAAACTGCATCAGCCCCAGCTCTTTGATGCGGTGATTGCGGCGGGCAGTAGCGCTATGCCCAATCCGGCCAGCGCCCCTTGGAGCTGAGCAAAAGAGGTATTGGCCTGAAAAGGTCCATCCACTTCCACGGTTGCTGCTTGATTGTCGACGCCTCCCAATCGCCAGGTGGTGCGCGGCCCACCGTAAGATGGCGTGGTGATGCAGTGATGGACACTCAGATCAGTGGGTTGTGCCGGAACGCCGCGTGCCGCCAGGTAGCCTGGACTCGCTACAAGGGTTTGGTAACTCGTGCCGAGCTTACGTGCGAACAGTGACGGATCTCGATCACCTCCGCGCATCGCGACGTCAATGCCCTCGCCCAGTAGATCGACTCGGGCATCATTCAATTCGAATTCAAGGTGTACCCGCGGGTACTCGGCAATGAACTGCGCGATAGCCTGCGCCGGGAACCAGTTGAAGAAATCCACGGGAGCGGCAACTCTGACGCGACCCGCGATCTGGGTCGATTCGTTGCTAACTTCACCCGCAACTCGTAGCAACGTATCGATCTGATCAACAGACTCCGCATAAAAATTATTCCCGGCATCGGTCAATACCAATCTGCGCGTGGCGAACTTCATTTTCACCATCGGACATAGTGACGACTCCCGTCTCTATCCACGTGATCCACGTTTGTCTTTTGAAGAAGCCTGCCGCTTCGAGTGACATCCTCGCACCGGGCTCCGCCCATAGTGAGGGTCCGATGCGGTGCACACAAGGTAATCGACTGCATTCACCAGATATCATCCTGGCTCGGGCAATCCGATGCCGCACTACAGTCGTCACAGGAATCCAGTTAAATTAAAGCCTCCAGACCTGATGAGGCTCGGTGTCATGCCTTCAGAATCCAATGTTCTTCTCAAAAGCCGCGGGCAACGCGGCGCGGACCTGTTCGTAGAGGTGCTTCGCAGCGAAGGTGTACGCTACGTCTTCGGCAATCCGGGAACAACCGAACTGGCTTTGCTCGACGCCCTCTCCGGGGCCTCAGACATCCAATATATCCTCGGTCTCCAAGAGACCTCCGTGGTCGCGATGGCCGATGGTTACGCGCAGGCATCCGGTCGCCCCGGCTTCGTCAACCTCCATACGGCCGGTGGGCTCGGCAATGCAATGGGCGCAATTCTCAACGCGAAAATGGCCAATACGCCGCTTGTCATTACGGCGGGTCAACAAGACACGCGACATGGCGTGACCGACCCGCTGCTCCACGGAGACCTCGTCGCCCTCGCCCGCCCGAGCGTCAAATGGGCGGAGGAAATTCATCATCCCGAGCATATCCCGATGCTGCTGCGTCGTGCGTTTCAGGACTGCCGCACGGGGCCGGCCGGCCCGGTTTTCCTTTCCCTGCCGATTAACGTGATGGAGCAGCACGCGGATGTGACGGTCGGCCCACCATCGCGAATAGAACGCGGGGCCGTGACCGGGGCGATTGAAGAACTGGCCGCTGCCTTAGCGACAATCACCCCCGGCCGCCTGGCAATTATCGTGGGAGAGGAAGTGATCCAGTCGAGCGCGGAAGTCGAAGCCGTGATGCTCGCCGAAGCGCTCGGCGCGCCGGTCTACGGACCATCCTGGCCCGGGCATATTCCGTTCCCGACGGCTCATCCGCAGTGGCAGGGAACGTTGTCTGCGAAGGCTTCCGATATCAGAGAGGCGCTCTCTGACTTCGACGCGGTCTTTCTGCTCGGTGGCCATTCGTTGATCAGCTATCAATATTCCCAGGGGCCGGCTATTCCACCTCACTGTCGCCTTATCCAGTTGACCGGCGATGGGCACCAACTGGGCAGAGTCCACGAGACAGCGCTAGGGCT
Organism: Pseudomonas sp. SMV71; assembly: GCF_052042015.1. Lineage (NCBI taxonomy): Bacteria > Pseudomonadati > Pseudomonadota > Gammaproteobacteria > Pseudomonadales > Pseudomonadaceae > Pseudomonas > Pseudomonas sp. SMV71. The sequence goes on along the minus strand of NZ_JBKGGU010000002.1, from coordinate 123,288 downwards.
GATCGGGGATTTAAAACTCTCCTTGCAAGCGCTGTTGCCGATACTGGACAAGCAATTGGACCCACACAGCAAGGCCATTGCGACGCTGCGACACAACGCTGGCCAGGGACGCGATGCACGTCGTGCCGACGTCGCCGCTCGCGTCAGTCGCGAATTCGACACGCCGGTGACAACGCCTTTCGTGGCTGCCCACGAGGCTGTCCGGGCTATCGGGCCGGACGTCTGGATCGTCGACGAAGCACCCGCCACGATTGCTCATGTTCGTGCCTGCCTGGATTCCCATTCGGCTCGCCAGTATCTTTTTACCCGCAGCGCCATCCTGGGCTGGGGTATGCCGGCGGCTGTCGGTACGTCGCTTGGCCTGGATCGCAGCCCGGTCGTCTGCCTGGTCGGTGATGGTTCGGCAATGTACTCACCGCAAGCACTCTGGACGGCGGCGCATGAACGGCTGCCGGTGACGTTCGTTGTCATGAACAACGGCGAATACAACATTTTGAAGAACTACGCCCGTAGCCAGGCGCACTACCGAAGTGCAAGCACTCACCAGTTCATCGGCATGGACCTCTGCAACCCGGCCATCGATTTCCTGGCCCTCGCCTCTTCCCTGGGCATCCCTTCGCGCAGGATCGAGCGCGCCAGCGATATTGCGGGAGCTGTCGAAGAAGGTATTCGCTCAGGCTGCCCGAATCTCATTGAACTGCCGATCACGCCCTGAAGAATGGACGCCCCTGGTCGCTGCCCCTGCCCAGACGGGCAGGAGGCGATGTGTCCGCTGCCAGGGGCGAAAATCGAAATTACCTGACGCGTTCAAAGATGATGTGAACCCTGGACCCATCGGGGCGCCGAAAATTTTCCACCATCCGGTCGCCATCGACCTTCAGTTGCAAGTCATCCTGCGTACGCACAGCGCCCACCCAGTTTGGAAAAGTAGACCCCTCAACGGTGTTGCCGGTGAACTCGCCATTCTGGTCAACCGTATAGCGTCCGAAGAAACCGATGCTACCCGCCATGGCCGCACGGTTTTCCTCATCGGTGCCTTCGCCACGAACGGCGGAGCGAAACGCCGGCACACGCGGATCAGTGAGCACTTCAACGAACGTCAGCTCTGCGGTGAAAACGAGCCAGCCATGAGGATTAGGTCCATAAGCATCCGAGGTACCGCCCTGGCGCTCAACCGTTGCGCTGATGACGCGCCAGGTGCCGACAAACGGATTTTCTGCGCTCGCAAAGACCGTGGAGAAAACCGAAAAGGCAATCACCGCGCCCACTGCCAATACCCTGTTTTTCAGTGTCATCCGTATCACCTTCCATTAACCGTAAGGACGCGATGTCCTGGTCGAGATAATCGCCAGGCGTAGCTCCCGCGAGGCGGCATTATCCGCCTGACGGCCCAGCTGCCAGCCCAGATACCCCCACAGCAACGCGCAACACGCGCCTACCATTGCGGCCAGGCCGGCGCCCTGCCCCAGCATGTCGAGCACGCTCTTGGCCCAACCACTGATGGCGTCGCCGGCGCGATAAACCACCGTGTCGATGACGTTCTTGGCCTTGTATTTACTCTCGGCGTCCAGCGGTGCGAAGAGCATCTCCCTGCCCGGCCTGACGAACGCGTACTCGCCGATGCGCCGAATGATCATCAACGCTGCAAGCAGGGCAAATCCGGGCGCCAATGCAAGACCGACGAAGCCGATGCACATCAGCAACGGCACGATGGCCAACAACGCACGGATCCCCAGCTTAGGCGCGATACGACCGGTGATGAACAGCTGGGACAGTAACGCGCCCGCCTGCACGATGATGTCGATGGTGCCGAAAACGCGCACTTGTGAAGCGCGATCCGGGTAAAGCTCGGCCACCAGCCGCGCCTGCTCGAAATAGAGAAAGGTACTGACCGTCGCCAGCAGCACCACGAATCCGGCTATCCCCAGCAGGTAAGGTGACTGGAGCACCGCCGTCAAGCCACTGAACGGGTTGCCTTGCAAGGGCTGGCGGGTGGGTTGCGTCGGCGCGGCGCCAGGACGGCCCGCCCCGCCCGTTTCGCGCCATGTCATCAATGCCCGCTTCAAGACCAGCGTCACGCCGAGCAGCAGCGCCGCCAGGAGCATCAAGCCTGACGCACCAACGGGCTCGATGAGCAGCGCACTCAGGGCTGGCCCCAGCAGGCCGCCGATGCTGGCGCCCGCCGCGATAAAGGCAAATAGCCGCTTGGCCTGCTCGCTGTCGAATACATCCGCCATCAAGCTCCAGGCCACAGATACGACGAACAGGTTATAGACCGAGATCCAGACGTAGAAGACCCTGGCCAGCCAGATGCTGTCCGGCTGGAATTGGAAGACCTCGACGAACATCAACAGGTTGAGCCCGAAGAAACCGTACACCCAATCGATGAGGCGCAGGCGCGGTACCCTGGCACTGAGCCAGGCGAATAAAGGAACGGCCACAAGCATGGCGACGAACGTCGCAGTGAACAACCATTGCAGGTTCTCCACACCCGCCGCGATGCCCATCGACTCGCGGATCGGGCGCAGCATGAAGTAACCGGTGAAAAGGCACAGGAACAACAAGAAACCGCACAGCGCCGCAAACAGCTCACCGTCGCGGGCGTTAACGGCGCGGCTCAGCCGGTGCAGATAGGAAGGCGTACGCATGGGAACTCCAGGGAGACGCTAACAAGTCAGAGGATGGGCACCGGACGAACCCGATGCCCATGTTCGCATCAGGGGTAGGTGATGCCGGTCAGCCGTTCAGAGACGGCCCAGAGCCGCTCGGCATCCGTCTGGTTGGTCGCCGCGGCTGGCGTCTTGGCCAAGCCCAGCGGACCGCGTTTTTCCTCGTCTCCGGTCGGGCCGTAATAGGCTCCACCGTTGGCTTGCGGTGCGGTGGCGGCATATAACGTGGGCAACGCCCCTTGCGCCGCCGAGTGGTACACGTCGCGGTCCTTTGCCCAGCGTTGGCCGAACTCACTGTTGAGGCCCGGACCTCGCGCAATCAACTCGGTGACCGCTACACCCGGATGCGCGGCAACGCTGCGAATGCCCCACTGTTGGGCATCGCTGCGCCGTTGCAATGCAAAGGCCCACTGCAGGATGGCCAGTTTCGATTGCGCGTAGGCCGCATAAGGGTCGTACTTCTGCTCGAACTGCAGGTCATCGAAATTCACCGTGCCACGCGCCGCGGCAATGCTTGAGAGACTCACCACCCGCGCATCCTCGCTCTGGCGCAAGAGCGGCACCAGCAAGCCGGTCAATGCGAAATGCCCCAGGTAATTGGTCGCCAGTTGGAGTTCGTAACCGTCCGCCGAGGTGCCGCGTTCCGGCGGCGCCATGATGGCGGCATTGTTGATCAACACGTCCAGGCGCGGCAGCGTCTGGTTGAGGCGCTGGGCCAAGCCGCGTACGGATGAAAGGTTGGCCAGGTCCACGGCCTCGAAGCGCACCTTGGCGTCAGGCACCGCCTGTCGAATACGGGCGATGGCTTCGGCTCCGCGTTCAGGATTGCGTGCCGCGATAATCACTTCGGCGCCGGCCCGCGCCAGCGCCAGCGCATCCTCATACCCCATGCCGCTGGTGCCGCCGGTAATCAGGACGATCCTGCCGTTCTGGGACGGAATATCGTCGGTCGACCAGTCGGGTTTCGGGGCAACCCGGGCCGAAGCGTCGACGCTCACGGCGCTGAGCAACGCGACGCCGGCGGCCAGCGCTCGCGCCAGCCTGAGCAGCGGACTCGTGAGGTTCTTGAAATCGAATGCGTAAAAGCTTGTTGTTGTATTCCACATGGTTGAGTGCTCTCTATTTGAAGATGGAACCGATACGGCCAGCGCTCACTGGATGGCGCATGCATCAGACAGTTGCAGGAAGCTGACCCGGCGGATTTCGCCGTGCGTATCCACGTAGGTCATCGTTGCCGGCACCACTTCGCAAACGGGCGATTGCGGCGCCTCGATACGAATGGCCTGGGCGACGTCCAGCGGCATGCCGTACTCGTAAGCCGGTGGTTGCGTTTGTTCTTTGGCAAACAGAGGTGAACCGCTCAAAGTGATGACTGCCAGCAGACTGGCGACCGATACATTCTGGATATTCATGGTGAGACTCCACGACTGCCTTTACCGAGATGGTGGTAGCACTCTAGGAGCAGGACACTGACGTCAAGGTGACTGCCGACTGACAGGAACATGTCAAAGGCCGGCACTGGAGAAACACCGGCTTGCGCTGAATGCAACAGCGCAAATCGAGGGTGTGGCGGCTAGCGCGCTGCCTGGCTTGTCAGGGAGAAACCGAAGGTATTGAGGCCGTCCCTGCTGTGGGCGAACACCCGGCCACCGTGCATGGAGGCCACCGCCCGCACAATGGAGAGCCCCAGGCCATGGTGCGCATCACTTCGTGCACGGGCGGCGTCGGCACGATAGAAACGCTCGAACAAGCGTTCCAGGTGCACGTTATCAATCGGCTCGCCAGCGTTGGATACGCTGACCTCGGCCTGCATGCCGTGGCTGACCAGGCTCACGGTTATCGTGCTGCTCGGCACCGCGTATCGCGCCGCGTTCTGTATCAGGTTCGCCAGGGAACGGTGGAAAAGGCGACGGTCGATGCACATGTGCATGTCGCCTTGGATCACTACGCTCAGTTGCTTGTCATGCAGGACCGGCTCCAGATATTCAACCGTCTTCGACGCCTCTTCGTTCAGCGAGACATCACTCAGCTCGGTTGCGCGCTGGCCGCTTTCGGCGCCCGCCAGGAACAGCATGTCGTTGACGATAGTGCCCATCCGCTCCAGCTCTTCGAGGTTGGACTGCAACAGATCCTGAAGCTCGTTCACGTCCCGCCCATGGGCCAACGCGACCTGAGTCTGGCCGATCAGGTTGGTCAGTGGCGTTCGCAGCTCATGGGCCACATTGGCATTGAAACCTTCGAGCTGGCACCAGGCCGCTTCCTGGCGAGCCAAGGCACCATTGAACGACACCGCCAATTCTTGCAATTCGCCGGGCAGCGCCTCGGTGTCCAGTCGCTGCTTGGAATCTCCCGGTGGCAGGCTGTTGGCCTGACGGCTCAGGCGCCTGACCGGCCCCAGGCCAAAACGCGCGATCCAGTAGCCCAACAGAGCGACCAGCACGACGCCCAGGGCCGAGGTCAGGACCAGGATCTTGGTGAAATGGTCCAGGGTCTTCATGAACGGGGTCGAATCGAGCCCGACGATAAAACGTAACTCCGGCCGGCTGCCCATGGCCGTGATGGTCTTGATCATCAGCATCAGGGGCCGATCCCGATCAGGTACTTCGACGGTGGAAAAACCATCCGGGCGCTTGGACCAATCCTTGCCGTCCGGCATCGCCCCGCCATAACTGTAGGCGGGGTCGTCAACCAGCACCCAATAGCGCACCCGCTCGTCTGCGGGCGTCAGCCCGTCGAGCTTCTGGCGCAAGCCGATCCAGAATTGCGGCGAATCATATTTTGCGAGCACCGGATCGAGTACGGAATGACGCAGGATCAGCTCGTTCTGCATCTGGTCTTCGAGCGATTGTTTCAAGGAACAGCGCAACAGCGTCGCGCTGACAGCGGTGATGAGCGTGACCGCTAGCGCAAACATCAGGGCAAGCCGCTTGGCAATCGATCCTTTCATCACTGCGCACCGACCGGCCTGTCGTTGGCGTCACGACTCTCCAACACATAGCCCATGCCGCGGACGGTATGCAGCAGTTTGCGCGGATACGGCACATCGACCTTGGCTCGCACGCGCTTGATCGCAACCTCGACCACGTTGGCGTCGCTGTCGAAATTCATGTCCCAGACCTGTTCGGCAATCATCAACTTGGAAAGAATTTCCCCCTGGTGCCGTGCCAGCAGGCTCAACAGACAGAACTCCTTGGCTGTCAGGTCCAGCCGCACCCCGCCCCGTGTCACCTTGCGTGCTTGCAGGTCGACCTCCAGGTCGTCGATGCGCAGGTGGGTCGGGTCGGCAGCGTCATCGGCACGACGTCGGATCAGGGCCTGGACCCGCGCGACCAGCTCGGCAAAGGAAAAAGGTTTGGCCAGGTAGTCATCGGCGCCCTCTCGCAGTCCCCGGACACGATCATCCACCGTGCCCCTGGCCGACAACATGATCACCGGGGTTTTCTTGTGCAGGCGCAGCCCCTGCAAAACGCCATAGCCGTCCTTGCCTGGCAGCATGACATCGAGGATCACCACGTCGTAATCCATCTCCACCGCATAGTGCAGGCCATCAATGCCATTGGTCGCGACATCGACAATGTAGCCAAGCTCGCTCAAGCCACGATGGACATAGGAGGACGTCTTTTCTTCATCCTCGACAATGAGCAGACGCATCAAGTGGTTCCTCTGTGGACGCGGGGGCAACCTACAGAGTTTAGACAGGCAAAGTGTCTGGAGGCTGACTGCTTCCTGACATTCTTGTCAGAAATGGTTTTGACGGCCGGCGTCGGCTACCTGCGACTCGCCTATATTTGCGGCTGAGTGACTTGGCCCCTGCCTTTAGTTTCACCGTCGCGATCAAACGGAGTGTTCCAAATCACCAGCTCAAGTGCCACGGCTATTTGGATCCGGTAGTCGGCAAACGGAACCGGCAACAGATCCTGAGCGCGCTCAAGCCTGCGCAGCAGCGTATTGCGATGGGTCCCCAGCGCTTCAGCGGTCTGGGTGATGTTGCAACCATGGGCCAGGAATGCATGTAACGACTGCTGTAATACCCAGGACTGCGTCGCCAAGCGGCCCAGGGTGCTGACAACGAATTCTTTGGACGCGCGGGCGTCTTGCGTGATCAGTGACATCATCCTGACCTGGTCTATGGTGGCGACGGCGGGCGCTCCAGCAAGCCTCCCCATGAGTCGCTGGGTTGCCAGAGCTTCAAGATGTGACTTTCGAAAACCGTTGGGCCCCGCTGCCAAAGATCCTGCCGACGCGCGGTGTTCTGGATACTGGTTCGAGACGTCGCGCAGTTTGTTCACGTCCAGCGGCTTTGCCGCGCTGCACCAAACCCACAAGGTGGCGGGCCCTGCCGATACGATAAGGGGCGACGTCGATCCAGTGAGGCGAGCCAGGGCGCGCGCCATATCCTCCAGATTCCGGATGTCGGCATCCGGGGTCTCGCTCCAGACGAGGTAGGCAAAGTGTTTCTGGGAAACGCTGTAGCCCAGGCGTCTACCGAAGTGCTCGGTATCCACCTCTCTGCCATCGAGCAGCCGATTGACCAAGCTCCGTTTGTCGACGTGGTCATCACAGGCCTGAACGCTCTTTTCTTCCCGGATAATCTGCGTCACCAGCCGCATGTTGCCGTCGATGAATTCGGCAATCGACCGCGACGACACGTCCAGGAATTCCTCGAGCACCACCGGATCCCGGGTCATTTTGAAAGCCATCTTCATCCACAGCTCCCAGGCAGTGTTCTGTGTCGACCTCGCGACATTCATCAACAACTCGGACAGCCCTCTGCGGGCGAGCTCCCTGGCCGTGTCCACCATGTCGGCCGAGACGTAGGGCTGTACCGGCTCTCCAGGGCGCTGCAGATTGGCGTTCGCCCAGTGCAGCAACTCTGCCCGGTTGGCGCGTCGGCACGCCGCGAGAATGACAGGATCCTCCAGCAGCCTGGCATCTTCCGGTGAGGAGAAAAGCGCCTGGTTGAGGCGCTCGACCCACTCCGACGGCAGTGTCTGAGCGAGCTCGGCGCCTTTGCGCAGGAGCTCACGAACGGCTTCCGAGGGGTGCGGCCAAGGGGTTGGCGTACTGGTCATGGGCGGTGCAAATCACTCAAAAAATCCAGGGAAAATGGTGCAGTTCGTACCTTGGCGCAAGGTCAGGGGAAACCTAGCATGAACTCACTGCCTGAACAAAAAATACAAGGGGGCACCGTGACGCTCCGTGTTCTTTTTTGGGTTTAGCGCAGTGCAAGCGGGCCTGCTCGCCGATGCCCGTTGAACAGACATCAACCCGCCTGCGCCAACCGTTCTTTCAATCTGGAGTGCTTCAATGTCAGCCTCTCGCGATACCTTACCCAGCCTGCCCGTTGTAACCCGCTCGACTTCAGCGCAAGAGATTGCGCAACTGAGCGACGGAGCAGGTGCGGTCATCATCCGCAACTTCATGACCCTCGAACAAGTCGAACGGATCAACCATGAACTGGACGCCCCCCTGGCCGCGCTCGATGCCGGCTCCAAGCACGAGCACGAGCTGATCGCCGAGTTCCATGGCCATCAAACCAAACGGCTGACCAACCTCGTCACCCACAGCAAGACTTTTCGTGAGGAAATCCTTGATGATGACCTCTTTCACGAATTGGGGAACGTGCTGTACGCCCCCGAATGCGGTGACTGGTGGCTGACCACGGCCCAGTTGATCGAGATCGGCCCGGGCAACAAAGCGCAAATGCTGCACCGTGACATGGCGCAGTACCAACCGTTCGTGGCCATGAACAGACACGCGCCACGCGCCATCACCAACCTGATGCTGGCGCTCACCGATTTCACCGAGGAAAACGGCGCCACGCGCCTGATCCCTGGAAGCCAGGATTGGGAAAACTTCGACGATGTGGGCACGCCGGAGATGACGATCCCTGCCCTGCTGAAAGCAGGGGATGCCTTGCTGTTCGGCGGGAAAGTCGTTCACGGTGGCGGGGCCAACGTGACCGCTGACGACTACCGTCGCGGGCTGACCATACCGATGCAGGCTTCGATCATCACGCCTGAAGAAGCCTACCCGTTGATCGTGCCGCTCGAGCTGGTCAGGACGCTCGCTCCACGCGTTCAGAAGATCCTCGGCTTCCGCTCTCAGTACCCCAATGGCAGCCCGGGCCTGTGGCAACATAACTACGCCGACCTCGCAGACTACCTCCAACTCTAGAAAACTCCCCCGCTGGCTTGTCTACCTGAAGGTGCGACGATCACTCAAATGCCCAGCCAGGCAAGGAGGCCAGGCATCGGTTTGCGATGCTTGGCCTCTGGGCCGATGGCCGGTAGACACCTCCCGGCCAGCCCTTCATTCTGGATGGGGCATGACCCCACGACGTGAAAACAGAACCGGTATGCCATCGGCGTTGAACAGCGCCGCCGTCAGCGAGAGGCCGTCAGCCGACTGCATTTGCTCGAAACTGTGCCCACCATCACTGCTCTGAACCCTGAACCCGTCCAGGCCGACCGCCAGCACTTGAGCGCCCGCTACCGCGACGGCAGTGACAGAGCCCTTGCTTTGAGTGGGTACTCTGCGAAAACGCTTGCCATCGGCAGAGCCCTGCAACAGGGTGCCACGCTGGCCACCCAGCAGCAGACGTCCATCGGCCAGTACCGCGCCCGACCACAGGGTGCCTTCGTAACCGGTGTCCAGGTAACGCCAGTTTTTCCCGTGGTCGTCGGAACGCAGCACCTGCCCATGCTCGGCGGTGGCGTAAAGCGTGCCGCGGCCGTCGGCAAACAGCCCTATCAGGTTAAGGTCGGCCCGCGTGGCCCCGGGCGGTGCGTGAACCGCCTGCTCGGCCCACGTCCGGCCCCCATCTTCGGTGGTCAGCACCAACGACCAGAGGCCTACCGCAACGCCCTGCCGGGCATTGAAAAAGTGCACGGCGAACAGGGGCCGGTCTTCTTCGGTGGACAGCCGCTGGATCTGCCAGGATTCTCCGCCATCGGTAGTAGCCAGGATCGCGCCCCAGTGACCTACCGCCCACCCGCGCCTGGCGTCCACGAACGACACCCCCGTCAACGGAGTGGACAGCGGTACCGAGCGTGCCTGGCGCCATTGTTTGCCCTGGTCATCGGACAGCAACACAACACCGTGGTCGCCAACGCCAACCATGCGTTCCCCGGCCCAACCAGCGGCCAGGACGGTGGCCTGCGTGGCGTTGCTCACCTGTGCGGCCGGCACTGCTTGCAACGGCGCAGCACGGACAGATATTAACGGCAATGCGGCAGCGAGTAAGGCCGCGGTAAATGAAATCCTCAATTTCATGCTTGTCTCCTCAGTGCAGCAGCGCGCCGATCAGGCGCACGGGGCGCTTGCGCGGGAACACCCGCTCCAGCCAGACGGCGAAAGCGGGCAGCACAGTCATGGCCATGACCATGTTGACGATGAACATGAAGGCCAGCAGCTTGCCCATGTCGGCCTGGAACTTGAGCTCCGAGAACGCCCACGTGGCAACGCCGACTGCCAGGGTGATGGCGGTGAAAATGGTCGCGACGCCCACCTCCAGCAACGCGTACTCGACGGCCTTGGTGATCGACTGACCATGGGCCTGGTGCAACTGCAGACGGTTGTAGATGTAGAAGGCGTAATCGACGCCAATGCCCACCGCCAGCACCATCACCGGCAAGGTGGCAATGGTCAGGCCGATCTGCAGTTCCTTCATGAACCAGTAGCCAATGAACGTACCGATGGTCAATGGCAGGCAGCACACCAGGACCGCTCGCCAATCGCGATACACAGCGAAAACCAGCAGTGCGATGGCGGCATAGACGTAAAGCAGCATCGGGGTTTCGCTTTTTTCCACCTCTTCGTTGATGGCGGCCAGGACACCAGCATTGCCTGAGGCGAGGCGAACCGAAATGCCCGGCATCGGATACTCGCTGCGCAGCGCCTTGGCGGCTTCCACCACCCTGTTGATGGTCGTCGCCTTATGATCGGCCAGGTACAGGTGCACGGCCGACATGCTGCAGTCGGTACGCATCAGCCCGGGCGTGCGCGCAACCTCGGTGGCCAGCGCGGCGTAGTTCATCGGGTCAATGGGTACGGCCGCCATCTTCGGGTTGCCTTCGTTGTAGCCCTCGTTGAACTGGCGCATGGTGGTGGAGAAGGACGCGACCGAGAGGACGCCGGGCACCCCCTGCATCGCCCACACGAAGCGATCCTGGTATTGGCCCAGGGCAACATCCTCACAGGCCACTTGACTGTCTTGCCCAGCGGTATCTCGATTGACTTCGAACACCACGCTGAGCCAGTCCAGACCGATGTCGTAGTTGCTGGCGATGGCGACGGCGTCGCGATTGAAGCGCGAGTCTTCGCGCAACTCTGGCGCACCCGCCTGCAGCGTGCCAACGACGCGGTCATGGCTTTGCCAGAACGCGACCAGAAAGACCACCAGGGCCACGCCCAGCACCCACTGCGCCCTGCGCGGTTCGGCGAGACGAGCCAGGCCTCGTAGCCAGCGGGACCGGCGCTGTCGGGAAACTTCCTGCGCGGCCGCGTACTTGTCATCCACGCGCAGCAAAGACGCCATCAACGGCAGCATCACCAGGTTGGTGACGATCTTGTAGGCGACGCCAAGGGATGCAGTGATTGCTAGCTCCTGCACCATCGGAATCGGGATCAACAGCAGCGTCACGAAGGAAACCAATGCGGTCACCAGCGCCAGGGTTCCAGGGATCAGCAAGCCGGTGAAGCTTGAGCGCGCCGCCGCTTCGGCGCTCTTGCCGATCGCGATCTCGCGAACGATGAAGTTGATTTGCTGCACGCCATGGGAGACCCCGATAGCGAAAACCAGGAAGGGCACCAGGACCGCCAGCGGGTCCAGGCCGTACCCCAACAGGCGCAGACTGCCGAACTGCCAGACCAGCGAGGCCAGCGAACAGACCAGCGCCAGCAAAGTGAAGCGCAGCGAGTGGCAATACCAGTACACCGCTCCCGCCGTCAGCAGCAGCGCCAGCAAACAGAACTCCAGCACGGCTGAAGCGCCGTCTGCGATGTCGCCGATCTGCTTGGCGAACCCGATGATCTGGATTTCGAATGCGTCATCCTCGAATTGCTGGCGGATCTCCTTCTCCAGCCTGTGGTTGAACGCGACATAGTCCAGATGGTCGCCATTGGCATCGAACTCATTGAGCTCTACCGTGATCATCGCGCTGCGCTGATCACGAGAAACCAGCGTGCCGATGAAGCCGCCCTGGGCTGTGGAGTCGGCAATCGTCGCGATGGTCTGGTCGTCCAGGTGCTCCGGGGAAACCGTACCCGGTACCAGCGGATCGGCGCGAAAACCTTCTTCGGTGATTTCATTGACGAAGGCATTGGGTGTCCACAGAGAACGCACACTGCTGCGCGACACGCCCGGCAGGAAGGTCAACGCCTGGGTGACGTCATACAGGCGCTTCAACCCTGCGGCGTTCCAGATATCGCCCTGTCGGGCCTTGACCACTAGAGTCAGGCGGTTCGCCCCCATCAGGTCGTTGCGGTAGGCCTCGAATGTCTTGATGTATTCGTGGCCGACCGGCAATTGCTTTTCGAAACCGGCATCCATGCGCAGTTGCACGGCGAACCAGCCCATGAACAACGTGAACACCGCCAGGCTCGCCAGCACCAGCCTACGATGCCCGAACAACACACCCTCGACGCGTGACAACAGGCCACGTGCCGGGGCTTCAGATAGTTTTACAGAACCGTTCACGGCAGGCCTCACAAGGTGCGGGAGATCGCGATGCCGACATAATCGCGGTCACGATACAGCTGGTCATAAGGCGTATCGCCACCCATGAACTTTGCGTAGTTGAGGGAAACCTGCCAACTGGCTGGGTTTCGTACGAAATTCAGGTAGAGATTCATGCTGCTCGCGTCCTCGGTGAAGGTGGCGCTGAGGTTCGGCGTTCTGCCTCCCAGGGAGCGCGAATAGAAGGCACCTGGGGTGACCTGCCACCCTGGCAGCAAGGTGCCGTCATAGGTCAGGCTGAAATCGAGGTTGATACCTGATGAGGTCTTGTCGCCCCGAGGTTTGGGCGCTGTCGCGGGGTCCAGTTGCCAGGTATTGAGCCCTGCGGCGAGCGGCTCGCCATTGACCTTGTCATGCAGCCCTGGGTACTTGATGACCACCAACTCGGTCAGCAAAGTGCCCGTGCTGGCTGCGGTGAAATCGAGGAACTCCGGGGAGTTCGAAGGCGTGAAGCTGTAAAGGCCGGTGAGGTGCCACTGGAATTTCTTTTCGTCTTTCCAGCATTTGCCGCCATTGCCGGAGCACAGGTCGATGGCCGGGTTGAGCATGACGGAGTCCTTCGGTCGGTACGAAAGCTCCGTACCGACAGCCCAGTCACCGACCGGCATGTTCGCGCTGATGCCATACATCATCCGGTCTTCCTGATATTCCCAGGTCGGGGCCGCGGCGAAGGTATTCGGGTCAAGAATGGCGACGCGCAATGACGGCAACTTGTCGTGATAACGCATCACGTAGAGACCGTAGTTGATGTCGCTGTCCTCCGGTTGCCAGCGTAGCGAAAGACCCCACTGGCCGCTGTCGCGGGCTTGCTTCTCGGAGAACCCGTAGTCCCCCCTGCCCTCACCCAGCGCGTTGTTGGTGGACCAATAGCTGCCCACCGGCGGCAACTCGCTCTTGTTCCAGCGGAACTGATAGTAAGCCTCGACATTGACGCCCGAACCCAGGCCCGAAGCGACACTGAGCATCGGTGCCGGCAACACGGCCTCCTTGAGCTGCACACCGGGGCGCGCCAAGGCCTGGTAGTCGTAGGCGTTGGTATTGTTGATACCGCCGGCCACGAACAGGCTTTCGCCCCAGTTGATCACTTGGTTACCCAAGCGTGCTCGCACCCGCTGCTCGCCCACGTCGAAACCTTTGCTCACCCACAGGTCCAGCAGACGAGCCTTGAAGGCGAGGTCCTCGCGCGCGTCGTCACTCAACCCGTTGCCGCCTACGCGCTCAGGGGTGTTGAACGACAGCGTGCCGGTGGTATCGGTGGCGGCGAAATCGCGGATCCAGGTGCCACGAGCCATGAAGGTGACGTCTTCGGGCATCTTCAGCAACAGCTCATGGGTACCCTTGAGATAGTTGGTGAACAGGTCGCCGCGGTCGTAGTTCAGATCGCCCTGGTCAGCCACGCCGGAGCTTTGCGCCAGACAGCCGGAGGGTACGTTGTGCCCGGTTGGCCCCTGGTTGATCAGGTTGCAGCCCCGCGACTCGGTGCGCACACCCAAGCCAGCGCTGATCGTGGAGTCGAAGGAGCCATTGAGGGTTTCGGTTTCAAATGTGAACCCCATTGCCAGCGGGGTTGCGCACACGATGGCAAGGCCTGACGCTTTAGATATTATTTTTTTCATGTTGCCTCTCGATCTGGCGTGGGCTTAACGCTCGCTGATGGCACGCAGGTTGTCAGAGGTGAAGAAGTCGCGTTTCAGGCGAGGGTTGCCGCTGTCTTCGGTGAGCCAGCGGATATCGTTCTTGCCCGCGCCGATGGTGGTCATGTCGAAGAGGTAACGGCTATCGACCAGGTTGTACTGGACCTGCGCCTGCACGTCGCACGCACCGGTCTCGTATACGGGGATCGAGAACCCTTCACGTACTTTCCAGATCTGCCCCTGCTTGTCATAGTCAACGGCCAACAACGGGTTCCAGCTGTCCTCGTCGACGTAGAACAGGCGCTTGGGCGCCTGGTGGCGCATGCCCTGGCGAACATTGGCCTCGACGACCCAGACGCGATGCAGTTCATAGCGACGCGATTGCGGCGCGATGGAATCGTTGCCGGCGAAGGTTTCCACCTTGGCTGTGGTGTCATAGGCACCAAAGGCGTTGTATGGCACCAGCAGTTCCTGCTTGCCGATCAGTTTCCAATCGAAGCGGTCCATGGCGCCGAAGAAGACATTCGCTTCGTCGACGGTGTACTGGTTGTCGAGCCCGATCTGCGGAGCGTCGTAGGAATAAGACGGCATGCGCCTCACCCGGCGCTGACCGGGAAAGTAGTAGAACGTCGTGGCCTGCTCGCCGGCTACCGATGTCTGCACCCCAGCCTGGCCGGCCAGCGCCGCTGGCTCCTGGTAACTGGAGAACGTCGCGTTCTCCAGACGGCCAACGGACGAAAACAGTGCATTGCCTTTCTTTCCCCACGGCGTGAAAAAGAAGGTGTCGGTCGACTGGCGCAACCATTCCCCCCCTTTGCGCGGCGAAATTCCTGAGATGCTTTTCGGAATTTCGACACCTACACCGCGGTAGCGCATTTTCATGTTCCACATGACCTGCGCGCCGGTGGTCGGGAGAGGAAACGGGATGCCTGGGACATGGGCCTCTTCGAGAGCAAGCCCGGTGGCGTCGAGCTTGGCGAAACCAACGTTCTGCCGAGTATTCTCAGCTACGAAATCCGGTACGCCGCAGGTTCGGCGGGTTGGGTAGACGTCCATGCGGTAACCCGGGATTTTCTTGAACAGTTCGAGCTGAGCTGGGGACAGTTGGCTCGCGTGCTGCGCCACAGTGCTTGAGTCGATACTGTAGAGGGGTTTGTCGCCCTTGAACTTCCAATGCTCACCGCGCACCTGTCCATAGCTCCAACCCTCCCCTTGCGGCTCCGGAGTTCTCCAGGCCGGGATATTGCCGCTTGAATTTGCGGCCACCTCGCCGCCCAGCGGCGTCAGCTTCGAACCCAACGCTTCGGTCCCCTGGGGCGCAGCCTGT
Source organism: Pseudomonas sp. SMV71 (assembly GCF_052042015.1). NCBI lineage: Bacteria > Pseudomonadati > Pseudomonadota > Gammaproteobacteria > Pseudomonadales > Pseudomonadaceae > Pseudomonas > Pseudomonas sp. SMV71. The sequence goes on along the minus strand of NZ_JBKGGU010000002.1, from coordinate 107,919 downwards.
GCCGAACAGATCGCGGTCGATACCGCGAATGTAGCCAGCAGCTGCCTGAAAATACGGCGGGCGGGCACGTCGACTTCCTGCCATGTAGATACTTCTTTCATTAGAGGCTCCTCGAACAAAGGGCCTGCACTGGCTACCCGACCTTCCCATGGAAAGTGGCGCCTACCGCAAGCTGATCACCTGACATGATCAACTGACCATGTCAGGTGATCACAAAGCAAGCGACATGCCAGAAGTTCTCTTAGGGTGATTAAGTCAGATAAATCAGTTAGTTAGTCGCTAGTAGCGATTTAAGTTCAGTCAGTATTTTTAAGTTAATGGGAAGTAAAGGAACAGGTGTTACCCCTAATTGCCCTTCCATGGCGCGCCGGTTAGTTATCCGCGCCCCTGACAATTCGTCGAACTTGCTGCGACAGGTTTAACTTTTTCACTGCATGTGCCAATCATGAAAATGGATCATCATTTCCAATAAAAAAACCGCCCCTGGAGGCGGTAAAGAAGCAGGGCCAGGGCCCGACTTGGAGTTTTAGATCAACGAAACACCTTGATACGTAGCCCCTCTGCTTGATCTAACGACAGACAAGCAATGCCTCAGTTGAGTTGTTTCTAGAACGCTGAAGTGCACCATAAGCATAAAACGACTGAGCAATCGAGTACGACCATGTCAAGAAAGCAAAGGTCATGAATACCATCTTTGTGTCGTCACCCGGAATTGGAAAGAAATCATATCGCAAGGCTATCGTCAGTCCAGCCACACCACTCAGGGTAGTGGCAAACGCATGCACAAGCTCTCTGGCCCGGACCAGTAGCCAAACAAAATAAGCCAGGTACGCCGTGTAAGCCAACCACATCACCACGTAAAAATATGGGAGAAGCGCTTTGAATGAACTGGATAGGAAGTAAACGGCTGCGACCGCAAAACCAGCCAAGAACAATATGATGTCACTCGTCACGGAAGGCTTGTAACTATGCGTTACGGCCATCAAACCAAGCGTTGCAATAATAGGAATTCCAATTCCTCTGGAAAAGGCATCGAGATACATGGCGACATTATAATTAGCCAACCACCCCGTAACGATAAAAACCATGAAATTCGTTGCCGATATTCCTACGATCAGAAACTCTCCGCCAATCAGATAGTTTCTTCGCCTGATGAATGCCACCCCATAATATAGACCGCAGCTCATTAGCAGCACACAGGCGGCCAGGACACTCACTTCTATAAGTTCCACGATAACAGCCTCTGTCAATAAGGTCGCGTCGTTGTTCTGCACTTGTCCGTAAGACAAACGTCTGATTAGCGTGCGTGCTGAGTTATTTGACCTGCGTCAGTCATTGCGCTTGTACGAGCAGGTCAGAATCCCTGCCGTAATCAGCTGGCCAAAGACCTCAGGTCGCTATCAATTTTGTCTAGCGCGTCTTGAGAAATCAGCCCGCCGGAATATTTCGCCGCGGTTACCAAAGCAAAACCCCGGACCATGCCGATCTGCGGATGTTTATTGATACCGGGCAAGTGTTTTTCGAGGACTTGGCTTGTATTGACGTTGTCCAGCAACTCACCCACTTTCGATTCGATTGAGTACGCCATGTACTGTCTCCTTGGTTGTGCCCTGTCGGGCAGAATTCAATACGCGGCAGACTGCACGAACTCTGAAAACAGAGTCCCCCATCCATGCCGCTGCGAAATTTCAACAACTCCAACCACTGCGGGCTGAGTGATATTTCCATGAAGCGTTGCACCCAACATGGGTCGCTTCATGGCAGCTCAAGATGTCAGAACCCTTTTCCCGGCTCGGAAAAAGCAGGCATGTCCAAGAGCGCTTGCGGGTCTCGCATCTGGCCATCGATCTCCACCCAGCCCAGCAACGTGGAGCTCACACTCCAGCCCAGCAGGCGTTGCATTTCTGCGGGGAGCTGGCGCACCCGCTCAATGGGAATGGACAGGAAGTGATTTTCTTCGAGGCGCAGGATGGCCAAGTCGTACGCCATGGTCAGGCCAGTACGAGGGGACGACGTGGTATTGGCGCCACCGCCGTGATAGACCGACCCCAGCCACAGCAGCGCAGAGCCAGCCTTCATCTCGGCGGCGATGGTTTCTTCCTGGGTCGGCATGCGCTCGTCATCCCATTGGTGACTGCCCGGAATAACGCGCGTGGCACCGTTCTGTTCGGTGAAGTCCGAGATGGCCAGCATGATTTGCAGGCGGGCCTCGCGCCCGAACTGCGGATGTCGCCACAGCGAGGTGGCATCGTCGCGGTGCAGCGGCTGGAGGCCTTGCCCCGGCCCGATCTGAATGGCCTGGGTAATACTGAGTTGGATGTCAGGCGCCATCTCGATGCGGTCGCTGCCCACCCAGACATGGGTAGGTGTCTGCAGGATCTGCTTCGCTGCCCCGAGGAACAACGGGTTTAGTGCAACCTGCACTGCCGTATCGCTTCGCCCGATGATGCGAGCGACACGCCGGGTTTGCGTGCCTGCGAAATAAGGGTCCTCTCCGCAAGGCGTGGCATTGAGGTAGGTGTCCAGCTCTTCGGTGAGGCACTTGAGCGTCTCCGGCGAGACGAAATCGGCAATGATGACCCCGCCGTCGCGCCGAATGATTTCCACCACCTGTTCGACCGACGCATCACCGCTGACTGTCGAGAGTTTTCGTGTATCCATCTGCCTTCTACCTGTCTGGTTTTATCATTGTTCTATCCAACGAGCCTGGGCAACCGGCTCGTCCGACCGGGCGCCAATCACCACTGCCCCGCTTCTAGCGCTACCAAGGCCGGGTATCAGCTGCTCGGCGAGGTCATGATTCATGAATATGGTCATTTGATCAAGTCGTTTGATCTTAAATTTTCCAACGGCACCGTCGCGACGTCCGTCAAGGTGAGATCCGGCGTTCAACCTCCCTCCTGACACCGGCTGCGGCCCCGCGAAAGGAATGGGGTTCATCGGCTCATCTCGTGGATCGGGAAAAGACTTTGCGATAGCATTCGTCACCGCCGACGCCGGACCCGGCGGAGGGTGCAACGCCGAAAGGGGAGAACGCTGAATGGCTCGGATAGGCGCGGAAGAGCGCAGGCAGGATTTCATTGAAGCGACCATCAAGGTGATCGCGGAACACGGCGTAGCCAACGCCACGACGCGACGCATCGCGGCGGCGGCAGGTTCGCCGCTGGCCTCGCTGCATTATGTTTTTCACACCAAGGAAGAGTTGTTCTATGCGGTCTACGAGTCCCTGATCAACATGCCGCAGCAATCGCTGCTGCATCCTCCGGCAGGCGCCAACCTCGCGGAATCGGTCGGGGAAATGCTGCGCCAGTTGGTCAAATGGTTCATCGCACATCCCGAACGGGCCATCACCCAGTTCGAACTCTTCTTCTGGAACCTGCGCAACGACCCGGAAATGGCAGCGAAGATCTATACCGTTTCTATCGAAGCGACTCAGCAGGCCGTCCAGAAGGCGACTGGCGATGCGCTGGATCAGACGGCACTGATCACCGTCAGTCGACTGCTCATCAACCTCTTCGATGGCTTGCTGCTCGCCTGGACCGCCCACGGCGATCCCGAGCGCCTGGAAGCTGAGACCGAGACCGCCTGCCAGGCGGTCAAGCTGCTGGTGGCCAGCTACTGAGACGCCATCCGGATGTGCCGTGCTCCGATGTGACACGGCAATCCGACGATTCAGTTCATAGCCAGGCGAACTGCCGCATCCTGCCGCGCGCATCTCTTGCCAAACCGCTTTCATGGCGACTCGAAGTCCTTGAGTCGCCTGGCGTGAAATGCCCCTCCCAAGTCACGCAGCCCAGATAGCCGCTTCTACTCCCCTCGCCTGATTACGGCTTCAGCGACAGCGGGTGGAGGTCAGCGTCTTTGCGAGCGGAAAGTTTAAATCGTCCCAAATAAATTACTTCGAGGTGCATTTTGCACCTTGCCTCGACCTATCGATCCCATCATCATGGTCAAATGATCAAGTCATAAGATCAGTCTCTATAACACAATAATAGGAGGCACTATGTCCTCGCACACTGCTCTTCCGGTGGAGCCACTCGATATATTGATCATGGGAGCCGGTGTGTCTGGCATCGGCGCGGCCGCGTATCTGCGCCGCCATCAGCGCCACAAGACGTTTACGATTCTCGAATCCCGTGAACGAATGGGCGGCACCTGGGACTTGTTTCGCTATCCAGGCATCCGTTCCGATTCGGACCTGTACACCTTCGGCTTCGACTTCAAGCCCTGGACCAAGGCGAAATCCCTGGCGGACGCCGCAGACATTCTCGAATACCTGCGTGAAGCGGTCGACGAGTATGAGCTGGCGTCTCTCATCCAGTACAAGCAGAAAGTCGTCTCGGCGAACTGGCAATCGGACAAAGGCTTGTGGGCAGTGCGGGTGCAGGACGGTCATACAGGGCAAGTCCGCATCATCGAATGCCGCTGGCTGTTCAGCGCGGGCGGATACTACCAGTACGAGCAAGGGTTCAGCCCGCGCTTCGAGGGGACCGAACAGTTCAAGGGACAGATCGTCCATCCGCAACACTGGCCGGAGAACCTGGATTACACGGGCAAGCGTGTCGTAGTGATCGGCAGCGGCGCGACAGCGGTGACCCTGATCCCGGCGATGGCGGATAAAGTTTCCAGCATCACGATGCTGCAGCGTACGCCTTCCTACATTATCAACCAGCCCGCCAATGATGCGGTTGCGGCGTTTCTGCGCAAGGTCCTGCCCGAGCAGGCCGCTTACTCCCTGACGCGCTACAAGAACGCCAGGATTACCCTGGCCTTCTGGGCTTTCTGCCAGCGCTTCCCCAAGCTCTCACGCAAACTGCTCCTGTGGCTCACGCGCAAGGAGCTGCCGAAAGACTATCCGGTCGACGTGCATTTCAATCCGCCCTACAACCCTTGGGATCAGCGCTTGTGCACGGTTCCCGAAGGCGATCTGTTCAAGGCGATAAGCATGGGTAAGGCTGACATCGTCACCGACCATATCGAGCGTTTCACCGAATCCGGCGTGTTGCTGAAGTCCGGCAAAACGTTGGAAGCAGACATCGTGATTACAGCCACAGGGCTGAATGTGCAGATGTTCGGAGGAATCAGCCTGTACAAGGATGAAAAGCCTGTGGTGCTGAGTGAGACCCTGGCCTACAAAGGAACGATGCTCTCCGGTGTACCCAACTTCGCGTTCGCGGTGGGCTACACCAACTCCTCCTGGACCCTGAAAGTCTGCCTGCTGTGCGACCACTTCTGTCGCTTGCTGGGCTTCATGGACAGCCACGGCTACAACGTCTGCGAGCCCCAGGCGCCAGAGGGGATCGAGACCCGCCCTCTGCTGGATTTCGGTGCCGGCTATGTGCAACGCGCCTTGGACAGCATGCCGCGCCAGGGGCCCAGCGAGCCCTGGGTGATGTCGATGGATTACTTCCGCGACGTCAAACTCCTGCGTCGTGGCACTGTGGCCGACAAGTGCCTGGGGTTCTCCTCGGTACCCAGCGCGCCCTTGCGCGCGCAGGTCGAACTGCAGCAACAAGGTAGCGGTCAATGAGCACCGATCGCTTCTGCGAACTGCCAGGCAAGCGCACCCTTTGCTATCGCAGCCACGGGCCTGAAACGGCGCCTGCGGTCATCCTTATCGTCGGGCTGGGGTTGCAGTTGATCTATTGGCCACAGCCGATCATCGCCGGCCTTGTCGAGCAAGGGTTTCGCGTCATCACGCTGGACAACCGCGACTCGGGTCGGTCTTTCTTCACCAACGTCGTGCCTCCCACGTCGATGCAGCAATTCTTGCGCAAGCGCACCCCCGGCTATGACCTGGGAGACATGGCCACTGACGTGATAGGCCTCATGAACGGCTTGGAATTGGAAACCGCGCACGTGGTGGGAATGTCGATGGGCGGCATGATTGCCCAGACGCTCGCCGCCCGTTTCCCACAGCGGGTCAGGACCCTGACTTCGATCTTCTCGACCACCGGATCACTGCGCGTAGGTCAGCCCGCGTTCAAGGCTATTCGGCAGTTACTGCGCCGCCCGCCGCGCAGTGAGCAGGAAAGCCTTCGCGACTACCTGGACATCATGCGCCTGATAGGTTCGACCCTCGAGTGGAATGAGCCCGGCTTCCGGGAGTACGCCCTATCGGCCTGGGAACGAGGCGGTGGCGAGGCCGGCAACATCGGCACCGCCAGGCAGATCGGCGCAATCATCAATTCCGGCGACCGCACCCAGGAACTGCAGCGGATTCGTTGCCGCACCCTGGTCATCCATGGCGACAACGATCTCATGGTCGCCACCAGCGGCGGGTACGCCACGGCGGCAGCGATCCGTGGATCCAGCCTGGTGCTGCTGCCCGGGATGGGACACGACTTCCCGCCTTGCTTGTCCGGCACGCTGCTGTCCCTGCTGGCAGGGCACATGCGCTAGCGCAATCACTCTTTTAGGGGCGTGTTGCTTGGCCGCCCCTCTTTTTATTCCACGAGGCTTCGCGCAACACGATTCACCCACCCACAAAATAACAATATTCCAGCTTCAAACACGCCTGCGCTGCTACCACGGCCTGGCGCAATGCTCCTCCACTGCCCTTCGACAATGACAACAACTGAGCAAGAGGTATGTATGGAATTCAAGTTTTTACTCCCCACCAGAATCGTGATGGAACCTGGCCTGCGCGAGCGCACGGGCGAACATCTGCGGGAACTCGGGCTGACGCGCATCCTGATCGTGACCGATGCCGGGGTGAAGGCGGCAGGTCTGTTGACCAGCGTCTATGCCAGCCTGGAACAGTCGGGCATTTCGTTCGATGAAATCGCGGATGTGAAAGCGAACCCGCGCAGCGAGGACATCAACCAGGCGGCGCAACTGTACCGCGGCAAAGGCATCGATGGCCTGTTGGCCGTTGGCGGCGGCAGCGCGATGGACGCGGCCAAGGCCATCAGTCTGCTGCTGACCCACGAGGGCCGGATCGAAGACTACGAGGGTTCTTTCACCCTTAAGCATGCCATTGCACCTATCGTCGCCATCCCGACCACCGCGGGCACCGGCAGCGAGGTGACCTGTTTCTCGGTGATCACCGACACGGTCCGCCATTTCAAGATGAGCGTTCAGGATTACCGGGTGGGCCCTGTCTTGGCACTGCTCGACTCCCATATCCTCGACACGCTACCCGCGCCGATTGCCGCCGCAACCGGCATGGATGCCCTCACCCACGCCATCGAAGCCTACACCTGCCGCGTGTCGAACCCGATCAGCGACGGCCTCGCACTGCACGCCATCCGCCTCATCAGCCAACACCTCAAGCCTGCCGTGCTGGAGCCTGGCAACCTGCATGCCCGCGAGCAAATGCTGGTGGCCAGCCTGATCGCCGGCATGGCCTTCGGCAACGCGGACGTCGGTAGCGTGCACTGCATCTCCGAAGCCATCGGTGGCATGTACGACACGCCGCACGGCGTGGGCAATGCGATCTTCCTGCCGTTTGTGTTCGGCCATAACCGCGATGCCGATATCACCCGTCACGCACAGGTCGCCTATGCGTTGGGGATCGACCCCAACCTCTCGCCTGTCGATGCCGCCGAGGCGGCTGTCGGCTACCTGTTCCAGATGAGCAAGGACCTGGGTATTCCCCGCTTCGCCGAGGTGAAAGGCGTGTGTGAGGAAGACTTCCTGGCCATCGCTGAAAAGTCGAAGAAGAACTTCTCCGACGGCAGCAATGCCAAGGAGATGTCCGTGCAAACCTACCGTGAAATCGTCGCCACTGCTTACCACTTCGTCGCGTGAGGGCTGTCAGTCATGAGCGGATCAATCCCTGGCGCTTCATTGAAGCGCACCCTGGGCTCGTTTTCGGTGCTGCTGTTCGGCCTGGCGTTCCTGGCCCCGTTGATCGTCTTCGGCACCTATGGCGTGATCACGCAGGCCAGTGGGAACACCACGGCGATGGCCTATCTCATCGCGGCGACCGGCGTGGTGTTCACGGCGCTAAGCTACGGCCGGCTGGTCAAGGTGTTTCCGGTCGCCGGTTCGGCCTACACCTACACCCGCAAGATGCTGAGCGCCAACCTCGGCTTCATGGTGGGCTGGGCGGCCCTGCTCGATTACTTCTTCATCCCGATGCTGATCTGGCTGCTCGGCGCCAGTTACCTCAACATGGCGTTTCCAGAAGTGCCGCAGTGGATGTGGATCACCGGGTTCATCGTCTCCACCTCGCTGCTGAATGTGTTGGGTATCCAGGTCGCCAACCGCTTCAACGTGCTGTTGATGGTCGCGCAACTGGCCATCATCGTCGTGTTCATCGGCCTGTGCATGCACTACATCGTCGCGGTCAACGGCCCTGGCGGACTCCTGTCGGCCAGGCCGTTCTTCAATCAGGACGTGCCCTTCTCTACCAGCATGGCCGGCGCCGCCATCGCCGCGTATTCGTTCCTGGGCTTCGACGCACTGTCCACGCTCAGTGAGGAAACCCATGATCCAGGCCGCACGCTACCGCGCGCCATCCTGCTGGTCGCGTTGATCGGCGGCTCGGTCTATGTCGGCTCTTCGTATTTCATGCACCTGGCGCACCCCTCTCCCATGTTCGAGCTTGTAGACGGGGCTGCCTTCGAGATCGCCCGCATGATCGGCGGCGACCTGTTCTTCGCCGTGGTCCTGGCGGGCATCATCATCGCTCACTTCGCTGCGGGGATGTCGTTCCAGGCCAGCGTGGGTCGGCTGCTGTATGCCCTCGGCCGGGACAACCAACTGCCGCGCAAGTTGTTCGGTGCATTGCACCCTCGCTACAAGACGCCCGTTTTCAACATTCTGCTTTGCGGCATTTTTGGCACCGCCGGTTTTGGCCTGACGATCGCCACCGCCACATCCCTGGTGAACTTCGGCGCTTTTCTCGCCTTCACCGCAGTCAACCTGTGTGCGCTGCGCCTCACGTTCGATGTCCGCGTCAAGGACGGGGCCGGCTTGCTGCGCGGTGTGCTCTTCCCACTCATCGGCCTGGTCACGGCCGGCTGGATGCTCGCCAGTCTGGATAAAGACGCCCTGATCATGGGTTGTATCTGGCTCAGCCTGGGTGCGGTTTATCTGGCGTGCCGGACCAGCTTCTTCCGCTATCCGGTACCTGACGCGCTGGTGTAGCGATCGCCCTTCATTCGAACACTCCGACAACAACCACGGGGCAGGCCTCTGGCGTGCCTTTCAACGGCGAGAATCGATATGCAAACCAAACTTCTGATCAATGGCGCCCTGGTGGCCGGCGAAGGCGATGACCTCGCCGTGTACAACCCTTCCCTGGGCAGTGTCCTGGTGCAGACCGTCGAGGCGAGCCGCGCGCAGGTTCACGCCGCGGTGCAAAGCGCAGATGCGGCGTTTGAGGCGTGGTCCCAAACGCCGCCCAAAGACCGCTCGGCATTGCTGCTCAAACTCGCTGACAGGATCGACGCCCAGGCGCCGGTGTTCGCTCGCCTGGAGGCGGACAATTGCGGCAAGCCATTCACCGCCGTACTGCAAGACGAACTACCCGCCGTCTCGGACGTGTTCCGTTTCTTTGCTGGCGCCGTGCGCTGCCTGCAAGGCTCGGCGGCGGGGGAGTACATCCCGGGCCACACCTCGATGATCCGCCGTGACCCGGTGGGCGTAGTCGCCTCCATCGCACCGTGGAACTACCCGCTGTTGATGGCCGCATGGAAACTCGGTCCGGCCTTGGCCGGCGGCAACACCGTCGTGCTCAAACCTTCGGAACACACCCCGATGAGCACTTTGAAGCTGGGCGAGCTGCTCGCCGAGATCTTCCCCGCCGGCGTGGTCAACATCGTCCACGGCCGCGGCGCTTCGGTCGGTGAACCACTGACCAGCCACGCCCAGGTGCGCATGGTGTCGCTGACCGGCTCCGTGCGCACCGGCAGCCGCATCATCGAAGGCACTGCCGACAGCGTCAAACGGATGCACATGGAGCTCGGCGGCAAGGCCCCGGTGTTGATCTTCGACGATGCCGACATCGATGCAGCCGTTGAAGGCATTCGCGCCTTCGGCTTCTACAACGCCGGCCAGGACTGCACCGCTGCCTGCCGTCTCTATGTGCAGAAGTCGGTCTACCCGGAGTTCGTGCGCAAGCTCGGCGAAGCCGTGTCCAGCATCAAGTGCGGGCTCCAGGATGACCCGACGACCGAGATGGGCCCGCTCATCACCCAAGAGCACCTGGAGCGTGTCGAGGGCTTCGTCAACCGCGCCAGGGAGCTGCCTCACATCGAGGTGGTCACCGGCGGCAAGCGCGCTGCGGGTGGCGGGTTCTTCTTCGAGCCGACGGTGCTGGCCGGCGCCACGCAGGAGGACGAGGTGGTGTGCCGGGAAATCTTCGGCCCGGTGGTGACGGTTTCGCAATTCGAAGACGAAGCCCAGGCACTGGCATGGGCCAACGAATCGGACTACGGCCTGGCGTCATCGGTGTGGACAGCCGATGTCGGTCGCGCCCATCGCCTGGCCGCTCGCCTGCAATACGGCTGCACCTGGGTCAACACCCACTTCATGCTGGTGAGCGAAATGCCCCATGGCGGGGTGAAGCTGTCCGGCTACGGCAAGGACCTGTCGATGTACGGGCTGGAAGACTACACCGTGGTGCGCCACGTGATGTTCAAGCACTGACCGCCCCAAACCCACGTAGCCCAGATCAATTGACGAGGTAATGCATGAACAACATAGAAACGTTCGAGAGGCTCGAATCCAACGTGCGGATGTACTGCCGTGACTTGCCGCTGGTGTTCGATACCGCTCAGGGCAGCAAGATCCGTGGTGAAGACGGCCGCGAGTACCTGGACTTCTTCGCCGGCGCCGGCGCCCTGAACTATGGCCACAACGAACCGCGCATGCGCGATGCCCTGATCGCGTATCTGTCGTCCAACGGTGTGACCCACGCCCTCGATCTGCACACCACCACCAAGCGCCAGTTCCTGGAGGCGATCGAGCGTGACTTGTTCAAGCCACGCGGCTGGGACTACAAAGTGCAGTTCACCGGCCCGACCGGAGCCGATGCCGTCGAGGCGGCGTTGAAGCTGGCGCGCAAGGCGACGGGACGCACCAAGATCGTGTCGTTCTACGGGGCTTACCATGGCATGACGGCCGGTGCCCTGGCCGTCACCGGCAATCGTACTCGCCGCGGCCCTGGGCTTTGTACCGATGTGGTGTTCGTGCCCTACGAAGACAGCCCCTACGGTGAATTCGACAGCATTGGCTTTCTCGAACGTCTGGCCAATGATCAGGGCAGTGGCTCGGAATTGCCGGCGGCGGTGATCGTCGAGTCCGTGCAGATCCAGGCTGGCGTCTATGCCGCCTCCAACGACTGGCTCCAGCGCTTGCGCAAGTGGACCAGCGATCACGACGTGCTGCTCATCTGTGACGAGATCCAGGCCGGCTGCGGTCGGACCGGTGACTTCTTCGGCTTCGAGCGCTCAGGCGTGGAGCCGGACCTGATCACCTGCGCCAAATCGATCGGCGGCTTCGGCCTGCCGATGGCGATCGTATTGATTCGCGCCGGGCTCGATGTATGGCAACCCGGCGATCACATCGGCACCTTCCGCGGCAACCAACTGGCCTTCTTGACGGCCCAGATCGCGCTCGGCTATTGGCGCGATGAGTCGTTCCTGAAGTTGCTGGCCACCAACTGCGCGGCCATGGAGCGCGCGGTCGCCGGTTTCGCGGAAATTCCTGGCGTCGCCTCCGCACGCTGTCGCGGCATGATCGCCGGCATCGACTTCGGTCGCGGCAACGTCGCATTCGCCAAGAATGCCCAGCAGCGTGTGCTGCAGGCGGGTGTGCTGGTCGACCGCTGCGGCCCGAACGGCGAAATCATCAAGCTGATGCCACCGGTGAACACCCCGACCGACCAGCTCGAAGAAGGCCTGAAAGCCTTCGGCGAATCGGTCGCGGCAGCGTTTAGCCAGTAACTGCATGGGCCTGCGGCGCGGCCTGTATCGATACAGCGCCGCATGCAGGCTCATCGCATGCAGTCGACAACCCGTCCGTGGCAGGAAATCACGCCAATGAGCAACGTCACTTCAACCATCCAGAATGACTTGGCTTCATTCATTCACCCCAACACCAACCTGGCGCAGCACCAGGAAATCGGCCCCCTCGTGATCGCCGGCGGCGACGGCGTGCGGGTCTTCGATGAGCAAGGCAACGCCTACATCGAGGCGATGTCGGGCCTGTGGAGCGTTGCCTTGGGCTTCAGTGAAAAGCGCCTGGTCGACGCCGCCGTCGAGCAGTTCAGGCAACTGCCCTACTACCACAGCTTCAGCCACAAGACCAACGCCCCGGCGGCGGCGCTCGCTGCCAAGCTGGCCGAGCTGGCGCCGGGCGACCTGAACCATGTTTTCTTCACCAATTCAGGCTCCGAAGCCAACGACTCGGTGGTGAAGATGGTCTGGTACGTGAACAACGCGCTGGGTAAACCGCACAAGAAGAAATTCATCTCTCGCCAGCAGGCCTATCACGGCGCCACCATCGCCGCCGGGAGCCTGACCGGCATCCCCTCGATTCATCGCGACTTCGACCTGCCGGCCATCCCGGTCCACCACCTGACGTGCCCGAACTTCTACCGGTTTGCCCGGCCTGGGGAGATGCAGGAAGCCTTTTCGGCCCGCCTGGCGAATGAACTGGAGCGCTACATCCTCGCCGAAGGGCCGGAAAGCATTGCCGCCTTCATCGGCGAACCGGTGATCGCAGCGGGCGGCGTGATCCCTCCTCCCACTGGCTACTGGGCGGCAATCCAGGCAGTGTGCAGGCGCTACGACATTCTTATGGTGATCGACGAGATCGTCACCGGTTTTGGCAGGCTGGGTACGATGTTCGGGGCTCAGCTGTACGACATCCAGCCCGACATCATGGTGCTCTCCAAGCAGCTCACCTCTTCCTACCAGCCGCTGGCGGCCGTGGTGGTGTCCGATGTCATCAACGATGTACTGGTGAGCCAGAGCCAGCGCCTGGGGGCATTCGCCCATGGCCTGACCTGCACGGGCCACCCCGTCGCCACCGCGGTCGCGCTGGAAAACATCCGCATCATCGAGGAGCGCGACCTGGTTGGCCATGTCCAGCGCCTGGCCCCCATGTTCCAGCGCCACCTGCGCGCGTTCGAAGACCACCCGCTGGTCGGCAACGTCCGAGGCGTCGGGCTGATGGGCGGGATCGAACTAGTTGCGAATAAGGCCACCGGCAAACCGTTCGCCCAGCCAGGTGCACTGGGTGGCTACGTGTTCAAACAGGCCCACAAGCATGGGCTGATCATTCGCGCCCTCTACGACACGATCGCGTTCTGCCCGCCGTTGATTACCACGCAGGGCGACATCGAAGCGATCTTCAGCGCCTTCGAGCGCACGTTGGCTGACGCAACGGACTGGGCCCGATCGCAGAACCTGCGGTGAACAAAGGCTCTCCTGGGGGGCATCACATAAAACAACAATCAAGAGGCTTTGAACGTGCGCGAACAAAATGATGAAAGTTTCGAGTTTGATGTGTCCGTGGTCGGGCTGGGTGCGATGGGAACGCTCATGGCACACGCGTTGGTCAAGCAAGGCAAACGCGTGGCGATCTGGAATCGATCACCCGGCAAGGCTGCGTCGCTCGTCGCCGCTGGCGCTCACCTGTGCGACAGCGTTGAAGCCGCGCTGGTTGCAAGCCCGGCCACGATCTTCGTGCTCCTGGACAACCACGCGACCCACGAGGTGCTCGGGATGCCAGGCGTGATGCATGCGCTGGCCAACCGTACGATCGTCGATTACACCACCAACGCCCAGGACGAGGGACCGGCGCTTCAGGGCCTCGTCAATCGGGCGGGCGGCCATTACGTCAAAGGGATGATCGTGGCCTACCCGCGCAACGTCGGCCATCGCGAAAGCCACAGTATTCATGCCGGCGATCGTGAGGCCTTCGAGCAGCACCGGTCGCTGCTTGAAGCGCTCGCCGGCCATACGGTGTTCCTTCCCTGGGGCGAAGCATTGGCCTTCGCGAGCGTGCTCCACGCCCATGCGTTTGCCGCGATGGTTGCGTTCTTCGAGGCCGTGGGTGCGAGCGAACGGTTTGGCCTGCCGGTTTCGAAGACAGCCAGGCTCCTGCTAGACACGTCACGCTTTTTCGTCGCCGACGCACTCGAGGAAGCGGCACGCCGGCTCGAAGCGCAGGATTTCGCAGGCGACCAGGCGAGGCTCGATGTACATGTAGACGCCTTCGCGCACATTGCCCAATCCCTGCATGCACAAGGGGCTTGGACGCCAGTGTTCGACGCGGTGTGCCAAGTCGCGCAGCGCGCGGCATCAATCGGCTATGGCGACCAGGACATTGCAGCCATCACCCAGTCATTCGCCCACGACAAAGCGCCCGGGCACTAACCGCGTGATACTGGTCTTTCGGATCGAACCTGAAGAAAAATCGCTGGAGGATCATATGCGCCGATTTGGTTTTCTACCGGCCGTGTTGACGCTGGCCGTTTTTCTGAGTGCCCTGCTTGCCCTCAGGCCTTCTCTCGTCAACCGAGCGGCGGCGCAGCACATGGGGCATCCGATCACCAGCATCGGCGAGATTTTCAGGGGGTATTAACGAGTTTTCACCTGGCCGCTGGCACGCATCCGCCAGCGGCCGCAGGTGATCAATGATCGACCGCACCGCTGGCGCCAAGGCCGGTCTGGCTCCGTACGAACTGGTCGGCGAACGCCGCCCTTTCTGCCTTGGCCCGCACACTCCGGTCCAGCCGGGAAACGGCATATACCATCAGAAATGCCAGCGGCATGGAGAACAGCGCAGGCTGGGTATAGGGGAACAGCGGCTCGGCGAAATGCAACACATCCACCCACACCAGCTTGGAGAACACCACGAAACCCATGGCGCTGAGCAACCCGACGTAGCCACCGGCCAACGCGCCGCGGGTGGTCAGACCCGACCAGAACATCGACAGGAACAGCACCGGGAAGTTGGCCGAAGCCGCGATTCCGAAGGCCAGCGCGACCATAAAGGCGACGTTGATGTTTTCGAATACGATGCCCAGGGCTATTGCCACCAGCCCGAGGGCCAGAGTGGCCAGCTTGGTTACCCGCAGCTCCTGCGACTCGCTGGCTGCGCCTTTCCTGATCACTCGCGCATACAGGTCATGGGCGATGGCGGACGCCCCGGCCAGGGCCAGGCCTGACACCACGGCCAGGATGGTGGCGAAGGTCACGGCAGACAAAAAGCCCAGCAGCAGATTGCCGCCTACCGCCTGGGCCAGGTGCATGACCACCATGTTACCCCCACCCAGCAGCTTGCCGCCCACCTGCCCGCCTTCGAAGAACTGCGGCTGCTGGCTGACGATCACGATCGACGCCAGGCCCAGCAGGAAGATGACATTGAAAAAATAGCCGATGAACCCGGTGGCATAGAGCACCGATTTTCGGGCCTCCCGGGCATCACTGACGGTGAAGAAGCGCATCAGGATATGCGGCAGCCCCGCCGTGCCGAACACCAGTCCCAGGCTCAGTGACAGGGCCGTCAACGGGTCCGCCAGCAGGCTACCGGGCGCCAGCAACCGTTCGCCCAGGGTGTGGACATCCATGGCCTGGCTGACCAGCGTGTCGTAGCTGAAGTCGAACTCGCGCATCGCCAGGAACAACACCAGCGAGCCGCCGATCAGCAGCAGGAACGCCTTGATGATCTGCACCCAGGTGGTCGCCACCATGCCGCCGAAGGTCACATACAGCATCATCAGCGCACCGACGATCACCAAGGCGATGTGGTAGTCCAGGCCGAACAGCAGCCTGATCAACTGCCCAGCCCCGACCATCTGCGCCACCAGGTAGAAACACACCACGGTCAGCGAGCCGATGGCGGCCATGGTGCGCACCTTGCCTTGGTCGAGGCGGTACGAAGTGATGTCGGCGAAGGTGAAGCGGCCCAGGTTGCGCAGCCGCTCGGTCATCAACAGCAGTAACACCGGCCAGCCCGCGAAGAAGGCAATGAGGTAGATATAGCCATCCATTCCGGAGCTGTAGATGAGCGCGGTGATCCCCAGCAGCGTCGAGGCGGACATGTAGTCCCCGGCCAGCGCCAGACCATTCTGCCAGCCCAGGATGCCGCCGCCGGCGCTGTAGAAATCCGCTGTCGAGCGCGTGCGCCGCGCCGCCCACCCGGTGATGCACAAGGTGAACAGCACAAACACCATGAACATGCCGATGGCAGACAGGTTGAGCGGCTGACGCTGACCCGCGTCGAGCGCAGGCGAAGCCAACAACAGGCCGGAGTGCAGCAACAAAGCCAGAGGCAGTAGTTTCTTCATGCGCCCTGCTCCTCTTCCAGCCCGGCAAGCAGCGCGTGCGTCAGGCGATCGAACTCGCCGTTGGCCCGGTACACGTAGAACGCCGATAACGCACAGAAAAACACGAACACAAACGCGCCGGCCGCAACGCCGACGGTCATGTTCGACCCCTGGGCCAGGCGCCTGGCAATCAGCTCGGGCCAGAACGACACCAACCCGATGTAGGCATAGAACGTGGTCAGAATCAGCAGGAACAGGCTCAGGGTGAAACGGTTTCTGCGCGCCACCAATTGCTGGAACCGGACATTGGCGCGAACACGTGCATACAACGGACTGGACATGGGACACCTCGATCAATGTACTTGTTGTTATGGGTGTACAGGTGCTGCAAGTCGATCAGTGCTCGGTATCGGCAGTCTGCACCTCCTGTTGCCGGGCCCACTCGCGCAGGACGAACTTCTGGATCTTGCCGGTGGCGGTCTTGGGCAACTCCGTGAACGACACATGGCGCGGCGCCTTGAAGTGCGCCAGGCGCTCACGGCACCAGCGGATCAAATCGCCCTCCGTGACGGTGGCCAGCGCATCAACGCGCAGGCAGACAAAGGCGTGAGGGGTCTCGCCCCAGCGCGCATCCGGACGCGCCACCACCGCGGCCTCCATCACCTCGGGGTGCTGGTAAAGCACTTCCTCGATTTCCAGCGAGCTGATGTTCTCGCCCCCGGAAATGATGATGTCTTTGGCCCGGTCCTTGATTTCCACGTACCCGTCCGGGTGCAGCACGGCCAGGTCGCCCGTGTGCAGCCAGCCATTGGCCAGCGCGCTGCGGGTGGCTTCCGGATTGTTCAGGTAACCTTTCATCACGGTGTTGCCACGCACCACCAGTTCGCCCAGGGTAAGGCCGTCGGGCGGGACCGGGCGGCCGGTATCGGTGTCCAGCACCGAGGCCTCTTCAAGCATCGGGTGGGCGACGCCCTGGCGACTCATGAATTGGGCTCGGGCCTCCAGCGGCAACTCGTCCACACCCGGTTGCCACAGGCACAGCGTGCTGGGGCCATAGCTTTCCGTCATGCCGTAGGCGTGGGTGATGCTGAAGCCGCGTGCCTCCATCGCGGCGATGACCGCGCTGGGCGGCGCGGCGCCGCCGGTGATCACCGACACCGGCCCGGGAGGCGTGCTGGCATGTCCGGCGTGGATCAGCATCGACATCACCACCGGCGCTGCGCTCAGGTGAGTGACGGCATGCTCGGCGATCGCGGCGTGGATCGCGTCAGGCTGGACCTTGCGCAGACACACATGCGTCCCTCCGGACAGGGTCACCGCCCAGGTATGGCTCCACCCGTTGCAATGGAACATCGGCAAAGTCCACAGGTAGACGCTGCGCGGGCCCAACTGGAAGATCAGCGCCCCGGCGCAAGCGTTGAGGTAGGCGCCGCGGTGATGCAGGACCACGCCCTTGGGGTCACCCGTTGTCCCGGATGTGTAGTTGATGGCGATCGACTGCCATTCGTTCTGCGGCGCACTCAGCGGCCGCCCGGGATCGCCTTGGGCCAGAAAAGCTTCGTAGTCCAGGTCAAGGGCCAGGTCGGCGCGCTCAGCCTGTTCATCGTCGATGCCCACCAGCAACGGCGGTACATCGAGCATGGCCAGTGCCTGGTGGGCCACGGCACCGAACTCACGGTCGCAGATCAGCACCTTGGCTGCGCAATGACGCAAGATGAAGGCGATGCTGCGTGCCTCCAGGCGTATGTTGATGCATACCAGCACCGCCCCGGCACCGGGCACGCCATAGTGGGCTTCGAGCATCTCGGGGATGTTCGGCGCCAGCATCGCCACCCGTTCGCCCGGTTGCACGCCGACCCGCTCCAGGGCACTGGCCAGGGCGCGGCTGCGCTCGTGCAACTGGCGGTAGCTGTAGCGCCTGGCGCCATAGACCACCGCATCGCGCTGCGGGTACACCGTCGCGGCACGCTTGAGAAACGACAGCGGCGACAGCGGAACATGGTTGGCTTCATTGGGAGCCAGGTCGTGCTCGAGGGGAGGAACCATCATGGGAGGAACCTCATCGACACATTGCTCAGGTCTTGCACGCACATACATACCTCCTGTTCTTGTTGTTATTGCGTCAGGGCGCGTTACAGGCTGCTGCACAGATGGCCGCCATCGACTACGATCTCAGCGCCGCTCATGGCCCGCCCGGCATCGCTGGCGAGCAGCAGCAAGGCCCCGTCCAGGTCGGCCGGTACACTGAAACGGCGACTTGGCACACGCGAGCGCAACTTGTCCCCGGCCTCGCTGGCCAGGAAGGTTTCGTTCAGGTCAGTCATCACGTAGCCAGGCGCCAGGGCGTTCACCCGGATGCCATGGCGCGCCAACTCCAGCGCCATGGCGCGGGTCAGGTGGGCCAGGCCGGCCTTGGCCGTCAGATAGGAACCAACGGCACCGGCCACACGGCTGGCGAGGATCGAGGTGACATTGATCAGGCTGCCCCCCTTCCCTGCGGCGACCATCCGCCGGGCACTTTCCTGGGCCATCGCCCAAGCGCCCTTGAGGTTGGTGTCGAGTACACGGTCCCAGCTGTCATCGTCGCCATCCAGCAAGGGCTGGCTGTCGCTTACCCCTGCGTTGTTGACCAGGACGTCCAGCGGACCGGCAGCATCAAGCACCTGACAGATATCTTCACGACAGGTCACATCGAGGGCGAAGGCCCGAGCCTTCCCTCCCGCCGCCTCGATGGCCTCGACCAGCGTGTGCAGCGGTGCCTGGCGCCTTGCGGTGACCACCACCTCGGCGCCTGCGGCGGCCAGGGTCATGGCGAAGTGGCGGCCCAGGCCGCTGGAGGCGCCGGTCACCAGAGCGCGGCGCCCGTCGAGGGCGAACAGTCGGGTCAGGTTCGGCTGCATCAGTGGGCCTCCAGGCGCTGATCGAGCAACTTTTTCGCCAGGCTCATGCGGTGCACTTCGCTCGGGCCGTCGTAGATGCGGAACGGGCGGATATCGCGAAAGATCCGCTCTACCACCGTATCGGCGGTCACCCCACGTCCTCCCAGCACCTGCACGCAACGATCAACCACACGCCACAGCGCTTCGGAGCTGATCACCTTTGCCATGCTTGATTCGACATTGGCACGCTGGCCCTGGTCGAGCACCCAGGCACAGTGCCAGACCGCCAGGCGTACCACATGCAGGTCCATCATGTTGTCGGCCAGCATGAAGCCCACGCCCTGATGCTCGCCCAGTGCCTTGCCGAAGGCGCCGCGGGTGCGCGCATAGTCGCAGGCGATGTCGTGGGCGCGGCGCGCGGCGCCGAGCCAGCGCATGCAGTGCGTCAGGCGCGCCGGTGCCAGTCGCACCTGGGCATATCGGAACCCCTTGCCGATCTCACCGAGCACATCGCTCGCCGGAATACGCAAGTTGTCGAAACGCAACTGGCCGTGGCCGCCAGTGAAGCAGCTGTCCAGCGAGTCCAGCTGACGCTCATGGATGATGCCGTCACGCTGCATGTCGGTCAGGAACATGGTCGCCGTGCCGTCCTCCATGCGCGCCATGATGATGCCGATATCGGCGCCTTCGGCCCCGGTGATCAACCACTTGCGGCCGTTGATCAGGTAGTCGTCGCCATCGCGGGTGGCCGTGGTACGCAGCATTGACGGGTCCGAACCAGAGCCCGGAGCAGGCTCCGTCATGGCGAAGCATGAACGGGCGTGACCTTGAACCAGCGGACGCAACCAACGGTCCTTCTGCGCCTCGGTGGCCACCACGTCCATCAGGTGGATATTGCCTTCGTCCGGCGCATGGATGTTCAGCGCCACCGGGCCCAGCGGCGAATAGCCGGCCTCTTCGAAGACGACCGCCTTGGCCGCATGGCTCAGTTCCAGGCCGCCCATTTCGCGGCTGGCGTG
Organism: Pseudomonas sp. SMV71; assembly: GCF_052042015.1. NCBI lineage: Bacteria > Pseudomonadati > Pseudomonadota > Gammaproteobacteria > Pseudomonadales > Pseudomonadaceae > Pseudomonas > Pseudomonas sp. SMV71. The sequence goes on along the minus strand of NZ_JBKGGU010000002.1, from coordinate 87,790 downwards.
AGGTGTCAGCAAGCCGGCGGCGCGGGCGCGGGCCACCAGATCCTGGCGCAGAGCGTCGCTGGGGCCGTGGCTGTCCTGGCGTGGGTCGTTCTCGAACGGGATGACCTGTTCGGCGATGAAGTCTCGGGTCTTGGCCTGCAAGGCGAGCAGCTCGTCCGGGAGGGTGAAGTTCATGGTTGTCCTTCTGCGTGCTTGTCTGTCGGGAGAATGGGGTGGCTGAAGCCTTTCAGGGCAAGGCCTTGGGATTGCTGATCGCCAATCGGGCGACGGTGATCTGGTGCAATGTCTCGACCAGGGTGCGGCGGGTTGGCGGGGTGTCATGGCAGCCCTGGCGAATGGCGCGGACCAGTTGGCGCCGCAGGTCGGGCAACGTCGATGGCCCTGCGCCGACCAAGGCGGTCAGCCGCTCCTGCTCCAGGCCCTCGGCCTGGGGCCCCAGGCGGCTTTCGCGGGCCGCGATGGCCATGGCATTGGCAATCATCAGGGTCGGGTAACGCAACTCGCCGGGCAGCGCGGGCAGCAACTGCTCCAGCAGCGTCGTGCGGGCGATTTCGAGCAGTTCGTGGGCGTTGGGTTGGGTCATGGCGCTTCGGCTCCGGTCATATGCAGGATGTCGAGCTCAAGCTCCGGCAGCAGCCGTCCGGTCAGCGCCAGCTCAATAGAAGGTTCTTCGCCTGACAGATGGCGCTGCCCCTGCTGCAAGGCAATCACTGCCCAGCGCAGGGTGGCCATGACCTGCCAGTAATGAAGCTGACTGCGTTCGATACGCCGCGAAGACACCTGGTGGTAGCCGTGCAGGAAATCTTCCAACTGACCGATGCCACCGGCTTCGAGGTCCGGGCGTGTAAAGCGCCAGCAGCGGGCGGTGAACCAGCCGAGGTCCTCGCAAGGGTCGCCCCAGCCGGCGAACTCCCAATCGAGCACGGCTTCGAGCCCCTGTTCGCTGGCCAGGTAGTTGCCGGTGCGGTAGTCACGGTGCAACAGGCACAGGGAGCTGTCGCGTGGCGCATGCAGCTCGCACCAGCGCAGGCCCCACTCCAGCACCGGATAGGCGTCGGTCAGGGTGTCGAGGTAGCGGCGGTAGGCGCTGATGGTCACCAGGGCGGGGGAACTGTCCGGCGCCGGCAGGAAGTCCAGTGCGGCGCACGGCGGGCGAACCTGATGCAGCCTCGCCAGGTTGGCGCCAAGCTGTACAGCCAGCCGCGCCTGGCCGGCTCCGGCGTTCGCACTGAGCACGCGTCCGGCAGCGATACCCGGCACATACTCCATCAAGAAGAACACCCGCCCGTGCACCCGTTCATCGCGGCACAGCCACAGCGGGCGCGGCACTTTCACACAGGCCTGATAAACCACCTGCAACACCGCGAATTCCTGTTCGCGATCGAGGCTGGCCGGCAGCGCAGAGAGCGCGTCGCTGCGCAGCACCCAGCGCCTGTCACCAGCCCAGGGGCCGCCCTCGATCAGCAGATCCAGCAGCCAGTTTTCCTGGATGGCGCCGCCGCTCAGGCGTTTGCGCGCCTGAATGATCACCCGCGTTGCCAAAGCCTGCTCACGGATGAATTCGGCCAAGCGGTGATCGGCAGCCATGGTCGCGAGCGTATCGCAGGGTGGAGAAATCGTTGGTGAACTGCTCATGGGTCTGTAAGCCCTGCCCTTGGTTTCTGAGTTGGCTGAACCGTAAGAGCAAGGCCTGGGCCAACTCTTCAAGAATCAGCCGCAGGCCGCATAAAGCCTGGACCCGGGCAGTTTGCGGAGTAGCGAAAGACGCGCACGCTGTTGCATGTTTGCAACAGACTCATTCAGTATCGAAACATTTCAACCATGAACAGGTTCTACCATGGACGCTTTCGCCTCCCAGGTCGTCGTGCTGATCAGCCACTTGCAGCGCCCCCGGCAACGGAGTCGACTCGCCCACGTGGTAGCCGAACTCACGGCGCAATACCCCGGCACCCATATCGAAGTCCTCGACACGGCGGTGGCTGAAGCACTGCAGACCGCCCGTGATCTGGAAGAAGCGGCCAAGGTCGATGTATTCGTCTGCGCCGGCGCCACCGCCGCCTACCTGCGCAAACACCTGACGCGCCCGGTACTGGCGATGCGGGTCGGCAGCGGTGACCTGCTACGGGCGCTGGGACAGGCCCGCGAGCGTTCCTCCCGGGTCGCCGTGCTCAGCTACAACCACATCGACCGGGATCTGCAAGCCATGGCCGCGCTATTCACCGTCCAGGTTCACCAGGCCGCCTACACCACCCTGGAAGAAGCCCGCCAGGCCGTCGAGCAGGCGGCCCGGTCAGGTTGCCGCAGCATCATCGGCTCCTCGACGGTAGTTGAGCTGGCAGAACAGGCGGGGCTGCACGGCGTCCTGTCGCTGAGCGAGGACACCGCGCGCAAAGCGCTGGAGGAAGCCCTGGGCATTCTCGAGAGCCAACGCGTGGAGATCGCCAAGCGGCGGCATCTGAACGCCGTGCTGCAACATATCCCCGCCGGCGTAGCGGCAGTCGATAATCAGGGCGTGGTGCAATCCCTCAATCCGGCCCTTGCCCAACTGCTGGATTTGCCGGTCAGCGCCGCCCTGGGCCGGCCTTTACAACAGCTGTGTCCGGAACTGGACTTGCAGCAAGCATTGCAGGAGGGGGCCAGTGAAGAAAACCGGGTGATCCGGCTGGGTTCCCACGCAGTGGTCAGCAATTTGCTGCCTATCGTCGAAAACGGCGAGCGCACAGGCCTGGTACTCACCTGCCAGGACATTACCGCCGTACAGCGTGCAGACCAACGCATCCGCTCCGCCCGCCGCCCCGGCGCTTTCAGCGCCCGCTATCGGCTCGAACAACTCAACGGCCACAGCAAGGTCAACCGCGACATGTTGCAGTTGGCCAAACGTTTCGCCGCCAGCCATTCGACGATCCTGATCACCGGCGAAAGTGGCACTGGCAAGGAACTGCTGGCCCAAGGGATCCACAACGAAAGTCCGCGCCGGCAAGGCCCTTTCGTCGCTATCAACTGCGCGGCGTTTCCCGAGTCGCTGCTGGAAAGTGAATTGTTCGGCTACGAGGAAGGCGCCTTCAGCGGCTCGCGCAAAGGCGGCAAACCGGGGCTGTTCGAGGCGGCGCACCGCGGCACGCTGTTCCTCGACGAGATCGGCGACATGCCCGTGTCGCTGCAAACGCGCTTGCTGCGCGTGTTGCAAGAGCGCGAAGTCCTGCGCCTGGGCAGCACCGAACCCATCGCCATCGACGTGCGCATCATCGCCGCCACCCACCAGGACCTGCGTGCCGCGATGGATAATGGCGATTTTCGTACCGATCTCTATTACCGGCTCAACATCTTGCGCCTGCAAACCACACCGCTTCGCGAACGGCCCGAGGACATTGCCCTGATCTGCGCAAGCATCAGCCAGCGCTTACTCGTCCAGGGCCAGCCGGCGAGCGCCGCAGAAATACCCGCCGCGTTGCTGCCATACCTCGAACGTTATGCCTGGCCAGGCAATGTCCGTGAACTGGAGAACGTGATCGAGCGGGCGATGCTCTCGGCGCACGAACTGCTTCAGGGGCATCGCGTGGACGAGCGGTACCTGGCTCGCGTACTGCCTGAACTGTGCGAAGGCCCTGCCCCTTCACCTGCCCGGAAAAAATCCTCACGCGAAACGGACCTGCACACCATCGGCAAGGCTGCCCAACTGCGGCATGTAAAGGAAACCCTGGAGAGCTGCCACGGCAATCACGACGAAGCCGCCCGTCGCCTCGGGATCAGCCGGACCACGTTGTGGCGCAGGCTGCGGTCGGAGTCTTGAGGGGATAGCAACGTCCAGGCATCCCGCCGCGCCATTGTCTGCCTTGTTGAAAAGGTCGATTGGAATCAGCTCATGAGCACACCGCCGCACGCTTTTCGCTGGCAGTGCACAGCCCCGTCTCGGTAGTCGTCGCTCCTGCGAAGCCATGATTGGGATCATCGAGATGAACGACGTATGCATGGGGCCACCTCGCGCATACGCCACGTCTAAAAATATTTACTTTAAAAACAATGCGTTACGCATCAATTGATAAAATTTTAAAAATTTATCTTGCGCACTAATGTTTTATTCACTAAATTCACCACAACTTCTTAGCGCACAAACATTAAGCGCAACAAACATCACCCGAAACGTCTGGATCAAGCCTCAGGAGAAACACCATGAAAGCACTCTACACCGCAGTAGCAACCGCCACCGGTGGCCGTGATGGCCGCGCTGTTTCGAGCGACAACATCCTTGACGTCAAGCTGACCACGCCAAAAGAACTCGGTGGCGCAGGCGGCCAAGCGACCAATCCTGAGCAGCTGTTTGCCGCCGGTTACTCGGCCTGCTTCATCGGCGCGCTGAAATTTGTCGCCAGCCAAGGCAAACGCAGCATCCCGGCGGACACCTCGATCACCGCGCACGTGGGAATCGGCCAGATCCCCGGCGGGTTTGGTCTGGACATCGATCTGTACATCAACTTGCCAGGCCTGGACCAAGCCGATGCCCAGGCGTTGGTCGACGCAGCCCACCAGGTCTGCCCTTACTCCAACGCCACCCGGGGCAACGTCGATGTACGGCTGCACGTGAGCGTCTAACAGCGCCGGGCAAATAGAACCGAAACCACATTCTTCTCTCTTTACAGGTAGTGACTCATGAAAAAGATTCTTTCTGGCCTGGCCTTCGCCACCGCTTTCGCCGCCGCTGGTTTCGCCAACGCTGCTGAGGTCAAACCCACCGTGATTCTGGTACACGGCGCTTTCGCCGACTCGTCGAGCTGGAACGGCGTGGCGAAGATTCTGGAGAAGGACGGTTATCCGGTCATTTCAGCGGCGAACCCACTGCGCGGCGTCAGCAGTGATGCCCAATCCGTGGCGAGCATCGTCAAGAGCGTCAAGACCCCGGTGGTCCTGGTCGGCCATTCCTATGGCGGCGCGGTGATCAGTGAGGCGGCGTACGGCAATCAGAATGTGAAAGGCCTGGTGTATGTGGCGGCCTTCACTCCGGAAGCGGGCGAGACCGCGGCGGAACTGTCTGGACGCTTCCCCGGAGGCACCCTGGCTTCTGCCCTGTCAGCACCAGTCGAGCTGGTCGACGGCGGCAAGGACCTCTATATCCAGCAGGATAAATTCCACGATCAGTTCGCCGCCGACGTCCCCGAAGCTGAAGCGCGCCTGATGGCAATCGGTCAACGCCCTATCACCGTCGCCGCGCTGAACGAAGCCGCCACCGATCCGGCCTGGAAAACCATCCCGTCCTGGTTCGTGTATGGCGACAAGGACAAAAACATCCCGCCTCAAGCCATGGCGTTCATGGCCGAGCGTGCGCACTCCAAGCAAACCGTGGTGGTGAAAGGCGCCTCCCATGTGGTGATGGTTTCCAACCCGAAAGTGGTCGCCAGTCTGATCGAGAAAGCGGCGCAGTAACGGCAAACAGCAATTTCAGGGCCCGCACGTGCGGGCCCTGAAATTGCTGATCTTGAGCAGTCCTGGCTTGATGCCCTAACGCTATCTATCGATAATCACGCCCGTCAAAAAAGCACATAAGCTCAAGGCCACGGCGCATATCGACTTCCTTGCGTCGTTTCTACAGGCCCGGTCATAGAGAGGGCGCAGATTCTTCCGGGAACCAGCTGAAATCAAAAGGCCGCCACCCCGCTGCTCAGGCTTTGTAGGACAACCCGGCTCACCTCCCTGAGCGCTACTTTCAAAGACCTCATGTGGACTTCGCTTTCTGGTAAGCATTGATCAGGCTGTATCGACCCAATCTACTGATCGCCAAGGACTGGGCCCCAACTTTCAGGCCCGTCATTGCCTGGAAGATATAGCCAGTCACCGGAATGGTGTCGTTTATCATCGCGTCCAGAATTTTTACCACCAGCGTCTGCTTCGCATACTTATCGGAAGCTGCCGAGCTGGCCAACCTGTAATCGGTGCCGAATAATCCGATCAGGCAGTTGAACACCCACCTCGGCGACATCTGCTGCCCGTATTCCGTGTTTGTAAGGGTGCCGCCCAGACTGCCTTTGGATTCGATTATCAGGTACTCCTCGATAGCGCCCGTCAACATATTCCGGCGGGTCCAGATCTGGTCTATCCCATTCGTTCTTCCCGAGGCAGCTTTGCCGATTTTCATCTGGTAGTTCTGCCCCTCGATGGTCAGCAGGAATTTGGTTGCGGCATATTCCCCACGGGCCTCGGTTTTCCCCGCATCACCCAGATTCTCAAAGTGAGTTCTGACTCGCCTGGCTGAATAGATGTCATGGTGGACAAATCTCTCCCACCCTGGCTGGCTTGAGCCATATGCATCATAGAGCCAGGATTTCACATTTCGCATCAGGTCGTAGTTGGCGCTGTTTAGTGTGACGATCTCGCTGAAACGTCGACCGAATTCACCTTGAGGTGTCAAACGGGCGGCCATGGTCTCAAAACCTTTTCTGGTTTCTTCTATGTTCTCCATGAACCACTGGACTTTCTCGGCGAGCGCACGATCGTTTATACCGAACACCACAGATGCCGATGGGTTTCTATTGATATGTTTAGGGTCTGTGTATCTGGCATCTCTTCTGATAGCTCGTTTGATTTGTGCTTCATCGGTTGAGTCCAGCAAGATCAGCTGGGTGGCAAGGTGCGTGGAACCGATGTTCGCGCCATATCGGTTTTGGTACTGGGTAATGACATGATCATCGATCTGATGGTTGGATTGGATAATGTTGATTGAACCAAGGGCGGTATAGGGGTAAGCCTTGGAGGACAGCGCGAGCTGACTTCCTGTGCCTGAATCAAACTGAAGGATTTCGGTGCTTCGCACCGTCGCAATGGGGATACAGTGTTCGAGTATCTTGCTGTTGAGCGCATCCATGGATGTATAGCTGTTCAGCTTGTTCACCGCTTTTCTCCTTCCCTGAAAATGCGACGTCGGTCCCCCAAAATAGTCCACGGACTTGTTCCATGCCAGGAAGATCGACTTCGGTCCCTCCCGAAAAAAGGCTGCTCGCAGATTCGCCGGGGGAGCACCGAAGCCGCATCAGTGCCGTCTAGACAGGCAACTCGCGTAACGTTCCTCCTTCTCGTCCAAGACGCTCCAGATACGCGGCGTCATCCAGCAGTTGATAAGGAAAATAAAGTCCCGGCGCAGTAGGCGCGCGCCCGTCCAACCCAAGCAGCTGCTCAAGGAGCATCGCAACGCTGAGGCCAGTCAGCGGTGCGGTGCCGGCGGGATGAACCACCGCGTGGCGTGTGCGCAACGCTTCGCCATTTTTGCCCTCACCCGCCAGCTCGATGATGATTTCGGTGGACATTGGGTCGCCCTGGCGACGGCTGGAACTGGTGCCGATAGCCATGTTGAACTGCACGTCAGCCGCCCCCGTGGCAGCCGCCAGCCCGACCACGTCTATGGAGGAGAATCCGGTGGATTCGATCTCCCGGCCGTCCACTGCACGAAAAGTCGCCTTGGCGCCCTCTCCTTCACGCCAGATGTACTCGCCGTCGCGTCGGGTCATGGCTGCGGGGAGCATTTTGTTCAGATGTTCAAAGTCGCTGGCAACAGTCGGTCCCCCGGTGTCCTGCTCGTCGATCAGCGCGCTGATCTTGATCTCGCGCACCCGAGAATAGGCCTTGGCGATATTCAACGTCGCCACGGTGGTCGCGCCAGCCATCCATTCATATCCGAGGACGATGGGTGCCGCGTTTGGCTTGTGCATGAAGGTCGCGATTTCCGGGGCGATCTCGAAGATCCCCGAGGATATGCTCAGATGCGGCACGCCCCGCATCTGGGCGAAGCGCAGCCCTGCGAGGGCATGATCCATGTAAAACACCACCACGCCACTGACTGGCCGATCGCCCAGTCCGAGGTCGCTGGCAGAGGCGTCAATCACCACGCCCTGCGCCCCTCCGATTTGCTCGGCTACTCGTTGGGCCTTGGCGAGGTCGCGGCCGCCGATCAGCAGCGGTACGTCGGGGTGGGCGGTGCGCAGTGCCCGGGCAGAATGATGGGCGATGGCGCCGGTGCCGCCCATGAACAAGATAGGATTAACAGACATAAGTATGTTCTCCTTGGGAGGAATTAACCTACTCTTGGTAGGTGAGTAATCAACATACACCTGAAAACCTACCGATGGTAGGTTTGTCGGGCCGGAGCGACGAAATGCCTGAAAATCCCGAGATCCCGAATTCAACGCGCCGGCTCTCGAAAGCCGAACGGCGGAGCCAGTTACTCGACACGGCGCTATCGATCGTGCGCGAGGAAGGCGCTGATCGCTTGACCCTCGGGCATCTGGCTGTCCGCGCCGGGGTGTCCAAGCCAGTGGTCTATGACCATTTCGAAACCCGGTCAGTCCTGTTGATCGAGCTTTACCGATGGATCGATACCGAGCGGGTCGATGCGTTCCGTGACGCCATGACCGAAACCGCACGGAGCCTGGAGGAAACCGCCCAGATTCTGGCCAGTGCCTACATTCAATGTGCAGCGGACCACAGCGATGAGTTCTTCGCAGTCGGCGCGGCCCTGGCGGGAAGTGAGGAGAAAGCGGCGGTTTTCCAGGAGTTGCTGGATCACTGTGTACAGATGTTTGTCAGTGTGCTCAAGCCTCATGCGACCTTGCCAGCGGCTGAGTTGGAAAGCCGCTGCACCGGCCTGGTAGGTGCGGGTGAAGCCCTTGCAGGGGCGTTGGCGCGAGGGCGATATCGCCAGGAAGAAGCAATCCGCGCGTTTGCCTCCTTGATCAAGGGGGCTTTAGGTGATGTTGATCATGGCTGACGATGAACGGCCTGAATCGCTCTATCATGCTGGAAATCTTTAGCCCATACGTTGCCGCGCACCCACTATTTTGCGAAAAGCTGGCTCATGTCCTTGAAAGCCTTGAACTCCAGGGCATTGCCGCACGGGTCGAACAAAAACATGGTGGCCTGCTCACCGACCTGCCCTTTGAAACGTATGTACGGCTCGATCACGAATTCAGTGCCAAAGGACTTCAAGCGTTTTGCCAGCGCTTCCCATTCCTCCCAACCCAGGACGATACCGAAATGCGGGACCGGTACGTCGTGTCCGTCTACCGGGTTGCTATGGACACTCTCCTGTGACGCGTTTTTGGGTTGTTCATGGATGACTAGTTGATGGCCATAGAAGTTGAAGTCGACCCACTGAGCGCTTGAACGCCCCTCCTCCAGGCCAAACACCTCACCGTAAAAGGTGCGTGCCGCAGCGAGGTCGTAGACAGGAATTGCGAGATGGAAAGGCGATAGGCTCATCAGAACTCCAATGATTGTATTTTTTTGGGCGTCCCGACGCTTCAGTCAGGCATTGCACCGGCGTCGGCTAGCTGCGACGGTTGGAATATCGTAGGACGTGAATCGCAAGATAGAAATCAATATATATCTTAGAGATGCGATTCACTCGATATGATCGTTCCTCATTCGGCAGCAGGCAGGTAGACCGATTTCTGCACCAGATGTTTTTCACGTTGTGAAGTATGCGAGCTGGAGGAGCTGGAGGCGACCTTCCATCGTGAGATCGGCCTTGTACATCGGCATCGCAAAGCTTGACCGAGCTGGTTGGGGCATTCGCTCATCTTATGGGCGAGCAAGTTTCATCTGGTTTCCCATGAAATTGGCGTCTAGAGTTAGATTTTAGGCCCCGCTGTTAAGCGACCTCTCCAAACCGATATTCCGGGAAAGGTATCGTGTTCGAAAAATACCCCGATCAGGCCAGAGCCCGTCGACATACGCTGTGGACAGGCATTGGCTTCACCATCGTTGGCCTGATATTTTTTTTAGCCGGTGGCAGGGTGGTCTCGCTTATTTTTCTTCTACCCGGACTGACGTTTGTTCTTACCGCCATTTTTTCCAATCGTGAAGGATTCGAGACGGCAAAGCTGATTGGAAAATTTTTCCAGTGGTTTGCGTAGTTTGTATATCGCGCCCAGAAAGCCCCCCTGTGGGAGTGAGCAGTCTCGCTCCCACAGTTTTTCCGCGTACCCCTGCTCATTTCTTGAAGATGACACTGCTCATGTACTGATTCAGATCGCGAAAATCCTGGACCCTCCAAGCGTAAGGCGCCAGCTTCACGCCATTCTCTTTCAGGGTTCTGGGGATCAGGTCGCCATTGGGCCGAAGTATGATCGACGAGACAATAACGCCCGGATAATCACTCAGGCGTTTTTTGAATGCGGCACTTGTGAGATCAGGCGTAGGAGGATCGCTTTTTTTGGCCAGCGGTCCCGTTCCCTTGATGTCTGCGCCGTGGCACATGGCACATCGCTGTTGGTATAGGTTCTTCCCATTCGCGTTATCCGCGCAGGATGGTGCCATTTGAACGAGGGACATTATTGCTGGCAGCGCGATGAATAACAGCTTCCTTTTCAAGCGATCTCTCTCCGTGAGTCAGAGCCGAATACAGGCCCGCTGCGGCTTATAAACAGGTCAATGGCGCAAATCAAGATGAGCGTTGGGTAATCACCGGCTAATGGACTTACTGGTCCACACTCGAGGAGAGCTGTCCGATGCGTATCCTCTTGATTCACGCGCACAACGAGCCGCAGTCGCCCACGTCCATTGGTGCTTCAAGTATCGGAGTTTCAGGCGAGACACCTACTCCAGCCCCATCGCCTCCACCACGCCCTGGTCTTCCCCCAGGAACCCACCACTCTGATGCTGCCACAGCCGCGCATAGGTACCGTTTTTCGCCAACAGATCAGCGTGGGTCCCCTGCTCGATGATCCGTCCTTCATCCATGACGATGAGACGGTCCATGGCGGCGATGGTTGACAGCCGATGGGCGATGGCGATGACCGTCTTGCCCTGCATCATCTCATCGAGGCTTTCCTGAATGGCGACTTCGACCTCTGAATCCAGGGCGCTGGTAGCCTCGTCAAGTAACAGTATCGGGGCGTTCTTGAGCATCACCCGGGCGATGGCGATACGTTGGCGCTGGCCGCCTGAAAGCTTGATGCCGCGCTCACCGACCAGCGTGTCGTAGCCGGTATGGCCCTGGCGGTCGCTCAATTGGCTGATGAACCCGTCGGCCTGGGCGTTGGCCGCAGCAGTGCGAATGTCCGCGTCGGTCGCATCCGGGCGGCCATAGGCGATATTGTCGCGAATGGAGCGGTGCAACAAGGAGGTGTCCTGGGTGACCATGCCGATGGCGCTGCGCAGGCTGTCCTGGGTAACGTGAGCGATGTTCTGCCCGTCGATGCGGATCTCACCGCTGTCAACATCGTAGAAACGCAGCAGCAGGTTGATCAGCGTGGACTTGCCGGCACCGGAACGACCCACCAGACCGATTTTTTCCCCTGGCCGGATATGCAGGCTCAGTCCATCGAGTACCTGGCGCTCACCGTTGTAGTTGAAGCTCACATTGTCGAAGGTGACCGAACCGCCAGTGGGCACCAGTACGCCGGCGTTCGGCGCATCCTGGACTTTCGGCCCTCGGGTCAACGTGTCCATGCCGTCCTGCACGGTGCCGATGTTTTCGAACAGCGATGTCATCTGCCACATGATCCAATGGGACATGCCGTTGATCCGCAACGCCATGGCGGTGATCGCCGCTACAGCCCCGGCACCGACTTCGCCCAGGTGCCACAACCACAAGCAATAGCCGCCCGCGCCGAGGATCAGCGCCACCACCAGCGCCTGGTTGACGATCTCGAACTGGCTGACCAGGCGCATCTGCCGAAAGCCCGTCTGCTTGAAATCCTCCATCGCGGCACGAGCGAAGTGCGCTTCGCGTTTGGAGTGGGAGAACAGCTTCACGGTGGTGATGTTGGTGTAGGCGTCCGAGATACGTCCGGTCATCGACGACCGCGCATGAGCCTGCTCCTGCCCCACTTGCCCCAGGCGCGGCACGAAGTACAGCATCGCCAGCCCGAACAAGACGACCCAGGCAATGAACGGCACGATCAGCTTCAGGGCGAAGCCACCGGCCAGGGCAATGATCGCGATGAAGTAGACGCCAATACCGGGGGCGATTTCGATGACCGTGAACAGGACTTCGCGCACGGCCAGTGCCGTCTGCATCACCTTGGTCGTGACCCGGCCCGAGAACTCATCGGAAAAGAACGAAAGGCTTTGTCGCAGCATCAATCGGTGGAAGTCCCAGCGCAGCCGCAGCGGCAGATTGATCGCCAGAATCTGGTGCTGAACCATGGTGCGCAGCGCCACCAGCCCGATGCTGGTGAGCAACACGATGCCGATCCCCCACAGCACCCGGCTCTCTTGCGCGCTTTGCGCCTCCCCGCCCGTCTGCCAGGAGGAAAGCAGGTCGACCACCTGTCCCAGAAACGAAAACAACCAGGCCTCATAGATCGACACGGCGGCGCTGAGCAGCGCCAGCGCCAGGATATAGCCACGGGCGCCTCGGGTGCACGCCCACAGAAACCGCACCAGGCCAACCGGTGGTGGCGGTACTTCATCGGGCGGAAAAGGGTCGAGTCTTCGTTCGAACACACGAAGCATTGCGGCCTCCGAAAGGATTAAAGGAAAGAGATTCTGCCATTGAACGAGGATTTTGAGGCGTTTGCGAAGCGGGGGTTCAGAGCGATTGGCGTGTTTGCACGTGGACAGCCGTCGCGGCCTCATCCAATGCTGTTCGCTTTACTGTATATACGTAAATTCGTATATTCGATTTCCCGCATGTATGACTCTGATCCTGGACCAGACGTGCGACCCTTCTCATTGCGCTGGAGCTGCCTACCCTTCCGCCAACTTACGCGCCTGGCAGTTGTCCTCAGCTTGCAGACCAAGGAATCCCCCAATGAAAGTCCTGTTCATGTGCACCCACAACAGCTGTCGCAGCATTCTTTCCGAGGCGATGTTCAATCATCTGGCACCGCAAGGCCTGGAAGCAGTCAGCTCGGGAAGCTTTCCCAGTGGACGTGTCAACGCACGCGCCTTGCAAACATTGGCGGCAGCAGACATAGACACGGATAACCTGAGTAGCAAGGCTTCAGATACTTTTCAAGACGCCCCACCGGACATCGTCATTACCGTCTGCGATCGTGCGGCCGGCGAGGCCTGTCCAATATTTTTCGGACCTGCCCTGAAGGCGCACTGGGGCTTGGCCGATCCATCAGAGGCCACCGGGTCCGAGGCCGAGATTAGCGCGGCATTCGAAACGACCCTCGCCAAGATTCGGCAGCGCTTGGATGCATTCTTCGCCCTGCCTCTAAAAACAATGAGCACTGAGCAACTCCAAGCTGAACTGAATCGTATCGGTACGCTTTGAAGCATCGAGCAAAGCCCTGCGGGGCATGGCTGTAGGAGTTTACATGCAAGATACATTGCCCAACGTACAGGTCGATCTGATTGACATCCCCACCCTGGAGCAACTGAAACCGACCGCCCCGCTCGTTCATAAACCTCGGATACTTCTGTTGTATGGATCGACACGAGAACGCTCCTTCAGCCGTCTGGTCACCCAGGAAGCAGCGCGTCTGCTGGAAGAGTTCGGGGCCGAAACGAAAATATTCGATCCTTCGGGCTTACCACTGCCGGACGACGCTCCTGACACTCACCCCAAGGTCCAGGAACTGCGCCAATTGATGCAATGGTCGGAGGGACAAGTGTGGTGTTCTCCTGAGCGCCACGGCTCCATGAGCGCGGTGTTCAAGGCCCAGATCGACTGGGTTCCGCTGGCGCTGGGCGCCATACGGCCTACGCAGGGCAAGACCCTTGCCGTGATGCAGGTATGCGGCGGTTCGCAATCGTTCAACGTGGTCAATCAGCTACGGGTTCTGGGCCGATGGATGCGCATGTTCACCATTCCGAACCAGTCTTCGGTGGCCAAGGCGTTTACCGAGTTTGACGAGTCAGGTCGTATGAAACCATCAGCGTATTACGACCGATTGGTCGATGTGATGGAGGAACTCATGAAATTCACCCTGCTCCTGCGTGATCGCCAGGCATATCTGGTGGACCGCTACTCGGAGCGCAAGGAAACGGCCGAGCAGTTGTCTTCAAGAGTGAATCAGCGCTCCATTTGATGCCATCGCAGATCCATCAGTGGGAGGACAGTTCGCCAGCAATCATCTCGATCCTTTTGGATCGGGATGGAAAGTCCTTACAATCCTCCTCCCTCTATTCGGACCACCACCATGCCGCGTCTTCTTTCCCTGGCGTTGTTACTCATGGCCGGCCAGGCCATGGCGTACCCAGCCCTCCAGGACACTGAGCTCTACACCCAAAAGACCAGCGATTGCCGGGATGTCGACCTGGCCAACTGGCAACACCCTGCCCGCACCGTGCTAGAGAAGAACGGCATCAAGCTGGAACGGGTGCAGTTGTGCAATGGTGGACGTTATCCGATCTTCCAGGGCGAAGTCCCTTACGACCCGCAAGGTCAGACCAAAGATTTCTTCCTACCGTTGTACGAGCAATTGCGAAAGGCAAACGGCAAGTGGCCCTACGTATTGGTCGCCACCAATTATGGGGAGATGGTGTACGTCAGCTATCCGCAGAGCGACTCGATCTCCCTGGATTATGAGAATTTCGAGGCGCCCTAGAAGCAATCCGGCCTTTCGGCCAGCCCCTGCCTTTCTAACCGCTTTGCGGCCGAGGCGGCTTCAAATTCAGCGATTATCCTGGCCCGGTTGTCAGCCACAAGCCTCTTGACCATGGCGGAGTAAGGCATTGACGGTGCAGCTCGCGCTTCGAGTTCAGCGAATATTCGTTGAGCATCTTTCCAAAGACGGTCGAAAAATCTGCCAGGAGGTTCTGAAGCTGCTTCTTTTAGCGCGTCCTCAGCCTTCAGCAGTTCATTTTGGATTCCAAGCATTAGCTCGGTCCGTGTTTCAACCAGGTCCACGCGGTTCAGGCCGAATACTTGATAGGTGGCCAGTCCATAGGGATCCCAGTCACTCCCCCTTTTCAACGGAGCGATCAGGCTCAGGCCTCGCTCGATGATCCACTGCAAATGGTCGTCAGGATTGCGGCGGGTGGGATCTATCAGATAGGCATCCTCAGCACTCAGGTCATCGCCTTTAGCCATTGCTCGCTGCCCGCCGATTGGGAAGGAGTCATACTTGCCAAGCTTGTAGGCGCCTCCTTTCACCTTTTGCTTGTAGGGCTGTTCAGTAACGAACCTCTGGACTTCATGATATTCGGAGCTATTACAGTGAATGCAACTGGGCAAAAGATTTGTCCACTCGGATGCCAGCCACCAGTAGCCGGTATGAGCGAGGTCTTCAGTCACCCGGCCTTTTGGCCTGAAGTGCTCGACCTGAGCAGACATCACAGCCTTGTAACTGGATTCGCAATAAGCACACTTCTTGTGAAAGAGCTGGTCCAGTTTTTTCTTCACATCCTTTGATCGGTAAGCCGCGAAGTTGAATTTCTTTTTCTTCTTCGACTTTTTTGCCGCTTTCACCTTGGACTTTGTCTTGGGGGGCGCCGGTTGAGCCGCCAGCGCCGTGTAAAACGCATCGGCTCGGATTCTTTCTTTCGCTCCACGACCGTCAGCCTTGGCAAGCGATGCAGGTTCAGTCACCGTATTGCGATTGACGTAGATCATTGCCCGGCCTCATCGACACCACCGCGCAGACGCTGAAGAATGAGATTGATAGATTCTTCGCGAACCGCAGCACGGTCGAGTCGATTGGAGCGCAACTGTTCGACGATATGCCGACGCAGGGCTTCATTTACCACCTGCCGCTCCGGGGTATCACCAATCATCGAAAACGCGTTCAGTTGCTCGGAAAACTGCCCTTGCGGATCTGCACTCCGGGCATCGGAAAGCAGCAACCGATCAATGCGCTGTTGGGTTTCAGGCTCCGAGGTGCTGGCTAGGCCAAAATATTCGGAGGTCAATAATTGTTCGGCGCGCATTCCGGTTACCCCTGGCAGACCGGTCACCTCCACTATTGCTCCGGAATCGTCGCGTATCAGTACATGCACTTCACCGTCGAACATCCCTCTGATACAAAGAGGGTCGTGGGTTGTGATAATGAACTGGACCTGCGGCATAGCACGGCGCAAGGCGCTCACCACCTGCATCTTCCAGCGTGGATGCAGATGGATTTCGATTTCATCAATCAAGACAATGCCACGTGAACTCTCAAGATCTCCCCATTGCCTGACCATGTTCCGGAGAATATCCAGAGCCATTGCAAATAATGACCGATAGCCATCGCTGAGCTGCATCAGGGGTATATCTTCGCCGTTCTTGTTAATCAGGATGCCATTGCGCTCCGAACGAACAATCTCATCGCCGTCTGCCAGGTTGAGAATTTCTCGCAGTGCCCGAGCGACCGTTGGGAAAGTTTTCTCATCGAGAGACCCAAGCCAATCAGCGGAGTGCGGCAAAACTCTTTGTTTGTTGAACAACGAGACAATGCTCGAGACTCTCTTGATATGTCTGTAACTTGTCGGCTGGTCGTTGAAAAGACGGTGGGCACCGTACCCGAGAACCAAGGCACTTTCAAATACCTCTTCGTGGATCTCCCCGCCCCGCTGAATGTGTAGCTCATTGCTGCTGCCATCATCAAAGTTGATCTTGATGCTAGCCTGGGTCGATGACCTGTGTTCAAGAATTTGCCGCCCTGTCCGGTCCACATACCCACCTGAGTGGCGCAGAAAAGCATCAAAATCTACCTTGGTCTGTTTGCGCAAATCCCGCCCCATCGTGCCCAAGGCAATGGCCTGAAGCAGCGAGCTTTTTCCTACCGCATTTTCACCGAGTACCACCACTGCAGGCGCTATGCCTCGCTCCTCTACCGCCTGGCTGGAAAAGTCTATCTTGAACTTTCCGAACCCCTTGAAATTCTTGATATGGACCGAGCGGATGCGTGCAAACTTGGTCGCTTGTGTCTCCTCGATTACCTCAAGAAGATCCGCGGGATGAGACGTCTGCGGTTTATCTTTACCCTTGAGGTGAGCCATGAAATCGCGCCACATCGCCGGGTTGGCCAAATCAATGAAACCGGCCAGTTCGCTATTGAACTCGGCTTCGGTGGGTGGGATCGTTCTCGCTGACGTTGCCAGCAAGGAGTCCGTTATCCAGTTTCTCGCCGCGCCCACATGGGAACGGCGATCATCCAGCCTGCTCTCGACCTCGGACAGAATCCGCGCGTAGCCTCTTCCGCGCATTTTTTCGATACTGATGCCAAGCTCCGAAAAAATGGCAGCGCGTCGTCCCACCAGCTCGCTTCGATTGAGTTTCAGGATGTCGACCGTTTCCTTGCCTCGTGTACCTCTGGACAGGCAATATCCGTCGGCGCTGAATGCAAGATACTCGTAGGGATCGTCGTGGGATGGATCTATGAGAACCGGACGCTCCTCATCGGCCATCGTCAGCGGCGTGAACGGCGCGACCCGCTTGTCCTCTGTCGGGAACTGCGAGCCTTTGTACCGTGCGCAAACGACACAGGCCAGAACAAGATTGCTCCACTCATAGGCATACCATGCGTAATGATCGGGGCTCGGAGCACCCGAGAAGCTGATCCGACCTTTGGCGTTCATTACTGGGCGATGGTGGTGCACTTCGAATTCAAAAGGCCTCAGATCCTTCTCACAATACCCGCACTTTTCATGGAAAGCCGCGACAAGCGCCGACTTCACTTCTCTTGAGCTCCATATTCGAGGGTTAACCTTCGGCCGCCGGGTCAGCCGGGAAGGGAGGGCGAGTTCAAAATGCTCACGCAGAAGAGACAGTTCGGCAGTCAATGCCTTTTTGGTGAGCGAAGTGGGAGTACTGCTCGGATCACGCCATACAAATCTCAAAAGTCAGTTCCTTTAACTTGATGGGGCCTGACAAGCTCAAGCCTGCCTTACAAACCAGGCGTTGGCGTCACCCGATTCATTCGCCGATGAATAACGCCGGTCCGCCGGCAACTTCTGAAGCGGCCTACAGAGCCGTCTCTGGCTCGCTGTAATACTTTTCCCCCATGTCCCTTTTAAGCTTGGCAATGTGCTCGGAGCAATCGGTGACCACTTGCCTGAAGCTGCTGTCAATGTCCTGGCAACGATCCAGATAAACGCGCGCAAGCACCGCCAGATAGGCTTCGATAATGCGGCTAAACACCAGAATGCAGTCCTTCGTCCTTTTACCTGAACGGGTGACCACGTAATTGCGGTGCCCTTCGCCCGTCTCCCTCGGCTCGCTTTCGACATACACGCCCCAGACGACCTTGTTGTTGTGTATGTAGTCGCTCAGCATTCCGTTGAGCATACCTGCGTCGGGAATGACCGCTTTCAATGCAGTAATCGATTTGGTTGACTCAAACCTGTCAACCTCCTCCATGCTTTGCGCGTTCATGATCTGATAAGCGTGGCCCACCTGTTCCAGGATGGAACGCAGCAGACAGTTCACGTCAAAATACATGCTGTTCTTGATCAGTATCGAGACAGACTGAAAGCTGCCCAGCACCCTTTGTAAAATCACCATCGAGGTACGCAGGCCGATATTCAGCTCAGGAATCAAGCCCAGGCTTTGATCGATAGCCTTATGCGCTTTGAACGAGCTGTAGACCAGGAAGTCAGCCGCCAGAAACTCATCTTTGATGAGCGATTGCATGGTCAAGCCGTCTGGACTCTTTAGCTGCGCCAGCAATGCCTGGAAGTTTTCGTTGTCGAACTCTTCCTTCTCATCAAGGGATGAAAACAGAAAATGCACCAGCCTGAGGACGGTATTGGAACTGTCGGTGGGCAACGCGTAGTCGTATTTTCCGGTGCCCAGGGGGAAGAGTAGATGGATATTATCAATCGCATGCGCGCCGTCCCGATGGTATCGAATGTCCCTCAGGGAAAACCACGGCTCTCTTTTTTCGCTCATGTTCGCCTACCTCCATGGAATGAGATGTCCTCACGCAACGCCTGGGTGGTTGGACTCCAGGCGGCTGCGGGACGAATCTAACACGCTGAGAGACAAAGGTAGAGGCATTACGACATCATTGTAGGCTCGCGGCCTTCCGCCATGCACAGCAGCTTAGCGCGGCACTTTCAAATCCACCCCGAGCGCCTGGGCAAATGCCTTGACCAGCGGACTGCGTACGGTGTTGTGCCGCAGGATCAGGCTGAAAGGCGTGACGATACTGATCAAGTCGGGACGCACCGCGCGCATAAGGCCCTGCTCCACCATTGCGGCGGCGTAGTGTTGCGGTAGAAAGCCTACGAAACGGCCCGTCTTGACCAGTAGCGCAACCGCTTCCACCTGGGTCGCCGAGGCAGAAAAGCTGTCGTAACGGGCGAAATTCAGTTTATCTCGGTGAATCGCATAGCGATGGTTGACGCATTCATATTCCTTGAGCATCTCGCTATTGACCTGCGCCTCTGGCAAATCGAATAACGGATGCCCCAGCGCGCAATAAACCAGCGAGCGCTCCTGGTACAAGGGGTAGTAGTCGAATTCCTCTCGTTGCTGGTAAACCGGGACAATTCCGGCCACTAACCGGCCCTCCACCACACCACGCTCCACTTCATCCAGCTGTGACGCTTGAAGTTGCAGCCTTACTTTTGGCGACTGCTCGTTCATGCGTCTAAGCGCTGCAACTAACGGAGAATTAGCGTCGGAAATGGTGTTATCAATCACCCCCACACCCAGGTCGCCAACAAGTTCATTCTGAGCTGAACTAAGCCGATCTCGAAAGTTATCGACCGAGGCAAAAAGGTCAATGGATGCCTGGTACACCAACTTGCCTTCTTCGGTCAGATGAAACCCCTCGCGACCTCGGGTACACAAGCGCATGCCAATCCGGATTTCCAGATCGGAGATCTGTTTGCTGATCGCCGCCAGCCCCACGTTCAGCTCATTCTGCGCAGCGCTGAAACCTCCGGCCTCGACCACAGCCTTGAAGACTTTGAGCAGTTTGAAGTCCAGGCCGCTGAGCGCCAACGGAGCCCGGTGAGGCGGTTTAGGCGGCGGGTTTCCGGAATTGGAAAGTGGGGTTTCCATAATGCTTATTTACCTCTGGCGCCCTATTCAACACTCTGTGTCCAACAACAAAAACAACGCTGGCTAATAATAATGATCACAGAAAACCTGGCTTGGCAACCGCTAAGATTTTTCGCCTCCGAGTGCCAACTCACTGATTTCCAGACATTAAAAGCTGACACTTCGATCAGCCCTTTCCGCGTCGAAACTGCGTCCCCCCCCCTGCCCTTGATGAATAACTAAGCCGAGCCATGCCTGGTGGATTTCCATCGTCCAGGGCCAATGTTCCGGGCCAGGCACAACGCTTCAAGTTCGCTTTACCGATGAGGAAAATAACGATGTCTCAAACCACTGATCGCCTCTGGGGTGCGCGTTTCAAGAGCGGCCCGTCCGAGGCCCTCGCAGCCCTGTCGCGTTGCCCTGAGCGCTATTTTCGCCTGACCCCTTACGACCTCGCCGGATCCAAGGCTCATGCAGGGGAATTGCAACGCGCCGGCCTGCTGAGCGAAGAAGAAACCCGGACCATGCTCGCCGCGCTGGACCAGATCGGCGTCGACTTCCGCGCCGGCAGCATCGCTCCGACCCTGGACGACGAAGACGTCCATACCTTCATCGAGCGCCTGTTGACCGAGCGCCTCGGCGCCCTTGGCGGCAAGTTGCGTGCCGGACGCTCGCGCAACGACCAGACGGCCAACGACCTGCGCCTGTTCTTGCGCGATCACGTCCGCACCCTGGCCGTCGAAGTGCTGGCCTTGCAACAGGCGCTGGTAACCCAGGCCGAACAACACGTCGAGAGTATCTGCCCCGGCTTCACCCACTTGCAGCAAGCGCAACCGATCGTCTTCGCCCATCACCTGCTGGCCCACGCCCAAGCGATGTTGCGCGATGTGCAGCGCCTCGTGGATTGGGATGCGCGCACCTCACTGTCGCCACTGGGCGCCGCAGCCATGGCCGGTTCCGCCATCGCTCGCCTGCCCGAACATTCGGCCCGCGAAATGGGCTACAGCGGTGTGTGTGAAAACTCCATCGACGCTGTAGCCAGCCGCGATCACGTGGCTGAGTTCCTGTTCATCGCCAGCATGCTCGGCATCAACATTTCCCGCCTCGCTGAAGAATTTTGCCTGTGGTCGTCGCGGCAATTTCGCTGGGTCACGTTGGACGATGCCTACGCGACCGGCAGCTCGATCATGCCGCAGAAAAAGAATCCGGACATTGCCGAGCTGGCTCGCGGCAAGGCCGGTCGCTTGATCGGCAACCTGACGGGCCTGCTGTCCACCCTCAAATCGTTGCCGCTGTCCTACAACCGCGACTTGAGCGAAGACAAGAACGGTGTACTCGACAGCGTCGACACGCTGCTGCTGGTGTTGCCCGCCATGGCCGGGATGGTCGCGACCATGCAGGTCAACGTTGAAGAGCTGCGGCGTCAGGCGCCGCTGGGCTTCACCCTCGCCACCGAGGTCGCCGATTGGCTGGCCATGCGCGGTGTGCCGTTCAAGGAAGCCCACGAAATCACCGGTGCGCTGGTCAAGGCCTGTGAGCAACACGACATCGAATTGTGGGACGCGTCCCCGGCGCTGCTGGCCGAAATCGATCCACGCCTGACGCCAGAAGTACGCGAGAGCCTGACCCTGGAGGCCGCCATCGCAGCCCGCAGCGGCCGCGGTGGTACCGCACCGCAGCAAGTGCGTGAGCAGATCGGCCGGTTGAAGACCGCACTCGTCGCCCAGCAGAAGTGGACCGAGGACTACCAGGGGTTCCGCCTCTGAATCAGACACCCCTGTGGGAGCGGGTTTGCTCCCGCAGGGACCAGGTGTTTGACCCGAAATAAAGTGTACGGAGAACCCACATGAGCCACACCCAGGCAGAACAACTCCAGGCGGAGCGCAAACTGGCGGAAAACCAGTTCGACATCACCCAATACCAGCATGTGCCACGGCGCTATTACGGACGCATCTTCTTCGCCACGGTGATCGTCATCGCGCTGCTGGGCCTGGTGCGGGCCTTCGCCGAAGGCAAGATCGAATGGTCGTATATCGGCCAGTTCCTCACGTCCCAGGCGATTCTGTGGGGCCTGTTCAACACGATCGTCATGGCCGTGCTGGCCATGGCGCTGGGGATTGTGTTCGGGGTGATCACGGCAATCATGCGCATGTCGGCCAACCCGATCCTGCGCTACGTGGCGCTGACCTATACCTGGCTGTTCCGCGGTACGCCGTTGATTCTGCAGCTGCTGTTGTGGTTCAACCTGGCACTGATTTTCCCCACCATCGGCATTCCCGGCTTGTTCGAAATGGACACTGTGAGCCTGATGACGCCGTTCGTGGCCGCCCTGCTCGGCTTGAGCATCAACCAGGGCGCCTACACCGCCGAAGTGGTGCGCGCCGGCCTGCTGTCGGTGGACACCGGCCAGTACGAAGCCGCCAAATCCATCGGCATGCCGCGCCTGCAAGCGCTGCGCCGGATCATCTTGCCGCAAGCCATGCGGATCATCATTCCACCGGTAGGCAACGAGTTCATCGGCATGGTGAAAATGACCTCGCTGGCGAGTGTCATCCAGTATTCGGAACTGCTCTACAACGCTCAGAACATCTACTACGCCAACGCCCGGGTCATGGAGCTGCTGATCGTCGCGGGTATCTGGTACCTGGCCACGGTCACGGTGCTGTCCTTTGGTCAAAGTCGTCTGGAGCGCCGTTTCGCTCGCGGCGCCGGCAAGCGTTCGTGAGGGGAAGCGACATGAGAAGCATCGTCAAGGCCGTGAGCCTGAATAAATACTACGACCAGTACCACGCCCTCAAAGACATCAACATCGAAGTCGAACAAGGCGAGGTGCTGTGCATCATCGGTCCGTCCGGCTCGGGCAAGAGCACCTTGCTGCGCTGCGTCAACCAACTGGAAAAGATCGACAAGGGCGGCCTGTGGGTCGACGGCGAGCTGGTGGGTTATCGCGTGGTCGGCAACAAGCTTCACGAACTCAACGAGACGCAGATCGCCCGGCAACGCCTGGCCACCGGCATGGTGTTCCAGCGCTTCAACCTGTTCCCGCACATGACCGTGCTGCAAAACATCGTCGAAGGTCCCTGCCAGGTGCTCAAGCGTTCGCCCAAGGAAGCGCACGAAGAGGCACTGGAGCTGCTGGCGCGGGTTGGCCTGGCCGACAAACGCAACAGCTACCCGATCGAATTGTCGGGCGGCCAGCAGCAACGGGTGGCGATCGCCCGCGCCCTGGCCATGCGGCCCAAGCTGATGCTGTTCGATGAACCCACTTCGGCACTCGACCCGGAACTGGTCGGTGAGGTGCTGTCGGTGATGCGCGATCTGGCGCAGACCGGCATGACCATGATCGTCGTCACCCATGAACTGGGCTTCGCCCGCGAGGTTTCCAATCGCATGGTGTTCATGGACGGCGGGCAGATCGTGGAGGCTGGAAGCCCCGAAGAAATCCTTATAAGTCCACAAAACCCACGCACCCAAAGCTTCATTTCTGCCGTTCGAACCTAAGCGCCGTCTGGCGTCACAACACTCATAAGAGAACGACCATGAAGAACTTCGTAATCCCAGCAGTACTCGCCGGCCTGATGGCTTCCAGCGTCAGCTTCGCCGCCGATTTGCCCGCAAGCATCAAGGACAAGGGCGAGATCGTCGTCGCGATCATGCCGAACTATCCACCCATGGATTTCAAGGACCCGGCCACCAACACCCTGACCGGGCTGGACTATGACCTGGGCAATGCCCTGGCCGAACGTCTGGGCGTGAAGATCAAATGGCAGGAAACCGGCTTCGAACAGATGATCAACGCCCTGACCACCGACCGGGTGGACATGGTGCTGTCGGGCATGACCGACACCGCCGAGCGTCAGGCCAGCGTGACCTTCGTCGACTACTTCACCAGCGGCCCGCAGTTCTACACGTTGCAAAAGAACAAGGACACCAACGACGTCACCGACCTGTGCGGCAAGAAAGTCGGCACCAGTCGCCGTACCACCTTCCCGGCGGAAATCGCCGAGTTCAGCAAGGGCACCTGTGAAGCGGCCGGTAAACCGGCCATCGTGGTGGTCGGTACCGAAGGCTCGGCAGACGCTCGTGCACAGCTGCGCCAAAGTCGAATCGACGCGGCGATGCAAGGCAGCGAGACCCTCTCCTACCTCAAGACCCAGGAAAAGGACATGTACAAGACCGTCGGCCAGCCGATTTCCGTGCAGTTCACCGGCCTGGGCGTGAGCAAGAAAAAGCCCGAGCTGAGCGAGGCTGTGAAAGTGGCATTGCAAAGCATGGTCGATGACGGCAGCTACCAGGCCATCCTGAAAAAGTGGGACCTGGAATTGGGTGCGATCAAGACGGTGACCATCAACGCCGGTAAATGACCAGGGCCGGGGTGTACGCAGAACCTGCAACACCCCGCCCGCCCCCTGTGGGAGCGAGCTTGCTCGCGATGGCGTCCGATCAGTCTCTACTCGACTGCCTGGCCCACCGCAATCGCGAGCAAGCTCGCTCCCACAATAAAACCCGCGGGGCGTTCATTAATTGTTGGAGCACAAAATGTCTTCACCCACCTGGCCCGATGGACACAAAGCCTGCCTAGCCCTGGCCTTCGACCTCGACGGCCCGACCGGCGATGCCATGCTCAACGGCTCGATCTGGCAAAAGCCCGAGTACTTCGGCTTCGGCGGCTACGGCCCCTATCGTGCGCTGCCACGCCTGCTGGATCTGCTCGACGCGTTCCAGATTCCGGCCACCTTCTTCGTCCCGGCCTGGGTCGTGGAAAACTGGCCCCGGCGGTGCCAGGCGATCATCGAGCGCGGACACGAGGTGGCCTACCACGGTTACAAACACGAATCGTTCTACGCCCTGACGCTGGACCAGCAGAAGGCCGTGATGAACAAATCCCGCGAGGTGTTCAGCAACTACCTGAACATACGCGCAGAAGGCTTCCGCACTCCGTCCGGGGACTGGCGCGCCGAGACCCCGGCCATGTTGGCACAGGCTGGCGTGATTTATTCCAGCAGCATGCGCGGCGATGACCGGCCTTATCTGGTTGACGTCCCGGGACAGGATACGCCCTTGGTGGAAATCCCCGGCCGCTGGGAGATGGACGACTACGCCTCCCTCGCCTACACCTGCGGCCCGGACTTTCCTTCGGGGCTGGACCGCACCTCCAGTTACCAATTGACGCTGGATAACTGGTGCCGCGAGTACGACGGCGCGATGAATGAAGGGTTGTGCCTGACCACCCTGTTCCACCCCAAGATCATCGGTAAACCGGGCCGCATTCTGTTGCTGGAAAAACTCTTCGAACACATGCGCCAGCGCGATGACGTGTGGTTCGCCACCTGCCGCGATGTCGCCCGTTGGTGGCTCAAGGAGCATCACCATGGCTGATTCCAAAGTCTGGCCCGACGGCTACCGTTGCGCAGTGGTGGTGACCGTCGATTACAACGACATCCACGGCATCCTTACCCAGGCCCCGGAAGTGGCCGGGCGCGACAAGACCCTGTCGGTCTGGCGCTACGGCAGCCAGCGCGGGGTTGACCGTCTGCTCGGTTTGTTGGCCGAACTGGAGGTGCCCGGCACCTGGTGCGTTCCCGGCATCGTCGGCGAAGAAAACCCCGGGCACATCCAGGCGATCCTGGCCGCCGGGCACGAAATCGCCTGCGCCGGCTATCGCCATCAGAACTACGACAACCTGACCCTGGCCGAACAAACCGCCGACGTCGCCAAGGGCTGCGAAGCCCTGGCCCGGCTCACCGGCAATCGCCCGACCGGCTTCCGGATTCCTGCTGGCAATGGCGCACCGGGATTCATCCAGGCACTGCACCAGCAAGGCATCCGCTGGTCGTCATCGTGGCGCGGCGATGACCTGCCTTTCGCGCACCCAACCGCGCCCGACGTGATCGAGTTGCCGCTGCACTACGAACTCGAAGACGAACCCTACTTTGCCTTCAACCTCAGCCCCGCCGTGCCACCCGGTCAGTCACGGATCGCCTCGTACAGCCACACCCTGGGCAACCTGTTGATGGACTTCGCCGGGTTCCACCGATTCGGCCTGTGCTATGTGCTGCGGTTGCACCCGGAAATCATCGCCACGCCCGGGCGCATCGGCCTGCTACGGGAATTGCTGGAAAGCATCCAACGGCATCCGGATGTATGGCTCACCACGGCGGGTGACGTTGCCCATTGGTGGGCAGCGTCGGCAACAAGCGTGACAGAGGACCATCCGGCGGCCGTGTACGAGCGCCAGTATCGGAGCCAGGGCGAATGAACACTTGGCAAGGCGTGCCCCCAATGGAGCGGTTGGCGCAGTTCTGCGTGACAACACAATTCGAAGATCTACCCGCAGCGCTAGTGACCCAGGCCAAACGGCATATCCTCGACAGCTTCGGCGCGGCCCTCGCCGGCGCCGGCAGTGAGGTGGCGCGACAGGCCCAGGCAGTGTTTGCCAATGAACCCGGCGATACGCCAGTCTGGGGCACGGATCGGCGCACCGGCGCTGCCCAGGCTGCGACGCTCAATGGCATCGCTGCCCATGCCCTGGAGCTGGACGACACCGGAGGCTGCGATCACTCAGGCGCCGTGGTGCTGCCGGCGGTCATGGCAGCGGTGTCGATGGTCGACTACCCGGTGAACGGCCGGGAGTTCATCACGGCGGTGGTGATCGGCTACGAGATCGCCCGTAGGGTGCTGGAAGCCTGTGGCAGTTATTCAGCACATAACGGCGCCGGCTGGCATTCCACTGCAACCTGCGGCGTGTTTGGCGCAGCGGCCGCCAGCGCACGGGTCCTCGGCCTGGGCACCGCACAAACCGTGTCGGCCCTGGGCATTGCCGGCAGTTTCAGTGGCGGGTTGTGGGCCTTTATCCATGACGGCTCCCAGAGCAAGAAACTCCACAGCGGTCGCGCGGCCGAAGGCGGCTTGCTGGCCGCACGATTCGCTCAGCAGGGGATCACCGGACCGGGCCAATTGTTCGAGGACGTCTGGGGCGGGTTTCTCAAGACCCTGGCCGGTAGCACTGCCGTCCCTGAGGCACTGGATAAGGACCTGGGCTGCGTCTGGAAACTTGCCCGTTGCTCGATCAAGCCCTACGCCGCTTGCCGCGGCACCCATTCGGCGATCGATGCGTTGGGGCTGTTGCTGACCGAACTGGATGTCGGCGCCGGGCAGATCGAGGACATCCAGGTCACGCTCTGCGAGTTCCTCCAGGACATGTGCGGCGGCCAGGACGTCACCCGTCTGGCCGCCGCACAGATGAGCCTGCGCTACGCCCTCGCCGTACGACTGGTACTGGGACATTGCCGGCTGGAGGCCTATGACGACGTAATGCGCAGCGATCCGCGCATAGCGCAATGGGTTTCTCGGATTCGCCTTGAAGTGGACCCGACGTTATCGGAGGATGGCGAGCCCATCGTGAGCGTGCGGACCCTGGACGGTCGGCAGGCCAGCCTGTGTGTAGACATACCGCTGGGCGCGCCCGGCAATCCGCTGAGCGACGCGGCGCTGGAGGAGAAGTTCTTCAGCCTGGCCCAGCGGACGATCCCTCGACCCCAGGCCCAAGCGTTACTGGCCCGGCTGCAACGTATGCAAGCCCTGGAGTCAACGGCAGAGCTGCATCAATGGCTGGCGTGAACCATCGGTCGCCGATAAACGCTACCGCATTCGAATAAGGACATTTGTTTCCCGTGGCTACCTACTCCCTCGTGATCCGCCGCTTGATGATCTGCTCGCTGACCATTGTCGTCAGCCGCGCCATCACCAGCCCGCTGCTCACCTTGTTCTTGAGCACCAAGCTCGGCCTCAATCAGCAAGACGTCGGTCTGCTGCTGGGCATCGCGGTGTTCATCGCCACCTTGCTGGCGCTGTACGGCGGCTACGTCATCGACCGGCTGGACAAGCGCCAGTTGCTTATCCTGGCCATGCTTTCCAGCGCCATCGGTTTCGTGCTGCTGACCTTCGCCGAAAACCTCTACCTGACCACCACCATCCTGGTCGTCACTGAGACGGCCTCGGCGTTGTTCCTGATCGGCTCCAAGGCCATCCTCAGCGAGCAACTGCCGGTGGGCCAGCGGGCCAAGGCATTCTCCCTGCGCTACACCTTGACCAACATCGGCTACGCCACCGGTCCGATGCTCGGCGTAGTGATCGCAGGGGTCTACCCGACCGCACCGTTTCTGATGGCCGGCGGCATTGCGTTTCTCAGCATTTTCCTGATGAGCGCCATCCCGAAGGACGCCGATCCGCTGCCTGTCATCGGCCAACCGCCGAGTTTCCTGAAGACCCTGACCACCCTCAAGAACGACCGCACCCTGATCATGTTCACCTGCGGCTGCCTGTTCAGCACCGTGGTCCACGGTCGATTCACCTTGTACCTGTCGCAATACCTGCTGGTCACCGAAGACTCACAACGCGCCCTGCAAACCATGGCCGCCCTGCTCGCCTGCAACGCCATCAGTGTCATCCTGCTGCAATACCAGATCGGCCGGTTCCTCAAGCGCGAGCAACTGCGCTACTGGATTGCCGGCGGCACCAGCCTGTTCATCCTCGGCTTGATCGGTTTCAGCCTGGCCGATGGTCTGGTGAGCTGGTGCGTGGCAATGTTCATCTTCACGCTGGGCGAGATGATCATCTACCCGGCGGAATTCCTGTTCGTCGACACCCTGGCCCCGGAAGAGCTGCGCGGCAGCTACTACGGCGCACAAAACCTGGCGGCCCTCGGCGGCGCTCTGAGCCCGGTGATCTGCGGTTTCCTGCTCTTGCACACGCCAGCGCCGACGATGTTCTATGCCCTTGGCTTGCTGACGGCGATGGGTGGAACGCTGTGTTTCATGGCGGGACGGCGGGCGGCGTTGCTGCGGGAATAACACTGCAGTCGACTCAGTCGTCAGCCTTGCCTCATCGCAAGCCTGCCGTTAAAGTCCAACCCTCGGAGTTCGCTACGCCCGCGGTCCGCGCGAAGGGGTGACCCAAGCAGGTTTTCAACATTTTCCGTTCCAGCTCCCGGCTTGTCGGCGGACCGAGCCTCTTGAGGAGTTGGTATGCCCGCGTTTTATGCATCACGTCGTGATGGTCTTCTGGATTTACCCATACTGCGAAAACGTGCCAAACGTCTTCTAAGCGCACTCAAGGCCAATGAGGCTGACGAAGCGCGTCTACAGCTGCGCGCGCTGGGCTGCCTGGGCCCCGATTATCGCCTCGCAGACACCCAATGGCTCGTCGCCCGAGAGGCTGGTTTTGCCAGTTGGCCCAAGCTGATCGCTCATGTCGAAGCAGTCTCGTTCGCCGCACGTCACCCAACGTTCGCCGCGACGGGAGAAAGCACGGTCCAGCACTGGCGCTGCGGCAACGACATCGAGCACAGCCTTCGCATCGCAGGCTTTTCAGGTGCCTTTCATATGTTCGACGACCCGATGGTCATGGGACCTGTGCCCGCATTGCCTGAAGCCGAGTACTGGTCAATACGCGCCGCTTATCTGCAACAAGCCTTCGGGCTATCTGCCCGTGATATTGAACAGCGTCAGGCACTCCAGCGTATGGCACTGTCCCGCTTGCATGGCGATAGCGAACTGGTGCTGTGGTGTGAGGGCGATGCCTACGATCAGTTGTTTCTGATTCGGGTGCTGGCGAGTCTTTCCACCTTGCCCCGACGCTTGGAACTCATCGAAACAGCCCAGGTGCCGGGCGTGGAGCGATTCATCGGACTTGGGCAACTGGCACCGGACCTTCTCGCCTGGCTGTGGCCACAACGCCGTCGCTTGGGTGACGATGCCTTGGCCGTGGCACGCCTGGCATGGGCTGCCTTCACTGCATCGGACCCGAGCGAGTGGGCAAACCTGGCTCGCCAGCATCACCCAGCCTTGCCGCTACTTGGGCCCGCCCTTGCGCGGCAGTTGCAGGAGCTTCCGGGCGCTACCGATGGCTTGAGTCTCAGCCAGCGCCTGACACTGCGCATTCTCGCCGCTCACGGCGAATTGCCCGCTGCGAAAGTGTTCGGCCATCTCATGACCCGTTATGAACCGCTGCCCTACCTGGGTGACTTGATGTTTTACGCGCTCTTGCGTCCTTTGATCGATGCACCTCGCCCATTGATCGCTGAAAAGCCAAGGGAAGATCGGCATCAGCGGCCTCTGCGGCTGACCGCTCTGGGTGAGCAGATCCTACTAGGCCAGGCCAATTGGCTTGATCAGAATCCGGCGCAGCGTTGGATCGGTGGTGTGCATATCGGTGCCGGCCAGGCGCCCTGGGTGGTCAGCGCGGATGGGCAGGTCTGGCAGCGTTGAGGGCTTCGTCGGTTGCGAACGATGCGGTCCTCTCATAGCTTTCTCATGGTGCACATGCCGCGACAGCCAATAAATTGGCGTTAATTTTTCAAGGCCAAAAATCACCTTCAAATTGCGACATTTTTCCGACAAAAGGCGTCGTTCCACCATTGCTGGCCGTTTGAAGAAGGGCTCATCATCCGCTTGTCATTGCTACTCGTTCTAGCCTGCCAGGGCTAACGCAGGATGCATCAATCGCATCGGTTCGATGGGAGCAAGCCAGGATGATGACCGTCTACGTAATGGTGATGACTATTTGCACCGGCGGTGAGGGCTGCATCGAAGAACGCAAGCCGGAGCCTACCTACGCCACCAAGGCACTGTGCATGGAGTCAGCCCGGAGCATGGCGCCGCGCAAGAGTGTGAAGTTCAAATGTCGCACCCAACGATTGCTGGTTCCTAATCAGACATCGACAGCAGAGGCTGTGGTTTCAACCGGCGCCAAAGGTGCACCCTAGACCTGCTGGCACCTCTCTAGCGGTGATCCGAAGGGTGGCAGATCCATTATTTTCGTGCGGCGAAGCCGGTCTTTCGAAAGGCCTTCCATTGCTTTTCGAAATAACTCCCATAACCAAAAAAACTGATCAGACGGTCCGGTTCACCTATCGTGAACTCACATCAGTGCTGTCAGTTTGGCCGGGAGATGCTTCATGTGCATTTTCTTAAGTGCGGATAGTCGCTCTCGGCGGATAACGGATTCGGCCACACATTCGCGCTGACCGGGTGCGAATCACGAGGCGATATGGAGATCACGCAGAACAACCGCCTGGTGCAGGTCGACAGCCCCCTCGGTGGCAATGTCTTGCTGCTCAAGAGTATGGAAGGCAGCGAAGAGTTGGGTCGGCTGTTCCATTACGAACTGGACCTGACCTCCGAAGACCGGGCCATTACGTTCGACCAGTTGTTGGGCAAGCCAGTGGGCCTGACCCTGGAGCTGCACGACGGTGGCAAACGTTATTTTCATGGCATTGTCGGCAACTGCCGGCAAATGACCGGACACGGTCAGTTCGCGGGCTATCGGGTCAGCCTTCGGCCGTGGCTCTGGCTGCTCACCCGCACCTCGGACTGTCGGATTTTCCAGAACAAGACGGTGCCGGACATCATCAAGCAAGTGTTCCGTGACCTGGGGTTTTCCGATTTCGAAGACAGCCTCAGCGGCAGCTACAACGAGTGGGAATACTGCGTGCAATACCGCGAAAGCAGCTTCGATTTCGTCAGCCGGTTGATGGAACAGGAAGGCATCTATTATTACTTTCGCCATGAAAAGGCGCGGCATGTATTGGTGCTCGCCGATGCCTATGGCGCGCATTCCACCGTGCAGGACTACGCCTCGGTTCCCTTCTATCCGCCCGAGCGGCAAATGCGCGAGCGCGATCATTTCTACGAATGGCAACTGGCGCGGGAAGTACAACCCGGCTCCCTGGCACTGAACGACTACGACTTTCTGCGCCCGCGCGCCAACCTGCAGGTGCGCTCCAGTGTGTTGCGCAACCATAGCCACGGCGACCACCCGCTCTACGACTATCCCGGGGAATATCTGCAAAGCGGCGATGGCGAGCACTACGCCCGCACTCGCATCGAAGCCATCCACAGCCAGTTCGAGCGCGTGCAATTGCGCGGCCGCGCCCGTGGGCTGGGTTCCGGTCACCTGTTCAGCCTGACCGGCAACGAACGGGCAGACCAGAACCGCGAATACCTGGTGGTGATCGCTCGCTATCAGATCCGCCAGGACCCTTATGAAAGCGGGCAGCCGGACCTGGCCGAACAGTTCACCAGCGAGCTGGACTGCATGGACGCAACCCAGGTCTATCGTCCGCTCCCGCTGACGCCGATACCCATCGTTCGCGGTCCGCAAACGGCAGTGGTCGTCGGGCCCGGTGGCGAGGAAATCTGGACTGACCAGTACGGTCGAATCAAGGTGCATTTCCACTGGGACCGTCACGATCAATCCAACGAAAACAGCTCATGCTGGATTCGCGTATCCCAGGCCTGGGCCGGCAAGAACTGGGGCGCGATGCAGCTCCCGCGGATCGGTCAGGAAGTGATCGTCAGCTTTCTCGAAGGCGATCCGGACCGGCCGATTGTCACCGGTCGCGTCTACAACGCCGAACAGACCGTGCCCTACAAGCTGCCGGCCAATGCGACCCAGAGCGGTGTGAAAAGCCGTTCGAGCAAGGACGGCACGCCGGCCAATTTCAACGAAATTCGCATGGAGGACAAGAAAGGCGCCGAGCAGCTGTTCATCCATGCCGAGAAAAACCAGGACATCGAGGTCGAGAACGACGAGACCCACTGGGTCGGCCACGACCGCAGCAAGACCATCGACAACGACGAGACCGTGCACGTCAAACACGACCGCACTGAAAACGTGGGCAATAACGAAACCATTTCCATTGGCGTGAACCGTACCGAGGAAGTGGGCAGCAACGAGAAGATCACCATCGGCGTCAATCGCACAGAGAAAGTCGGCAGCAACGAAAGCATTTCCATCGGTGCGGACCGTACGGAGAAGGTCGGTGCCAATGAAACCATCAGCATCACCGGCAACCGCAGCGAAAACGTGGGCGGCAACGAAAAGATCGCGATCACAGGCAACCGCAACGAAACAGTCCAAGGCAACGAAAGTATCGAGATCAGCGGCAATCAAAGCACCCGGATCAGTCAGAACGAATCCCGTGACGTCTCCCAGAACCGCACAACGGGTATCAATCAGAACGACAGCCTGGACGTCGGCAAACACTTTTCCCTCACCGCCGGCGACTCGATCACCCTGACCACGGGCGCGGCCAGCATCACCATGAAAAAGGACGGCACCATCATGATCAGCGGCAAGAACATCACCATCGACGGTTCCGGTGCGATCAAGATCAAGGCCGACAAGAACGTCGTCGTCAAGGGCCAGAAGATTTTGCAGAACTAGCTACGGAGCCTGCGCTATGACCGCCTCATCCCCCGCACTCACACGCCTGGACGGTGTCGTCATTGGCGTGCTGCTGGATGTACCCACCGCGGATGCTCCCGTGGTGGGGTTCCCCGGTTGCCCCGCAGACACGGGGCTCGCAGCGCGCACCACCAGCGCACTCAGCCGCGAGGACATCGGCGCCCAGGTAGCACTGATGTTTGAAGCGGGAGATCCGACGCGGCCGCTGGTCGTCGGCCGCATTCAACGACTGCCAGCAACCGCAGCGCCAACCGTCGCCCATCTGGATGGCGAGCGGCTGGAATTCACGGCAGAGCGAGAAATCGTCCTGCGCTGCGGCAAGGCCAGCATCACCCTGACCCGAGAAGGCAAGGTGTTGCTGCGCGGCGCCTATCTGTCCAGTCGATCAACCGGCGTGAACCGCATCAAGGGTGGTTCCGTGCAGATCAACTGAGGCCGTCACGTCATGGAGTTGATCAACCGGAGTCGTCTGATTGGCGGCTACACGGCCTCGACCGATAAGACCGGCCGTGAGTGGCTGGTAGTGGTGGCGAAAGGCACCTATGGCATACCGGATCATCCCGGCCAGGAACCCCGTTTGCGCGCACAGCAGGTGCCGCTGACCACAGCCGATGTGTTCCCGGGTGATCCTGCCGAATCAGCCGCGTCCTATGAAAATGACTTCGCCCTCTACAAGCCACGTTGCGATGTCCTGCTGAACGGGCACTGTTACGCGCCCAATGGCGAGCCGGCAACAGAGGTGACCGTAGCCATGAAAGTCGGGACGCTGGTCAAGGCATTCAAAGTCGTTGGGCCACGTACTCACGAGGCGGGCGCCCTGTCCTACTCGATAAGCAGACCCCAGCCATTCACAACCCTGCCCGTTACCTACGCGCAGGCGTATGGCGGCGTGGATCGCACAGACCCGGCAAAACCTCGGTGGCACCCGTGCAACCCGGTCGGGGTCGGATTCTACCCCGATGCGAACGAGGCGCAGCTTAACGGCTTGCCGCTGCCCAATACCGAGGAACTTCACCTGCCGGCGACGACGCCCGACGGCAACTACAGGCCAATGGCATTCGGTCCGGTGGGTCGAGCGTGGCAGCAACGGGTCCGCTGGGCAGGTACTTACGATCAGCATTGGCTGGATCATCAGTTCCCATTTCTGCCGGAGGATTTCGACGTGCGCTACTTCCAGAGCGCGCCAGAGGATCAGCAGATGGACTACCCGCAAGGGGGCGAAGAGGTTGCGCTGCTCAATCTCGACGCTAAAGGTCGCTCGGCATTCAGGCTTCCGACAAACCTCAGGCTGGCGGTACTCATCGTTCTTCACGACGGCAGTGCCAGGGACGCGGCTGCCATCGTCGACACCGTCATCCTTGAGCCGGACGCCGGACGATTCACCCTGACCTGGCGAACTTCGTCGCCGCTGCAGCGCAACCTCAAAGAGGTAGCCAGAGTCATTCTCGGACAAACATCCGCGCAGTACGCACAGGCCAGGACCTACGAAGAACGGATGCGAGGCAAACAGCACTTCAAGTCGCTGGAACTGCTGATTGCGTGGTCAAGGGCGGCGTACCCTCCATCCCAAGAGGAGGTATGAAGTCCGTGCCTGGCCACGTCTTGTTCATCACTCGCATGGGAATGGCCTGCCCGGTGGGTCTGAGCGTTTCCAGCGCTTGCGCCGCCAAACGCGCCGGACTTTCGGCCCTGCAAGCGCTTCCTTTCTTTGACAACGCCTGCGAACCCATCATCGGCGCGGCAGTGCCCGCCCTGGACCTGGCGTTGCCGGCAACGACACGCCTTAGCGGACTCATGCAACATGCATTGGTCGAGCTGATACAGAGCGCACCGGAACTGGATTGGAATCAGGTGCCTTTTCTGCTGTGCCTGGCGGAACCCGAACGTCCCGGCGCCAGTGTCAGAGAGCTGGCCCAGGCCATTATCCAGGATATATCCGCACGGCTGGGGATCCAGTTCCACCCGACCCAATCCCGAATCATCCCTTGCGGCCATGTCAGTGGGTTGCACGCCCTGCATGAAGCCAGTCGCTTGATCCGGGAGGCTCGCGCCCCTGCTTGCCTTGTGGGCGGCGTTGATTCGCTGCTCAATGCCTCGACACTCCAATGGCTGGATAGCCATCGCCGGCTGAGGACCTCGACGCACAACGACGGTCTGTTCCCCGGCGAAGCGGCCGCAGCTGTGCTGGTCCAGGCTAATCGACAACACGATACCTGCCTGGAAGTCTCTGGCCTTGGTTTTGCGCAAGAGCACGCCCCGCTGCTGTCCGGCAAACCGCTGCGAGCAGAGGGACTGGCAGCGGCTGCACGCGCAGCACTCACGCAGTCCGGGCTGGGTTACCACGAGATTGATCTACGGCTGTCCGATGTCACCGGGGAACAATACGGATTCAAGGAAATTCCATTGATGGAAGCCCGGTTGTTTCGAACAGTGAGAAAGGAAGATCAACCACTCTGGCATTGGGCAGAGGCCATGGGTGACACCGGAGCAGTTGCCGCAATCGTCCAACTGATACTCGCAGACCAGGCGTTTCGCAAAGGCTATGCACCCGGTAGCACCGCGATCTGCCTGGCCGGTTCCCTGGAGGGCGCACGAGCCGTTGCAATCGTGCGCGATCTGCACAGATCCGAAGGTAGGCTATGAGCTGCGACGTCTACGCAAACGGCGACGAGATCGCTTGCAAGGCCGGCGGCGGCAAGGTCATCGCGGCTTTTCCGGATGTCTGCCTGACCCCACCGCCGCCGCCCGCGGGGCCGATTCCGGTGCCGTATCCGGATACTTCGTTCTCCAAGGACATGAAGAACGGCAGCAAGACGGTAAAAATCGAAAACAAGGAGGTCATGTTAAAGAACATCTCCTTCTATAAAACCTCGCCTCTGGGCGATGAGGCCGCAACCAGAAGCCAAGGCGCCGGCGTCATCACCCACGTCATCACCGGCAAGACCTACTTTGTTTCATGGTCCATGGACGTGCTTTTCGAAGGCAAGAACGTCGATCGCCATACCGACATCACCACCTCCAATCATGCCAGCCCTGCGGCCAATGCTGCGGTGCCGATGGTCAATACCGCCAAGTATTCACCCGTGCAGCAGGATTCGAAGGTGCCGGGCAAACATAAATGTGAATGCTGTGGCGGGGCGGCGCACTCCAAGGCGCAAGCGTCCGGGGAGTTCATGACCGAAGACGAATTCTATGACACGGCACAAAGTCCCGAGAACGCGGCGGTGCTTGCCAAAGTCCGAGCCAACCCCAAGTGCAGGCACCTTCTGCCACCCGCCGGAAAGCCACCCAGCGGATGCAATAAGTACTACAGGACCGACACCCGGGAAAAAAAGAACATTGAAAATGACTGGGCCATGAACCGGCCCGCCTACATGGAGTGGAAAGGCGTGGCTCAGGGAGACCCGGTTGCGCACAGGGTGCCCAAGGCGGCGGGAGGTTGCCCGGCCGGACAGGGGAACCTCGCGCCCACTGGCCGCAAGTGTGCCAAACTCGAAGCCGAACTGAGTACGCTTCAGGACAGACGCGCCAATAGTTTTCGAAGGGCCTAGCAATGAACACGACGCACTACAAATACGCTCAGCGGCCTGAATTCCTACACGACTGTTTCTATTGGAAAGGACGTGGCTACCATTACTCCAGCACAGCGCCTGGGCAAGTATTCGCACCTGGTGGATGGCAGGACAGCGATCCCTGGATTGCACTGGCTTGTGTCCTGGAACGCGCGAAACAGGGCGACTACAGTCATGTACCCCAACTGCGCAAATGGGTATTGGAGCCTGATAGGGCACCCACCCTGATCTCGGCCTGCCTGGGGCTGATTGCGGATGCAGGGCTTGATTCGGACCTGGACTTTCTCGCCGAACTCATGCTTGAAGGCCCCGACTACCTGCGCATCGAGGCCTGCCTGGCGGCCCAGTGGGCGGGTGTCCTCTGGTTGATACCGTTCATGGTTGAAGCCTGGCGTTCACTTGAACGCCGGGCCGACCGGGCCGCCGTCGAGGCGAATCTTTCCAATCTCCTTGATCCCCTAGAAGGCGAACCCGAGTTCTACGCAAGCCCTCTGGACCCTATCGCCTACCGAGAAGCTGTCGATTCGCGACTTGCCCAATTGCGGGCCACCTATGGCAACGACAGGTTCTCGATCCTTGCGGGCTCGCCTGTCGACATGAACCAGCAAGTCTGGCTCATGCGCAAAACCCTCACCCCCAAAGACAGCGACGACTGGATCGACTGGAGCGATTTTCTCATCTGGCGGCGCAAATTCGAGGTGTACTCCGGCGTTGACTGCTCAAGCTTTTATGGGAAGAACGGCGATTTTCAGCCACTGAACGCCGCAGCGATCCTGGATCGATACATGGCCTCCCCCCTGCCCTTTGAAGTCGGTAAGCGCTACTTCTTCGGACACCTGGTTCCATAACCGGCAGCGGAGCGCTGGAGACAGCATGGTTCCCATCGAATCGATGATCGAGCAACACGCCGAGGAAGCCAGTTTCCTTATCCTCCTGCACGATCATGCCGTGCATGCGCCGCATTACAACCTCGATGACCTCGACAGACTGGACGAACGCATCGAGGCTCATCTCGATGGCCTTCGTATCGCCGGCCCCACCGGCCTGGAACATCTGCTGAGCCAACTGGGCCCGCACGCCGTCGGCGAGATGTTTGCCAGTGCGCTACTGGCCTTCGAGTCTGCCGATGCCAAGGTGCTGACGCGGCTTAGCGGGCATTTGCGAAATGCCATGGAAACCGAGCGCGGTTATCTGATGGCCTTGGGTTGGCTGGACTGGGAGCGGATATCGCCCTGGATCGAGCGCATGCTCGCCTCGCCCGAGCCGCTGTTCCGACGCCTGGGTCTGGCAGCCTGCGGCATGCACCGACGCGATCCTGGCCCCGCACTGCTTGCCGGGCTGACCCAGGCCGACGCCTGTGTGCAGGCCCGTGCCGCTCGGACGGCCGGTGAATTGCGTCGAATTGACCTTCTGCCGAGCCTCCAGGCCCTGCGGCTTCATGAGGATTTCACCACGCGCTTCTGGGTCAACTGGACCGCCGCGCAGATGGGCGACGAGCAAGCGCTGGAGCCCCTGCGCCATTTCGCCGAGCAGCCGGGGGAATTCCAGTACCGTGCGCTTTGTGTGTTGTTGGCGTGGCAAAAACGCGAAGCCAGCATGGCCTGGATACGCCAGCGGGTTCAGAACCCCGCGCAGCGACGCGTCGGCATCCAGGCCATCGGGTTGCTGGGCGATCCTGTCAGCGTGCCGTGGCTGATCCAGCAGATGAGCGACCTGCCCTATGCCCGCATCGCCGGCGAAGCGTTCAGCCTGATCACCGGCGCAGATCTGGCGCTGATGAATCTGGAATTGCAGGACCTGCCAGACTTCGATGCCGGCCCGAACGACGACCCCGAGGATCCCAATGTCCTTATGGACCCCGATGAAAACCTGCCCTGGCCCGATCCGCATGCGATCGCAGCCTGGTGGCAGGCGCAGGGAGGCAGTTTCCAGCCAGGTATCGGTTATGTACTGGGTTTGCCGCAAGGTGAAAGCGGCTACCGGCAGGCTCTTCTCCGAGGCCAGCAACGTCAACGCATCGTAGCCGCCTGCGGCCTCGCCCGTTATCGACCGACTGAAGTACTCTTCCCCACCAGCGCGCCGGCGTGGCGGCAGATGAAGTTAGCGCTGTAGCCGTTAATGACCCGATCATTGTGCTGGTCCGGCAAACAACGCTGCACATTAGCTGCGCGCTCTGTATCTGTATCCCACGTAGCCATCACCGCCTCAGCCTGGTCCGGAGCATTGCCTCAACGCTGCCGCCGATACATACCGGTCAAGACGTCTTGGTCATCCGTTGGTTCGGTGTAGCCGATCACTGCGAAATTCTTCAACAGCTGGATGTGATACGGGCCGTTTTTCTCCGGCGCCTGGGGCGTACGCACAATGATCAGGTTATCGCTTTCCATCGGCACGATCTGATGCTCAGTCACGCCGCCTTTCAGCGCGACGGTGAACTCCGCCACTTCACGCCCCTGGGCATCGCGTTCCGGCAGGATTTTCAGATCCAGGTCCCCGTCACGCCCCAGGGCGTCCTGGCGCATCTGATAATGACCGCTGCGCTGGTCAGGCTCGACGTTACCCAGTTTGTCGTGGTCCGGCTCACGGTCCAGAGTGTCTAGCGCAATCTTCAGTTTGCGAGCGCCGTCTTGTGCACCGCCAACCCGAGTGCCAGTGGTGTTGAAAGGGTGAACCTGTTCCTGGGTCAGATGCCAGATGCCTGTCTGGAGGCCATCTTCGGCGAACTCATGAAGGATGACGGGGCTGAACTCGTCTTCCCGAGATCCCACCAGCTTGATAGGTACGTCTTTGCCTTTTCTGATGTATCGCAGTTCTCCGATGACAGCCGTGCCCTGGACCTCATACCACAGTTCTATCGGGGTCTGGCTATCGAGCTTGCCGGTGAACACCAACGGGTCTTCACAGGTCGGCCCTTCCAGGCGGATCTGTTCGTGCCACTTTTCGTCTTTCAAATTGCCGACAGTGCGCCGGACATAGCCGCCGGGCATGCTCGAGTTTTCGCCGGGCTCGCTGGGCTGGATCTGCTCCTCGGTTTCCGAATGCAGCAGGACCAGTTCCTCGCCCTGCATCTTCCAGTGCCTGACGCGATTCCAGCAGCAATCGCGCTCGGATTGCGAGAGCAGCATGCCATCCAGCGGGCTGACGGAAAACATGCCGTTGCTGCCCTCCTTCGCCAGGTCCGTCAAGGCTTGGTTGAAGACCCATTGCGATTTCTTCGGGTCTTGCAGATAGACGTCGAAACGGCCCTTGTAGTCCTTTTCCGGGTCCGTTCCGTTTCGAATCGCCAGGTCCTGGCGGCCATCGAAATTGAAGTCGTCAAAGTAAAGCAAGCTGAAGGGCCCGAGCAGCCAGGCGTTGGCCTTGCCGTTGCGATCCACCGGCACGTTGCCCGCCTGGGTCTGCAATTGCTGGAGAACCTTTAGTGTCTTGCTGTCGCGAATGGTGATGACCCCTGGCGCCAGTTGCTTGGGGTCCTCAGGGGGCTGCGGGAACAGCACTTCAACCAGGTACTGGCCGCTGCGGTCGTTGACCGAAAACGCCCTGGGTTCGGCCATGGCCGGAGTCACCAGAAGGATCGAGAGAAACAAGCTATTGAGGAGCGAGCGCATTCAACGCGTCCTTGCTGCAACTGAGTGAGCGCAGTGTATGGGAAATGGCTGTCCGCTGCCTGCCGGCGCAAGCAAGTTCACAACCAGGCCCATGACAGATGCACCCACGTTTGCCCCCCCCGGTTACCAAAGCCCGAGCGTATAACTCACGATCAATCGGTTCTCATCCAGATCATTCCCGAAGTTC
This sequence comes from Pseudomonas sp. SMV71, assembly GCF_052042015.1. Classification (NCBI taxonomy): domain Bacteria; kingdom Pseudomonadati; phylum Pseudomonadota; class Gammaproteobacteria; order Pseudomonadales; family Pseudomonadaceae; genus Pseudomonas; species Pseudomonas sp. SMV71. Next base: position 47,326 of record NZ_JBKGGU010000002.1, on the reverse strand, counting down.
GAACGCACCGACGCGTTGCGCCATTTCACCCCCAGCCCCTTGAACGTCCCGTCCTGCACCACATAGGCAATGTCCGTGTTGCGCTCCCACTCCTTACCTTCTCCCGGTGCCGTACGTTGCACGTTGTCACCGGAAATGTAGCGGGTCATGAAGGTCAGCCCAGGCAGGCCAAGGGCGGTGAAATTGTAGTCGTAGCGCGCTTGCCACGAGCGCTCGTCAACGTTGGCGAAGTCGCCGATCTGGACGAAGTTGACCAGGTACGGATCGCTGCGTCCGATATAGGGAAACGGGTCGTCGCCGCTCATACGCTGGTAGCCCAGGCCTAGCCCATGACCGGCGACGCTGTAAGTGAACAATGCGCCGAACGCCTGGTTGTCGAGGTCACGGAAGTTGCCGTCCTCGGTACTGCGCGAATAGCGAACGTCGCTTTTGAGTGACTGGCCAGCACCCAGGTCCAGGGTGTGTACGAATCCCAGGTAGTTCTGCTGGTAGATGTTTTCCAACTGGCCGTAGCGGTACTGCGCCGTCAGGTTGGGCAGGAACTGGTAGTCACCACCGGCAAACTGGAACCTGTCGCTGCTGCCACCGATGCGGTTAGCGGTGAAGTCCTGATAGTCCGTGGAGTCAACCACGTTGATCTGGGTGAATTGCCCGGCAGTGAGCTTCAGTCGGTCGACCTCCTGTACGTTCAGCAAGCCGCCCCTGAACGTGGCAGGCAGCAGGCGCGTGTCGTTGGAACTCACCACCGGATCCTTGATTTGCAGCGTACCCAGTTTCAGCGTGCTGTTGGAGATCCGTACCTTGGCGGTCAGGCCCAGTTCGCTGTACTGATCCTGCGAGCCGCCAGACAGGTCGGGCGGCAGCAGATTGGTGCCCGCCGTGCCGCCGCCGGAATCGAGCTTGAAACCGGCCATGCCCAAGGCATCGAGACCGAAGCCCACGGTGCCAGTGGTGTAGCCCGATTCCATCCGTAACAGGAACCCTTGGGCCCACTCTTCAGCCTTGTCCCGTGCACCTTCCTGACGGAAATCGCGATTGAAGTAAAAATTGCGTGCTTCCAGGGTGGCTTTACTGTCGGCGATGAACTCGGCATGGGCGTTGGGCGCGACCATCAGACTCAAACCCAGCAGCGTGCCGACGGGAGTGAAAACACAAGGGGAAGATGTTAGCTGTCGCATGCGTGCTCCTTTTTTATGGGCGCGAACGGACACGCTTTAGAGCGTTGCGCACGCCACCTTATTGTTGTGTGAAGACGTGTTGTGTGAAGACGTTGCCGTTGGGGCTCGGTGCGGTGTCCCGTACCGTGGGGTCGGATTCTTCCGGTCGTGGTCCGACAGCGTCAAACGGGAAAAAAGCGGGGTCGGGCATAAGAAAATCTGATGCGAGCGTAGGGGCGATCTGGAGCGACAATTGCACCCCTGCCCGTTGCATAACTTTTTATTGTGAGGGCCAACAGATTTCCTTGTTAGACGTCGCAGCCTGGGGTCATTAGGGTACAAGCAAACAAAAAAGCGTCGGCAAAACCGTGGAGAAACGTCGATGAATCAACAAGCCATTCCCTTCGAGGCCATGCCCTTCGAACAACTGCAAGCGTACGACCCGGCAGCGTTGCGCCAATACATCGCCACCGGTCGATACCAGGGGCACACCAGCGGTCTGGGCCAGGGCCGGGTGCAGGCCAACATCGTGATCCTGCCCCAGGATTGGGCCAACGAATTCCTGCGTTATTGCGCCCTCAACCGTCAAGCCTGCCCCTTACTCGACGTGACCGAGCCAGGCGATCCGTTTTTTCGCAACCTCGGGGCTGCCATCGACATCCGCCACGAAGTGCCCCGGTACCGGGTCTATCGCCATGGTGAATTGAGCGCGGAGCCGGTGGACATCGCGTCGCTCTGGCAAGACGACCTGGTGGCCTTCGCCATCGGCTGCTCGTTCTCATTCGAGCAACCCCTGCTGGAAGCCGGCATTCGCCTGCGGCACATTGAGCTGGGGCGCAATGTCGCGATGTATCGCACCGACATCGACACCCGCCCCACCGCTCGCCTATCCGGCAAGCTGGTGGTGAGCATGCGGCCGATGAAAGCCGCCGATGCCATCCGGGCGGTCCAGATTACCGGGCGCATGCCCAACGTCCACGGGGCGCCGGTGCACATTGGCAATCCGTCGCTGATCGGCATCGACTCCCTGGACAACCCGGACTACGGTGATGCCGTGCCAATCCGGGCGGACGAGATCCCCGTATTCTGGGCCTGTGGCGTGACGCCTCAATCGGTGGTCCAGGCCTCCCGTCCACCGCTGTGCATCACCCATGCCCCAGGCTGCATGCTGGTGACCGACTTGTGGAACAATGACCTGTAGGCTTCGATCGGGTTCCAGACCTCAAGGGATCACCATGACCACCGCGCAGCAAGCCGTCGAACAGTACATACGCGCCAAGGACGGTAACCGTCCGCACCTGCTGGCTCACGCATTTACCGCAGAGGCCATTCTGGACATGGTCGTGCGCACAGGCTCGATCTCGTTTCCCGGTCATGTCGAAGGCCGCATGGCCATTGGCGAGGTGCTGGTCAGCCGCTTCGGGCAGGCATTCGAGAACGTGTACACGTTCTGCGTGGATGCCCCGCCACCGGCAAACGCCACGACCTTCCAGTGCAAATGGCTGGTGGCAATGTCCGACAAACAGAGCGGCGAAGCCCGCGTCGGTTGTGGGCTATACGATTGGCAGTTCAATCCGCGATCGCGACTGACCGAGCACCTGACGATCACCATCGAGCACATGAAGACCCTGCCGGCGAATGACGTGCCGGTAATCATGGCTTGGGCATCGCGGCTGGACTATCCGTGGTGCGGCGCTGAAGCGGTGGTTGGCGGGATGCCGGATTTGCGGGAGCTTCGCGAGGTGGTCCAGTTCGTGGCGACCCCGACTCCCCCCGAGCTACAGTAGCAGCGAGAAGGCTGGCGTCGAGTCACTGTGGCGAGGGAGCTTGCTCCCGCTGGGCTGCGCAGCAGACCTTGTTTGTGAGCGCTTCGCACTCAGCGGGAGCAAGCGCCCTCGCCACAGGTCCGATATGTCCCTGAAAGCGCCAAGGAGCCCTAACAATGAACATCAAGTTTCTGGAAACCTTCGTCTGGGTTGCACGACTGAGGAGCTTTCGCCTCACCGCCGAAAAACTGTTCACCACCCAGGCCTCCATTTCCAGCCGCATCGCGGCATTGGAAGATGAAATGGGCGTGCGCTTGTTCGTGCGTGATTCCAAAGGCGTGTCGCTGACCGCCGAAGGACAGCGGGTGCTGGAATACGCCGAGCGCATCATGGACACCATGCAAAGCATGAAAGCCGTGATCAAGGACCCGCGTCAGGTGCGCGGACGGATTCGCATCGGGGCAATGGACACGGTGATCCACACCTGGCTCAGCTCCCTGGTTACCCGCCTGATGGAGCGCTACCCGGCGCTGGAAATCGAGCTGTCGGCCGATACCGCGAGCAACCTGTGCTCACAGCTGGAGAAGGGTTACCAGGACATCGTTTTCCAGACCGACACCCTGCGCCTGGACAGCGTGCGCAACGCGCTGCTGGCGCGCTATCCGATGCATTGGGTGGTACGCACCGGCTCGCTCTATGACCGGCGATACGCGTCGCTGGACGACCTGTCCCAGGAAAGGATCGTCACGTTCTCACGCAACTCGCGCCCCCACCAGGACATTCTCAATCTGTTGCACTCGGCCAACATCGTTTCGCCACGCATCAACTGTGTGAACTCCGCATCGGCCATCACCCGTCTGGTTCGCGATGGTTTCGGCATCGGCGCCATGCCCGCAGCGCTGGTCCACGGCGAGTTGGCCCAAGGCACCTTGAAACTGCTGGAGGGCGTGCCGCTGCCCGCGGTGATGGACATCGTCGCCAGCTGGCGCACGGGTGCCGGCATGGAACGGGTGGAGGACATCGTAGGGCTGGCCCGGGATGTGGTGGATGAGTTCGTCGCGGAGCTGCCGGCCAGGTACGGTGTGGACGCAGGTTGATTTGCCTTCTCCAGGCATTCCTTTCCTCATCCGGCCACTCGGCGATCTGCGCCGCACCTGCCGCCGGCGCCCACGGCACCGGCTCACTGTAAGTGAACTGAAATATCCCCGGCCTACTCTGGCGCGAGCACACGCGGCGAACGGCTGGTTGTGCATGTCCGCCCGCACGGGATGATCCAGGGAGTCCGCCATGAAAATCAGTGTATTCGGAAGTGGTTACGTGGGGTTGGTGCAAGCCGCCGTGTTGGCCGAGGTGGGCCACGACGTGGTGTGCATGGATGTAGACGAGCACAAGGTCGAAAGCCTGCGCCAAGGCCAGGTGAGCATTTTCGAACCGGGGTTGGCAGCGCTGGTACGGGAAGGGCTGGAGGCCGGGCGCCTGCATTTCACCAGCGACGAGCGACTGGCCGTGCAGCATGGTCCGGTCCTGTTTATCGCCGTCGGTACGCCGTCCAGGGACGACGGATCGGCCGATCTGCGGCAGGTCCTGGCCGTGGGTGAAGCCATTGCCCGCTACCGCGAGCAACCGATTATCGTGGTGGAGAAATCCACCGTGCCGGTGGGCACCGGCGACATCTTGCGGGCGCATATCGATAAACACCTGCTCAAGGCCAGTCGCCTGCTGCAGTTCGATATCGTGTCCAATCCCGAATTTCTCAAGGAGGGTTCGGCGGTCGCCGATTGCCGTCGTCCGGATCGCATCGTGATTGGCTGCGAGCGCGATGAAGTGCGCGAAACCATGCGCGACCTGTACGCGCCCTTCAATCGCAATCACGACCGGGTCCTTTTCATGGACGTGCGCAGTGCCGAGCTGACCAAGTACGCCGCCAATGGGATGCTGGCGACCAAGATCAGCTTCATCAACCAGATCGCCGAGTTGGCCGAGCATCTGGGGGCCGATATCGAGTCGGTGCGCCTGGGTATCGGCGCCGATTCACGCATCGGCTATCACTTCATTTATCCAGGCTGCGGTTACGGCGGCTCATGCTTTCCCAAGGACATGCGCGCCCTCATTCATACCGCCGAACAGGCCCATTGCTCCAGTGACTTGTTGCAGGCTGTTGAATTGATCAACCGACGGCAGAAAAACAAACTTTTTGAACGCATCAACGCGTTTTACAAGGGCGATCTGCGCGGCAAGACCTTCGCCCTGTGGGGCCTGGCCTTCAAGCCGAACACCGATGACATGCGCGATGCACCAAGCCGTACGCTCCTGGAATCACTCTGGGCGGCGGGTGCCAGCGTCCGGGCCTTCGACCCGGAGGCGATGCAGCAGACGCAACGACTCTACCCCAATGAGTCGCGGCTGATTCTGATGGGCACGCCGGAATCGGTGTTGCCGGGGGCCGATGCGCTGGTCATCTGCACTGAATGGCAGGCCTTCAAGGCGCCGGATTTCAACCTGATGCACGAGCGGCTCAAGGCTGCGGTCATATTCGACGGTCGCAACCTCTATGACCCGGAACGCATGGCGGCCATGGGATTCATGTACTTCCCGATGGGCCGGGGGCAATCGTGCAACTTGCCGATCGCTCAACAAGCCTGGTATCCGGCCCGAAGCGCGTGAGCGGCTTACTGCAAAATTAATGCACTCAAACAGCATTAATATGAATTTGTAAGCCAAGTGGCGGATCGGCAAACTGTCGCCGTTCCTCCCCCAACTGTTGGAACACTTAAAGGGCTTTCAGGGATTCTCCCGTAAGCCCCTTTTTTTGTTCGTTTTTTGGATAAGCGCTTAATGTTTTCTCGCTGGATTCCCGCTGCAATCAATACCCGTCCCACTGAATGGAGTCGCGCTGCCATCGGCATGGCGCTAGGGACAATGTTCGGTGTCTGGCTGTGCAGCCAGGTATTCGGCCTGGAGGTGGCCCAACACCTGATCGGTCCTCTTGGCGCCTCGGCGGTGCTGCTGTTCGCCGTCTCGTCGGGCGCCCTCGCCCAACCCTGGTCGATTTTCGGCGGCTACCTGTGCGCCTCCGTCGTGGCGGTGCTGGTGGCCCACGTGCTGGGCCGCACGCTGGGCAGCGCCTGCCTGGCCGCCGGCATGGCACTGATATTGATGTGCTGGCTGCGCTGCCTGCATCCGCCGGCAGGCGCCGTTGCGGCGACCATGGTGCTGGCGGATCCGTCCATTATTGCCCTGGACTGGCTGGCCGTCGGCGCCACCCTGCTGGCCGGCACCGGCCTGCTCGCCTTCGCCCTGGCCTACAACAACCTGACCCGGGTGCGTTATCCAAAGCGTGCCAGCGAGCCGGTGGCCGTCATTCCGGCCGACCACCCTCCCGTCGATCGCCAGGCGATCACCGCTCAAGACTTGAAACTGGCCTTGGCGGAGATGGAGGCGTTTTTCGACGTGACGCCTGAAGATCTCGAGCAGTTGATCCACACCAGCGAGCGCTATGCCAAGCGTCGCAGCATCGCGGAGGTACTTTCGAGTCGCGGTTGATCCTGTGGCTGCTATAAATATGCAGAAAGGACCTGCATGTATGCTGGTTGTGCAGTGCAAATTTGCACTGGTACGATCACGGCCGTACAGGCGCGATCACCATTGATAAAAAACAATAAAAGCAGGGAGTTAGCGATGACTGCTCAGGTTTCATCCCAAGCCTCTGGAACGGTCGAAACCGTGGGCTACGAAGTGTTGGTCGACATCCGCAATCACATCGGCCATCTGACCCTGAACCGCCCCGCCGGTCTCAATGCTCTCACGCTGGGCATGGTGCGCAGCCTGCAGCGGCAACTCGATGCCTGGGCGCTCGATCCGCAGATCCACGCGGTGGTCCTGCGGGGAGCCGGCGACAAGGCGTTCTGCGCCGGCGGAGACATCCGTTCGCTGTACGACAGCCACCTTCAAGGTGACACGCTGCACGAGGCGTTCTTCGTCGAGGAATACGCCCTCGACCTGACGATCCACCACTACCGCAAACCCGTCCTCGCCCTGATGGACGGCTTCGTACTGGGCGGCGGCATGGGCCTGGTGCAAGGCGCCGACTTGCGAGTGGTGACCGAGCGCAGCCGCCTGGGCATGCCGGAAGTGGGTATCGGCTACTTCCCGGATGTGGGAGGCAGCTACTTTTTACCCAGGGTGCCCGGTGAACTGGGTATCTACCTGGGCGTCAGCGGCGTGCAGATCCGCGCCGCCGACGCGCTGTATTGCGGCCTGGCCGACTGGTACGTGGACAGTGACAAACTCCAGCAGTTGGATGAGCGTCTCGACCGACTGCAATGGCACGACACGCCGCTCAAGGACCTGCAAGGCCTACTGGCGAAACTGGGCGTCCAGCAACTTCCCGAACCGCCGCTGGCCGACCTGCGCCCGGCCATCGATCACTTCTTCGCCCTGCCCGACCTTCCGAGCATCATCGAGCAGTTGCGCCAGGTCACGGTTGCCGACAGCCACGAATGGGCGCTCAAGACCGCTGACCTGCTGCGAACCCGTTCCCCGCTGGCCATGGCCGTGACACTGGAGATGTTGCGTCGTGGCCGGCACCTGAGCCTGGAACACTGTTTTGCCCTGGAGCTGCACCTGGACCGGCAATGGTTCGAACGCGGCGACCTGATCGAAGGTGTACGCGCCTTGCTGATCGATAAAGACAAGAACCCGCGCTGGAACCCGCCTACCCTGGAGGCGCTGGACGCCGGCCATGTGGCGAGCTTCTTCGACGGCTTCGACGACCACGGGAACTGAACCATGCAAGACCTCGAACTGACCGAAGAACAGATAATGATCCGCGACATGGCCCGGGACTTCGCCCGCGGTGAAATCGCGCCCCACGCCCAGACTTGGGAAAAGGCCGGCTGGATAGATGACAGCCTGGTGGCAAAGATGGGCGACCTGGGGCTGCTGGGCATGGTGGTGCCGGAAGAATGGGGCGGCACCTATGTCGACTACGTCGCCTATGCCTTGGCGGTGGAAGAAATTTCCGCAGGAGATGGCGCTACCGGGGCGCTGATGAGCATTCACAACTCGGTGGGCTGCGGTCCGGTGCTCAACTATGGCACCGATGAACAGAAACAGACCTGGCTGGCGGATCTCGCCAGTGGCCAGGCGATTGGCTGTTTCTGCCTGACCGAGCCCCAGGCCGGTTCCGAAGCGCACAACCTGCGCACCCGTGCCGAACTGCGGGACGGTCAGTGGGTCATCAACGGTGCCAAGCAGTTCGTCAGCAACGGCAAGCGAGCGAAGCTGGCGATCGTATTTGCGGTGACCGATCCGGAGCTGGGCAAGAAAGGTATTTCGGCGTTCCTGGTGCCCACCGATACACCGGGTTTCATCGTTGATCGCACCGAACACAAGATGGGCATCCGCGCCTCGGACACCTGCGCGGTAACCCTGACCAACTGCTGCATTCCCGAAGCCAATCTGCTGGGCGCGCGAGGCAAAGGCCTGGCGATTGCGCTGTCCAACCTGGAAGGCGGCCGCATCGGCATCGCCGCCCAGGCCCTGGGCATTGCCCGTGCCGCATTCGAAGCGGCGCTGGCCTACTCGCGGGACCGGGTGCAGTTCGACAAACCGATCAACGAGCACCAGAGCATCGCCAACCTGCTGGCCGACATGCACACCCGCCTGAACGCCACCCGCTTGCTCATCCTTCACGCCGCCCGGCTGCGCAGCGCCGGCAAGCCGTGCCTGTCCGAAGCCTCCCAGGCCAAGCTGTTCGCCTCGGAAATGGCCGAGAAGGTCTGCTCCTCGGCCATCCAGATCCATGGCGGGTACGGTTACCTGGAGGACTACCCGGTGGAGCGCTACTATCGCGATGCGCGGATCACTCAGATCTACGAAGGATCGAGCGAGATCCAGCGCATGGTCATCGCCCGGGAGCTCAAGCACTACCTGGTGTGATGGCTTGAAACGCATCGCGAGCAAGCCCACTTCCAGAGGTTCTGTTTCGTGCACAAATGCACTGTGCACCCCAGGACCAATGTGGGAGCGGGCTTGCTCGCGATGGCGGTGTATCAGTCAATGAGATGTTGAGCGAACCGGCCTCATCGCGAGCAGACTCGCTCCCACAGGTTCTGTGTCGTGCATAAATGCAGCTCGCACCTCAAATCCAATGTGGGAGCGAGCTCGCTCGCGATGGCGTCAGTGAAGAGCCGGGTTACTTGTCCTGGAACTCAGGCGAACGCTTGGCCACGAATGCGGCCATGCCCTCTTTCTGATCTTGCGTGGCAAACGCTGCGTGGAACACCCGACGTTCGAAACGCACGCCTTCGGACAGGCTAACTTCAAAGGCGCGGTTGACGCTTTCCTTGACCATCATGCTGATCGGCACCGATTTGGAGGCAATCAGCGCCGCGGTTTTCAGCGCGTCGTCCAACAGCTCATCCGCCGGTACGATCCGCGCCACGATGCCGCAACGCTCGGCCTCCACCGCGTCGATGAAGCGCCCGGTCAGGCACATTTCCATGGCCTTGGCCTTGCCCACCGCCCGCGTCAGGCGCTGGGTGCCGCCCATGCCTGGGAGCACGCCGAGGTTGATCTCCGGCTGGCCGAACTTGGCATTGTCGCCCGCCAGGATGAAATCGCACATCAAGGCCAGTTCACAGCCACCGCCCAAGGCGAAGCCGTTCACCGCCGCAATGATCGGTTTGCGGCGGTTGGCCACGCGATCGCTGTCGCTGAACAAATCATCCAGATAAATCCGCGGATAGGTCAGCTCGGCCATTTCCTTGATGTCGGCACCGGCTGCGAAAGCCTTTTTCGAGCCAGTCAGCACGATGCAACCAATCTTCGGATCGGCCTCCAGGCTGTCCAGCGCCTGGTTCAACTCGCTGACGATCTGAGCGTTCAAGGCATTCAGTGCCTGGGGCCGGTTCAGGGTAATCAGCCCGACGCGTTCCTTGATCTCCAATAAAATCGTTTCGTAACTCATGAGGACTCCTGTTCAAAGATTGCGCGAGATGACCATGCGCTGGATATCGCTGGTGCCTTCGTAGATCTGGCAGACCCGCACGTCGCGGTAGATACGCTCCAGCGGGAAGTCATTGAGATAACCGTATCCGCCCAACGTTTGCAACGCCATGGAACAGACCTTTTCGGCCATTTCCGAGGCGAACAGTTTCGCCATGGAGGCTTCCACCAGCGCCGGCTGGCCGTTGTCTCGCAGGGCGGCGGCGTAATGCACCATTTGCCGGGCCACGGCGATCTGCGTCGCCATGTCCGCCAGGCGGAACGCCACCGCCTGATGCTCGATGATCGCCTTGCCGAAACTTTCCCGCTCACGGGCGTAGTCCCGGGCCGCCTCGAACGCCGCACGGGCCATGCCCACCGATTGCGCCGCGATGCCGACTCGTCCGCCCTCCAGGTTGGCCAGAGCGATTCTGTAGCCCTCGCCCTCCTCGCCGAGCCGATTGGCTACCGGCACCTTCACATCCTCGAAGAGGATCTGACACGTGTCGGAAGCGTGCTGGCCGAGTTTGTCCTCAACCCGGGCCACACTGTAGCCCGGTGAATCGGTCGGCACGATGAAGGCACTGATGCCACGCTTGCCGGCACCTGGATCCGTGACGGCAAACACAATCACCACACCGGCATTCTGCCCCGAGGTGATGAACTGCTTGCAGCCGTTGAGCACGTAATGTTCGCCCTCCCGCCGGGCACGGGTCTTTAGGCTGCTGGCGTCGGAACCGGCCTGGGGTTCGGTCAGGGCGAAGGCACCAAGCATCGCGCCGCTGGCCAGGGGCGTGAGGAACCGGGCTTTTTGCTCATCGTTGCCGAACTTGAGGATCGGCACACAGCCCACCGAGTTGTGCACACTCATGATGGTCGAGCACGCCCCATCGCCCGCGGCGATTTCTTCCAGAGCCATGGCGTAGGCCAGGTAGCCGGTGTCGCAACCGCCCCACTGCTCCGGCACGAGCATGCCGAAAAAACCCAGCTCGCCCATTTCGGCAATCGCCTCCTTGGGGAAACGGTGCTCGCGGTCCCACTCGGCGGCGAACGGTTTCAAGCGTTCCTGGGCGAATTGCCGGGCCGCTTCGCTGATTTGCGTCTGTTCTTCAGTTGCAAGCATGGTGAGTCCTTAATACAGGCATTCGACAGCCATGGCCGTGGCTTCGCCGCCGCCGATGCAAATCGCCGCGACGCCGCGCTTGAGACCTTTCTGGCGCAAGGCCGAGAGCAGCGTCACCAGAATCCGGGCGCCGGATGCACCGATCGGGTGGCCCAAGGCGCACGCGCCGCCGTGAATGTTGACCTTGTCGTGGGGGATTTCCAGCTTGCCCATGGTCACCAGGCCAACCACCGCGAACGCTTCGTTGACCTCGAACAGATCGACCTCATCCAATGACCAACCGGTCTTTTGCATGAGCTTTTTCACGGCCCCGACCGGTGCGGTGGGAAACAGGCTCGGCGTGTCGGCAAAGGCCGCGTGACCGTGGATCACCGCCAAGGGTTTCAGACCGCGCTCGGTGGCGTGGCTCTGGCGCATCAGTACCAGCGCAGCGGCACCATCGGAAATGGAGCTGGAGTTAGCTGCGGTCACCGTACCGCCTTCACGGAAGGCAGGCTTGAGGGAGGCGATCTTGTCGATCCGAGCCTTGGGCGGCTGTTCGTCGTGGCGCACGATCACCTGTTCCTTACCGACCATGACCTGCAACGGCACGATCTCAGCGTCGAAACTGCCGTCCTCGATGGCCTTCTGAGCGCGGGTGGTGGATGCAATGGCAAAGGCATCCTGGGCTTCGCGGCCCAAGCCATTGGCCTGGGCACAGTCCTCGGCAAAGGTGCCCATCAGGCGGCCCTTGTCATAAGCATCTTCGAGGCCGTCCAGGAACATATGATCCAGCACCTTGCCGTGGCCCATGCGCAAACCGGCGCGGGCACGATCGAGCAGGTACGGGGCGTTTGACATGCTTTCCATGCCGCCCGCCACCACCACTTCGGCGCTGCCGGCAACGAGCATGTCATGGGCGAGGATCGCCGCTTCCATGCCCGATCCGCACATCTTGTTGAGGGTGGTGCAGCGGGTCGATTTATCCAGGCCCGCCCCCAGAGCAGCCTGACGCGCCGGGGCCTGGCCCTGCCCGGCCGCGAGCACACAACCGAACAGTACCTCTTCAACTGAACCGGCGCCGATACCGGCACGCTCTACCGCTGCCTTGATAGCGGCGGCCCCCAGTTGCGGGGCGGTAAGGCTCTTGAGTTCCCCCTGGAAACCGCCCATGGGGGTACGGACGGCGCTGACAATGACAATCGGATCGTGGGACATGGATGAGTCCTCCTTCATTTAGCGGCCATGCGCAAGGCACCGTCGAGACGGATCACCTCGCCGTTGAGCATGCTGTTTTCAATAATATGCCGGACCAGCGCCGCATATTCGTCAGGCTTGCCCAGACGCGGCGGGAACGGCACGCCGGCGGCCAGGGAATCGCGCACTTCAGGCGTCATGCCGGCCATCATCGGGGTTTCGAAGATGCCGGGGGCGATGGTCATTACACGGATGCCATGGCGGGCCAGTTCCCGGGCCGCTGGCAAGGTCAGGCTGGCGATGGCGCCTTTGGACGCCGAATAGGCGGCCTGCCCGATCTGGCCGTCGAACGCCGCCACCGACGCGGTATTGATGATGACACCACGTTCGCCGTCGGCGTTGGCCTCGGTTTCGGCAATGGCCGCCGCCGCCAGGCGCAACAGGTTGAAACTGCCGATCAGGTTGACGTTGATCACCTGGCTGAAGCTGGCCAGGGCATGGGGGCCGTTTTTGCCAAGGATCTTCTCGCCACGCACGATGCCGGCGCAGTTCACCAGGCCATTCAGGCCGCCGAACGCCTCGACCGTCGCCTTGATCGCCGCTTCGGCCGCCGCCTCGTTGCTGATATCCGCCACTACGCTATGGCAGCCGAGGCGCTGCGCCTGGGCGGCCACGGCTTCGGCGTTAAGGTCCAGCAACATGACCTTGGCACCGGCCTTGACCAGCATTTCACCGGTGGCCGCACCGAGGCCCGAAGCGCCGCCGCTGACGAGAAAAATTCTGTTGTCGATCTGCATGATGATTTCCTTGGGTTCAAGCTGAAGCTTTGTAAGCCGAGGCCTCTTGCGCCTTGGCGATTTCCTGGTTGCGCAAGATAAAGCGCTGCAATTTGCCGCTCGGGGTCTTGGGCAAATCACTGACAAATTCAATTTCCCGGGGATAAGCATGGGCGGCCAGGCGCTTGCGCACGTACAAACGCAACTCTTCAGCCAACTGCGGCGAGTCGCGGTAAAGGGCGCTGAGCACCACAAAGGCCTTCACCAGCTCGGTACGCTCCGGATCGGGCTTGCCGATCACTGCCGCCTCGACCACCGCCGGATGCTCGATCAACGCGCTTTCCACGTCGAACGGGCCGACGCGATAGCCTGAGGTGGTGATTACATCATCGCTGCGACCGACGAAGCTGATACTGCCGTCCGGATTGAGCTCCACGGTATCGCCGCTCAGGTAGTAATCGCCCACGAACGCCTTGGTCGGTCCACCTTCGTAGCCGGCAAACCAGCACATCGGTGACTGGCTGCGATCCACCGCGAGAATGCCCGGTTGGCCTACGCCCAATTCCCGATGATGTTCGTCCAGCACCACGATCCGATGACCTGGCGAAGCGAAACCGGCCGCGCCCAAGTGCACCGGATGCTCCAGCCCGTGGTGGTTGCACAGCACCATGCCCAGCTCGGTCTGGCCGTAGTGATCGTGGATCACCACATCCAGGTTGTCGGCAAACCAGCGGATCACTTCCGGGTTCAACGGTTCACCGGCGCTGCTGACAATGCGCAACTTGCCCTTGATCGACCGGGCGAACGGCTCACCGCCGGCAATCAGCAAGCGATACGCCGTGGGTGAGCCGGTCAGATTGGTGATGCCGTATTTGTTGATCACCCGGCAGGTGCTTTCCAGGGTGAACGGGCCATCGTAGAAGGTGATGGGATGCCCCATTGCCAGCGGCCCGGTCACGCCAAAATAGATGCCATAGGCCCAACCCGGGTCGGCGACGTTCCAGAACGCATCCTCGGGACGCAGGTCCACGGCGTCACGGATGTAGCTCTGAAACGCAACGATGGCCTTGAGCGGCACCGACAGCGCCTTGGCAGGTCCGGTGGTGCCGGAGGTGAACATCAGCAGGAACGGGTCCTCGCCGGTCAGCATCACCGGTTCGCAACGGGCCTCGTGATTCGTCACTTCAGCCCAGAAACTGTAGTCACCACGCACGATGCCCTGGCCTTTTTCACCAGCGACGGTCACGACGGCCGGGCAACCGGCAACGTCGTCGAGTTTGGAGCGGTTGACCGCATCGGTGACCACCAGCCGCGCCCCGGAGCTGCCCAGGCGATGCTCGATGGCCTTGGGTCCGAAGGCTGTGAACAAAGGTTGATACACCGCACCGATGCGCCAGGTAGCGAGTACCACGATCAGCAACTCGGCCGTGCGCGGCAACAGACCGGCGACCCTGTCGCCCTTGCCCACGCCTTGGGCACGCAGGAAATTGGCGAAGCGTGCGGCGTTGTCCTGCAACTCACGATAAGTCCAGATCGCGTCGCTGCCGTCCCGGCCCTCCCAGAACAAGGCGATACGCCCGGGCAGCGCATGCCGGTCGCAACACTCGACGCAGGCATTGAGCGCTTCGAGCGAGCCGTGCAGCGCGGCAGTGACGGTGTTCAGGTAATCGAACTGCGAGATGACGGACGAATAGTCGCGCATGACCAGAATCCCTTTTACTTGTTATTGGTTGAGGGCACCGTAAACAGCTGGGAAATACTCGCGCCGAAGCAGATGCGCGGCAATGGTCAAAGCCTTCAAGTTGGCTGACTGGTTTGGCCATGGTTTGTAGAGCTTCTGCCCGCGGAGGCGCTATCGAGCGCAGCGGCCTGGATGGAAACCGAACGCATATCGATCCACCGGGCCTGCCGCTGCCTATCCGAATTCGACGCTTGCGCCTGGCAAATGATCTATACCTTCAGAATCCCCCAGAAAGCCAGGGCGACGATATTGACGTGACAGGATGGTGCCGTTGCAGCGGATCCGGCCGGATCGCTGCTTCATATAAGAAACCGGCCTGTAGACGTTGTATCCGGCGCCCGTATGCACGGATCGGCACATCACTTTCAATGCCGGAAGTATCGTCCATGAGCCCGACCACTCGCGTTTTGCATTTCGCCACTAAAGGGCTTCGCCGGCTTTTTCTGTTGCTGGCGCTGCTGGCGGCCCATGGGGCGAACGCTGAAGCGCCAGTCGTTGAGCTGCACATCCTCGACGCGCCCCCCTTGACGTTTGTCGATGATCCCCGAGGGCATGGCATCGTCGGTGATGTCGCGGTGGCAGCCATGACCAGGGCTGGGTATACCGTGAAGATCCACGTGCTTCCCTGGGCCAGGGCCCAGAAACATGTGAGTGAAGACCATGACCATCTGATCACCCCGCTGTCGCGCATACCCGGGCGTGAAGACCACTTCACCTGGATCGCCTCGATCATGCCCATGGAGCGCGCCTTCTTCAGCCTCGACCGGCAAGTGGACAGTTTTGCCCAGGCAAAAGACAGCTTTCGCAAGATCGGCGTCGGTCTGGGCAGTGCCCAAGAAGAAATCCTGCGCACCCAAGGGTTCAGCGATGAGCAGATCTACCCACTGGCAATCGGAGACAATCCGGCGCAGATGCTCCTGATGGGCCGCTTCGATGCCTGGTTCAACGGCGTCCCGGAAAGCCGCTACATCTGGCCGAAGGTGTCCAAACGCAAGCTGCTGATGAGCCCGGTGGGCAGTAACGCCGACCTGTACCTGGCTTGCTCCAGGCAGTGCTCCGCGAAAATGGTCGAGGACCTGCGCGAGGCGGTTGAGTCGCTTCGCAAGGATGGCTCGGTCAAACGCATCCGTGACCTTTATTTGTCGGAATGAAGGGGCTCAGTAATGATGGCGGTCATACTCAAATCATCAATCTGATTGATAGCCCCCTAACAAAAGCTCCTCCTCATGCGGGCTCGTCGATGGCTTATATCATTCCGGATGATAGTTACCTTTGTTTCATTCGATTCGTTCCGCCGCTTCGCGCCACGCATCATCCGCCCATTCTCAATACATTGGCGGATGCTATCCATGGACCATTCACTTCCACAACAGTCACTCTCAAAACTGCGTTTTCCCCTCGCGCTGCTGGCGGTGCTGGTGATGAGCGCCTGCGGCAAGACCCCAGACACCGCCGCCTCGATGCCGCCAGCCAAAGTCAGCGTGGCCAAAGTGCTGGAGCAGCCAGTCAACGAATGGGATGAGTTCACCGGTCGTCTCGAAGCCCCGGAAACCGTCGAGATCCGTCCTCGCGTGTCGGGGCAGATCGACGAAGTGGCCTTTACCGAAGGTGCATTGGTCAAGAAAGGCGACCTGCTGTTCCAGATCGACCCACGCCCGTTCCAGGCTGAAGTCCGTCGCCTGGAAGCGCAGTTGGCCCAGGCCCGTGCCACCGCGACTCGCAGCGAGAACGAAGCCCAGCGCGGCGAGCGCCTGCGTCAGAGCAATGCCATTTCCGCCGAACTGGCCGACTCGCGCACCACCGCCGCCCAGGAAGCCCGTGCTGCCGTCGCCGCGATCCAGGCGCAACTGGACCTGGCCAAGCTGAACCTGAGCTTCACCCGCGTCACCTCGCCTATCAGCGGTCGCGTCAGTCGCGCGCAAATCACCGCCGGCAACCTGGTGACCGCCGACACCACGACGCTCACCAGCGTGGTCTCCACCGACAAGGTCTACGCCTACTTCGACGCCGACGAGCGGGTCTTCCTCAAGTACACCCAACTCGCCCGCCAGGGCCAGCGCGGCCAGGCCACGCCGGTGTACATGGGCCTGTCCAACGAAGACGGCAACCCACACCTGGGCCAGATGAACTTCATCGACAACCAGGTCAATCCGCAGACCGGCACCATTCGCGGTCGCGCCGTGTTCGACAACAAGGACGGCGCCTACACCCCAGGCTTGTACGCTCGCCTGAAGCTGGTGGGCAGCGGCACCTACTCCGCCGTGCTGATCAACGACGAAGCGGTGGGCACCGACCTGGGCAAGAAATTCGTGCTGGTAATGGACGCCGAGAACAAGCCGGCCTACCGCGCCGTCGAGCTCGGGCCGAAGATCGAAGGCCTGCGCATCGTGCGTAGCGGCTTGAACAAGGACGACACCATCATCGTCAAGGGACTGCAACGGGCGCGTCCTGGTTCGCCGGTCACGCCTGAGACGGTTCCAATGGCCAGCGAAGAGACCCTCGCGGCCCTGGCACAACAACGCAAAGCGCTCGAAGCCAGCAACCTGCCGCAAGTCGCGCCTTCCAAGGCAGCGTCGAGCTCGGCAGGCAAACTGGCCGCTGCGACCCCACGCGGTTAAGGGACTGAATCCAAGATGAAATTTTCCCAGTTCTTCATTTCGCGGCCGATCTTCGCAGCGGTGCTCTCGCTGCTGATCCTGATCGCCGGCGCCATTTCACTGTTCCAGCTACCGATCAGCGAATACCCGGAAGTCGTACCGCCGACCGTGGTCGTGCGCGCCAACTTCCCCGGCGCCAACCCCAAGGTCATCGGCGAAACCGTGGCCGCGCCCCTGGAACAGGCCATCACCGGCGTCGAGAACATGCTGTACATGTCCTCGCAATCCACCGCTGACGGCAAGATCACCCTGACCATCACCTTCGCCCTGGGCACCGACCTGGACAACGCCCAAGTGCAGGTGCAGAACCGCGTCACCCGCACCGAGCCCAAGCTGCCGGAAGAAGTGACCCGGATCGGTATCACGGTGGACAAGGCCTCGCCCGACCTGACCATGGTCGTGCACTTGACCTCGCCGGACAAACGCTACGACATGCTCTACCTGTCCAACTACGCCCTGCTCAACATCAAGGATGAGCTGGCGCGCCTGGGCGGCGTGGGTGATGTGCAACTGTTCGGCATGGGCGACTACTCCCTGCGGGTCTGGCTGGATCCGAACAAGACCGCTTCGCGCAACCTGACCGCCACCGACGTGGTCACGGCTATCCGCGAGCAGAACCGCCAGGTCGCGGCCGGTGCGCTGGGTGCGCCCCCAGCGCCGAATGCCCAGGCGTTCCAGCTGTCGATCAACACCCAGGGTCGCCTGGTCAATGAAGAAGAGTTCGAGAACATCATCATCCGCTCCGGTGCCAACGGCGAAATCACGCGCCTGAAGGACATCGCCCGGGTCGAGTTGGGATCGAGCCAATATGCCCTGCGCTCGCTGCTGGACAACCAGCCGGCGGTGGCGATCCCGATCTTCCAACGCCCGGGTTCCAACGCCATCCAGATCTCCAATGACGTTCGCGCCAAGATGGATGAGCTGAAGAAAGGCTTCCCGGCCGGCATGGACTACAGCATCGTCTATGACCCGACGATCTTCGTGCGCGGCTCGATCGAAGCGGTGGTCCACACCCTGTTCGAAGCGCTGATCCTCGTGGTGCTGGTGGTAATCCTGTTCCTGCAAACCTGGCGCGCCTCGATCATCCCACTGGTGGCAGTGCCGGTCTCGCTGATCGGTACGTTCGCGGTGATGCACCTGTTCGGCTTCTCACTCAACGCCCTCTCGCTCTTCGGGTTGGTGTTAGCCATTGGTATCGTGGTGGACGACGCCATCGTGGTGGTGGAGAACGTCGAGCGCAACATCGAGCTGGGACTGGTCCCGGTGGAAGCCACCAAAAAGGCGATGGGCGAAGTCACCGGGCCGATCATCGCCACCGCCCTGGTGCTGTGCGCCGTGTTCGTACCGGCGGCCTTCATCAGCGGCTTGACCGGGCAGTTCTACAAGCAGTTTGCCTTGACCATCGCGATTTCCACGGTGATCTCGGCGATCAACTCCCTGACCCTGTCCCCTGCCCTGGCCGCTGTGTTGCTCAAAGGCCACGATGCGCCCAAGGACCGTTTCTCGCGGTTCCTGGACCGGATCCTCGGTGGTTGGCTGTTCCGTCCGTTCAACCGTTTCTTCGAACGCGCCAGTCATGGCTATGTCGGCACGGTTGCCCGTGTGATCCGCAGCAGCGGCATCGCCCTGTTCGTCTACGCAGGACTGATGGTGTTGACCTTCTTCGGCTTCTCCACCACGCCGACCGGGTTCGTACCTGGCCAGGACAAGCAATACCTGGTGGCCTTTGCACAACTGCCGGACGCCGCGAGCCTGGACCGCACCGAAGACGTGATCAAGCGCATGTCCGACCTGGCTCTCAAGCAACCGGGCGTTGAAAGCGCCGTGGCGTTCCCGGGCCTGTCGATCAACGGCTTCACCAACAGCCCGAACGCCGGCATCGTCTTCGTGACCCTCAAGCCTTTCGACGAGCGCAAGGACCCGAGCCAATCGGCCGGCGCCATCGCCGGGGCCTTGAACGGCCAGTACTCGCAGATCCAGGAAGCCTACATGGCGATCTTCCCGCCGCCGCCGGTACAGGGCTTGGGCACGATTGGTGGTTTCCGCCTGCAGATCGAGGACCGGGGCAACCTGGGCTACGACGAGCTATATAAAGAAACCATGAACATCATCACCAAGAGCCGCAGCGTGCCGGAACTGGCCGGACTGTTCACCAGCTATACGGTGAACGTGCCGCAGGTCGATGCCGCCATCGACCGTGAGAAAGCCAAGACCCACGGCGTGGCCGTCAGCGACATCTTCGACACCCTGCAGATCTACCTGGGTTCGTTGTATGCCAACGACTTCAACCGCTTTGGCCGCACTTATCAGGTCAACGTCCAGGCCGAGCAACAGTTCCGCCTCGAATCGGACCAGATCGGCCAGCTCAAGGTGCGCAACAACCGTGGCGAGATGATCCCGCTGGCGACCTTCATCAAGGTCAGTGACACCTCCGGGCCGGATCGCGTAATGCACTACAACGGCTTCATCACCGCCGAGATCAACGGCGCCGCCGCCCCGGGCTACAGCTCCGGCCAGGCGGAGAAAGCCATCGAGAAACTGCTCAAGGAAGAACTGCCCAACGGCATGACCTACGAATGGACCGACCTGACCTACCAGCAGATTTTGTCCGGCAACACCGCGCTGTTCGTGTTCCCGCTCTGTGTGCTGCTGGCATTCCTGGTACTGGCGGCGCAGTACGAAAGCTGGAGCTTGCCGCTGGCGGTCATCCTGATCGTACCGATGACCCTGCTGTCGGCGATCACCGGGGTGATTCTGTCCGGTAGCGACAACAACATCTTCACCCAGATCGGCCTGATCGTACTGGTGGGACTTGCCTGTAAGAACGCGATCCTGATCGTCGAGTTCGCCAAGGATAAACAGCTCGAAGGCCTGAACCCGCTGGCAGCGGTCCTGGAAGCCTGCCGCCTGCGTCTGCGGCCGATCCTGATGACCTCCTTCGCGTTCATCATGGGCGTGGTGCCCCTGGTGTTCTCTAGCGGTGCCGGTGCCGAAATGCGTCATGCCATGGGCGTGGCAGTGTTCTCCGGGATGCTCGGGGTGACCTTCTTCGGTCTGCTGCTGACACCGGTGTTCTATGTGCTGATCCGTAACTTCGTCGAACGCAGTGAGGCCCGCAAAGCGGCCCGGGCTTTGAAACTGGAGGCGCAACAATGAGTTTGAAAGCGTTCGTGCCGAGCCTTCTGGTACTGGCCTTAAGCGCTTGTGCAGTAGGCCCGGACTACAAGGCACCGCAAACGGAGGCGGCGAATATCACCACCGCCGCCGACGGTGCCGCCGGCCAGAAGAATTTCGACCGGGCCCGTTTCGAAGGCGTGTGGTGGCAGCAGTTCGACGATCCGACGCTCAATGCGTTGGTGACCCGTTCGCTGGAGGGCAACCGCGAGTTGCGCGTAGCCTTTGCCCGTCTGCGGGCAGCCCGGGCGATTCGCGATGACGCCAGCAATGACGCCATGCCGACCATCACCAGTCGTGCCAGCAGCGAACTGGGCAAGGGCCAGAATCCGATGGGCCAGAACGACGACCGGGTCAACACCGAGCGTTACGACCTGGGCCTGGACATGGCCTGGGAGCTGGACCTGTTCGGACGCATCCAGCGCAACCTGGAAGCCACCGACGCCGATCAGCAGGCAGCCGAGGCCGATCTTTACCAATTACAAGTGACGATGATCGCTGAACTGGTGGACGCCTACGGTCAACTGCGCGGTGCGCAACTGCGGGAAAAAATCGCCCTGGCGAACCTGAAGAACCAGCAGGATTCGCGCAAGATCACCGAAAGCCTGCGCGACGCCGGCGTCGGCGATCAACTGGATGTGGTTCGCGCCGATGCACGCCTGGCCTCGGTAGAAGCCAGCGTGCCGCAGTTGCAGGCCGAGCAGGTGCGCCAGCGTAACCGCATTGCCACGTTGCTGGGTGAGCGTCCGGACAGACTGAGCGTGGACCTGAGCCCTAAAGCACTGCCGGCCATTGCCAAGGCCTTGCCTATCGGCGATCCGGGTGAGCTGCTGCAACGCCGTCCGGACATTCTCAGTGCCGAACGGCAACTGGCGGCCGCGACAGCACGGATAGGCGTGGCCAAAGCCGACCTGTTCCCGCGGGTCAGCTTGAGCGGCTTCCTGGGCTTCACCGCCGGGCGTGGTTCGCAGATCGGTTCCTCGGCGGCCAATGCCTGGGCGCTGGGCCCGAGCATTACCTGGGCAGCCTTCGACCTGGGCAGCGTCCGAGCCCGCTTGCGCGGTGCCAATGCCGAGGCGGATGGCGCCCTGGCGACCTACGAGCAGCAAGTGTTGCTGGCGTTGGAAGAATCGGAAAACGCCTTCAGTGACTATGGCAAACGTCAGCAACGGTTGATCTCGCTGATCCGCCAGAGCGAATCGAGCCGCGCCGCCGCCGACCTGGCCGAGATTCGCTACCGCGAAGGCACCGTGGATTTCCTCGTGCTGCTCGACGCCCAGCGCGAACGCCTGGCCGCCGAAGACAGCCAGGCCCAGGCCGAAGTCGACCTGTACCGCGGCATCGTGGCGATCTACAAAGCGCTGGGTGGCGGCTGGAAGCCGGAAACCGTCGCCAGCAACTGACCCACCCTCCCCCAACCGAGCTCCTTTGGTTGGCCGCAACCAACCAATTGTTTGCCCCGCGTCTCATTCGGCCGCGGGGCTTTTTTTGCCTGCTGCCCCCTGTGGGAGCCTGCTCGCGATCAGGCCCTACCAGCCGACACCTTCAGTGACTGACCCACCGCCATCGCGAGCAAGCTCGCTCCCACAGGTGTACAGATACTTTCAAGGTTTGACTCAAGCCCCGGCCTGGTCGAAGCTTGCGTGACTTCACGCTTCTGGTCATGGATTTCCTGCATGCTTTCGCCTCGTCGCTACCTGATTCTCAGCCTTTCGATCCTGCTAGCGATCAGTGTCGTCGCGATCTGGCTACGCAGCACCACACCGCAAATCCCCGAGGCGATCAAGCGTGGCTACAGCGAGGCGCTGGAACAGGCGCGCAACGGCCAGCCCGGTGCAGCGCGGGTGTTGTATCAGCAACTGGGCCGCCCGGACATCTCACCCAAGCGCCGCGTGCGGCTGCATGCCGAACTGCCCAACTACCCAAGCCCCCAGGCCTTGAAACTGGCCGATGCAGACCTGCACCACGAATCGCCTGATGTGCGTCGAGCCGCCATCACCAGCATCGTCGGGCTGGTACCGACGGGCCAGCGTGCGCTGTTGATCGGCCCGCTTCTGGATGACGACGACCAAAGCGTACGTTTCGCCGCCGTGAACGCCCTGCTGGGCTTGTCACCCGATGACCTTGGGCTGTACTTCGGAGCGATGCAGCTGGCGATCGATACCTGGGAGCAGGTATTGGAAGACGCCCCGCCGAGCGCTGAAAACCACTACCAACTCGCCCGTCTGCATCTGCACAACGCCGAGCTGAAGAAAGCCCAACAAGCGCTGGAACAAGCCCTGAAGCTGCAACCGGACAACCTGCCGGCACTGGTCATGCAGATCGAGGTGCTCGACAAGCAGGGCCAAGGCGAAGCCGCACGCCAGTTACTCGCCCGGCAGTTGCAAACCCAGCCGGAGTCGGCTTATCTGCAACATGCATTGGGCATGTGGCTGCTGCACCATGGCCAGAGCGAGTTTGCGCTGCTCGGTCTGTCCAAGGCCGTGGAACTCGAACCGCAGAACCGACAATACCGTTATGACCTGGCGACAACCCTGCATGCCGAGCAGGAAGTGGAAGCGGCGCAGAAACAGCTTCAGGAGATCGTCCAGCGCTACCCCGCTGACCGCAAGGCGCGGGTGCTCTTGATCAATTACTGGAAGGAAACCGGGCAGCTGCAGAATGTGCAGATCCTGCTGGCGCAGCTCGAACAACTCAATCCCGACGACCCGGCGTTGCAACAAGGCCTTTAGGAGCAACAGGTTTGACAAGGAGCCCGCAACCCTGATTATTTTTTTTATAAACGAGCCATCAGCGACACCCGACAGATCACCGCAAAACTTGTGCAGTACCCCGCGTTTTGTAAAAGCAAGCGGAACCGCCAACACCGCAAAAGGTCAAGTATTCAGGCAGTTCATTTGCAGGCGCACGTTAGCCTGCTGCCGACTTCCCTAGTCATGAGAGGGTTATTTTTGTCTACATCCAATGAGTTGCTCAGCGCTAAAGCCGCCACCGGTATCGAAGGACTGGACGATATCCTTTCCGGTGGCTTGTCCCGCGGCCATGTGTTCCTGCTCGAAGGGGAACCCGGGACCGGCAAGACCACGGTCGCGTTGCAATTCCTGATAGCCGGCGCGCAGGCCGGCGAGCGAACGCTGTACATCACGTTATCGGAAACCGAGCGTGAACTGCGCCAGGGTGCCCAGTCCCACGGCTGGGTGCTCCCCGACAACATGCATATTTTCGAGCTGACCCCGGCCGAAGACCTGCTCAACGCCGAGCACCAGCAGAGCCTGCTGTACTCCTCGGACCTGGAGCTGGGTGAGGCGACCCGGCAGATTTTCGAAGTGGTCGAACAGGTCAAGCCGACCCGTGTGGTCCTTGACAGCCTGTCGGAGATTCGGCTGCTGGCACAAAGCTCCCTGCGCTACCGGCGCCAGATCCTGGCGATCAAGCACTATTTCGTCCGTTATGACGCCACCGTCCTGTTGCTGGACGACCTGACCACCGAGTCCCTGGACAAGACCGTACACAGCGTCGCCCACGGCGTCATTCGCCTGGAAGAACTGACCCCTTCCTACGGCGCCGAGCGGCGGCGTGTGCGGGTGGTCAAATATCGCGGGCAGAAATACCGCGGCGGTTTCCATGACTTCACCATCATGGGCGACGGCGTGCATGTCTTCCCGCGATTGGTGGCCGCCGAACACCGCAGCGGCTACCTGCGCCAGCAACTGTCCAGCGGCATCAGCGGTCTGGACGCCTTGCTCGGCGGCGGCATCGAGACCGGCTCCAGCACCTTGGTCCTCGGACCGGCCGGCACCGGCAAGTCGCTGATCTCCACGATCTTTGCCGTCGCAGCCGTTAATCGCGGCGAAAAGGCCGCACTGTTCATCTTCGATGAAGAGCTGGGCTTGCTCTTCGAACGCATGAAAAACATGGGCATCGACCTGAAGGCCCTGCAGAACACCGGCAATCTGTTGATCGAACAGGTCGATGCCGCCGAACTGTCACCCGGCGAGTTCTCCCACCGCGTGCGCCGTTGCGTGGACGAAGCCGACATCAAGACTGTCATCATCGACAGCATCAACGGCTACCAGGCGGCCATGCCAGAAGAAAATGCCCTGGTGCTGCACATGCACGAGTTGTTGCTGTACCTCAATCGCAAGGGCGCCGCGACCTACATGACCGTGGCACAACACGGGCTGGTGGGCGACATGCAGGCGCCGGTGGACATCACCTACCTGGCCGACACCGTTGTGTTGTTACGTTATTTCGAGGCACTGGGCAAGGTTCGCCGGGCGATCTCTATCATCAAGAAACGCACCGGCACCCACGAGTCGACCATTCGCGAGTACCGCATCAGTGGCAAGGGCCTGACCATTGGCGAACCTCTGGAAGCCTTCCAGGGCGTGCTGCGCGGAGTGCCCACCTACCTGGGAGAAGGCAATCCATTGCTCAAGGATGACCCGCAGTGACGTTGGCCGAGCCCTTGTCCGAGCGGGCCCTGATCCTTGCACCACTCGGGCGGGACAGCCTGATCGCACTGAAGATTCTCAACGAGGCCGGTTTCGCGGGGCTGATCTGCCAGCACCTGGTGCATCTGTGCGAAGAACTGGAACGTGGCGCCGGGCTGGTGGTGGTTTCCGCCGAAGCCCTGCTCGGGCCTGGCCTAGAGACCTTGTTCCAGCTGATCGAACAGCAACCGGCCTGGTCTGACCTGCCTATCGTATTGCTGACCCATCATGGAGGCCCGGAACTCAACCCGCTGGCGCGTCTTGGCGCACAACTGGGCAACGTGACGTTCCTGGAACGGCCCTTCCACCCGGTCACCCTGGTCAGCCTGGTCACCACGGCCCTACGCGGGCGTCGAAGGCAATACGAGGCCAGGGACCGTCTGATCGACCTGAGCAACAGCGAGTTGCGCCTGCAAACCACCCTCGAAACCCTTGAACAGCAAGTCGAAGAACGCACCGCGCAATTGCGCCACAACGAAGAAGCCCTGCGCCAGTCACAGAAAATGGAAGCGGTCGGCCAGTTGACCGGTGGTATCGCCCACGATTTCAACAACATGCTCACCGGGATCATCGGCAGCCTGGAGCTTTTGCGCCGCCGCCTGGCTCGGGGCCGCACCGAAGACCTGGACAGCCTGATCGACCTGGGCGTGACCTCGGCCAACCGCGCCGCCGGCCTGACCCATCGCTTGCTGGCCTTCTCCCGTCGCCAGTCGCTGGACTCGAAGGCAGTGCAGATGAACACCCTGGTCCTGTCCATGGGCGAACTGCTGCAACGCAGCCTCAATGAAAGCATCCGCCTGGAGATGCGGCTGGACGAGCAGCTCTGGGTCGCCGAAGCCGACCCCAACCAACTGGAAAGCGCCCTGCTTAACCTGGTGCTCAACGCCCGGGATGCGATGCACGACGGTGGGACGCTGGTGGTACAGACGTTCAACCGGCACCTGAATGCCGACTTTACCGAGGCCTACAGCAACCTAGAACCCGGCGATTATGTAGTGCTCAGCGTTCAGGACACCGGCTGCGGCATGCCCGAGTCGGTGATCAGCCGAGCATTCGATCCGTTCTTTACCACCAAGCCGATCGGCCAGGGCACCGGGCTGGGCCTGTCGATGATCTATGGCTTCAGCAAACAATCGCGCGGCCACGTGACCATTGACAGCGAAGTCGGCAAAGGCACCACAGTGAACCTGTTCCTGCCACGCTTCGTGGGTGAGGCCATCGCCGAACCGACAGTGGGCATCCCGCATGCACCGCAAGCGCAGGATGGCGAAACGGTGCTGATCGTGGAAGACGATCCGGCAGTGCGCGTGCTGGTCAGCTCGGTACTCAGTGAGTTGGGTTACGCCTTTGTCGAGGCTGCCGACGCCGACAGTGCGGTGCCTATTCTGCAATCAGAGCAACGCATCGACCTGATGATCAGCGACGTAGGCCTGCCAGGCATGAATGGCCGCCAACTGGCGGAAATCGGCCGACAGATCCGCCCTGACCTGCGGGTGCTGTTCATTACCGGTTACGCCGAGCATGCAGCGGTACGCGGCGGCTTCCTCGACCCTGGCATGCAGTTGATCACCAAGCCCTTCACCTTCGACCTGCTGACGGCCAAGGTGCGGGAGATGATCGAGGTTTGAGATCTCTGGCCCACGACGGCTATCGTGGCGAGGGAGCTTGCTCCCGCTGGACTGCGTAGCGGTCCCATAGGGGGCAAATCTGATCGGACAGTGTCTGCCTAAGAGGGGCCGCATCGCGGCCCAGCGGGAGCAAGCTCCCTCGCCACAGAAAGCTCCCTGACCGCAGGTCAAGCGTGCTCAGCAGGTCTACGAAAGCATCTTCTGCATGATTTTCTGCAACTCATCCAGGTCAAACGGTTTGTCCAGGATCGGCGCCTTGCGGGTGATGGGGCTATCGGTATCGCGGACTTCCTGGGCGTAGCCGCTGATAAAAATAACTTTCAGGTCGGGACGCAATTTCACCGCGGGTTCGGCAATCTGCACCCCGGAGATCCCGCCCGGCAGACGGAAATCGGTGATCATCATGTCCAGGTGCGGCTTGCGCGCCAGGATTTCAAAAGCCTCCTCGCCGTTCTTTGCCTCCAACACCCGGTAACCTTGAAGCTGAAGAAAGGCAGAGAGCACCGTCAGAATCGACGACTCATCTTCGACAATCAACACTACATCTTGCGCATCTTCACTCATGAGAAGCCTTTGTTCGATCAATAGCTGCTGATACGACCCTGGAGTCACTCAGAGGTTGCGTCTGTTCGACGGTTTTGTGCGCACCGCTGTTCAGCAAGGGCAGGCACACGCGAAACAGCGCCCCTTCGTTGATCCGACTCTCAACCGTGATAGTCCCCCCGTGTGCGGTGACGATCTGTTCGGAGATGAACAATCCCAATCCCAGGCCGGACGCCGCCGCTTTGGAAGACACGCGTTCGAATTGCTGGAAGATGCGTTTCTGGTTCTCCTCGCTGATACCGATACCGTGGTCCTGGACCTCGACGCAAGCGTGCTCGGGGGTCTGGTACACGCGCACTTCGATCAGACTCTTGCCGCCGTAGCGCAGGGCATTGGTCAACAGGTTCGAGACCACCTGCTCGATGCGAAACTCATCCCAAAGCCCCTCGACCATCGGCTCTGCCGTGTACTTCAACGAACATTCGGCGACCGCGATCTGCGGTTGGAAATTGCGCAGCAGGTTTTCCACCAGCGCCGTCAGGTTGAAGCGGCTCGGACGGATCGACAGCTTGCCGGTGCGAATCCGCGAAACGTCAAGCATGTCCTCGATCAAGCGAATCAGACTCCTGATCTGTCGCTCGTCGCGCTCGACCATGGCCCGCACCTTGTCCAGAGTGAAAGCTGCAGCATTATCCCGAGCCAGGTGCATCTTGCGCAGCTGCGTCTCTAGAATCAGGCCATTGAGGGGCGTGCGGACCTCGTGGGCGACGATGGACATGAAGTCGTCGCGCATGCGCACCGCCTGCTCCAGCTCACCACGAGTGGCCTCCAACTGCTGCACCAGCAATTGCTGCTCGCGCCTGCTCTGTTCGAGGGCGATGACCTGCTCTTTTACCGCTTTTCGCTGGCGATAGAGTTCGACGAAGACGTTGACCTTACTCTTGACTGCATGGGTATCCAACGGCTTGTGCAGGAAGTCCACCGCACCGTTTTCGTAGCCGGTAAAGGCATAGTTGCGCTCGCGACCGGCAGCGCTGACGAAAATGATCGGGATGCTGCGGGTCTTTTCCGTGCCACGCATCAACTCGGCCAGTTCGAAACCATTCATGCCCGGCATCTGCACGTCGATGATCGCCAGGGCAAAGTCATGTTGCAGCAACAGGGACAGCGCTTCGTCGGCCGACTGGGCCTTGAATACCTGGCGGTCGTCTCCCTTGATCAGCGCCTGCAGGGCCAACAGATTCTCAGGCAGATCGTCGACGATCAGCAGTTTGGCGTGAATATCTCTTGGCATGTGGTTCATTCCAGCCCGGCCAGCAATTGGCCGATGCCTAGCAAAGTGAGGATATGATCGGGCTGGTGCAGGGCCAGCGCCGCTTCAGGCATGGTCGAGACCTGGGCTTCGTCGGGATCCTGGACCACCGTGGTTCCGCCCAGTTCCCTGACTCGCGCCAGGCCACGGGCGCCGTCGCAGTTGGCGCCAGTCATCAGTACCGCCAGCAAACGCGGTCCATAGACATCGGCGGCCGACTCGAACAGTACATCAATCGAGGGCCGGGAATGGTGCACCGGCTCCTCCAGACTCAACGACAGGCTTCGATCGGCTTCCACCGACAGGTGATAGCCGGGAGTTGCGAAGTACAGCGTACCGGGCACGATATCCAGTTTGTCCCGCGCCTCCAGCACCGGTACCGCGAGGCGATGACCAAACACCTCGGCCAACTGGCTGTCGCGCTGGTCCGGCAAGTGCAGCACCACCATGACCGGCAGGCCGAAGCCCTGGCGCAGGTGTCCGAACACCTTGAGCAGTGCTTCGACGCCGCCGGCGGATGCGCCCACGACAATGGCCTCGATGGGGGCCCCGGATCGGTCCGTCGACTGGTTCATAACTTGCGATAGATCCGCTCCTGTTTGACCAACGGCTCGAAGTGCCCGCCGTAGGCCGAGAAATCTAGGGTCTCCTTACTGCCCAATACCAGGAAACCGCGATGACTCAGGGACTCATGAAACAGGCCGAACGCACGATCTTGCAACTTTTTGTTGAAATAGATCAATACGTTACGGCATGAAATTAATTGAGTTTCTGAAAATACGCTGTCGGTGGCCAGGCTGTGATCGGCGAAGGTCACGTTCTTGCACAGGGACTTGTCGAACATCGCGTAATCGTAGGCCGCCGTGTAGTAATCGGCAAACGAGCGTCGGCCGCCGGCGCGCTGGTAATTCTGCGTATAGGCGCGCACGCTTTCCAGGGAAAAGATGCCTTGCTTGGCTTTTTCCAGCGAGCGTGGATTGATATCGGTGGCGTAGATGAACGTGCGGTCCAGCAGACCTTCTTCGCGCAACAGGATCGCCATGGAGTAGACCTCTTCCCCCGTACTGCATCCGGCTATCCAGATCTTGATCGAGGGGTAAGTCTTGAGCAGCGGCACCACTTCCTCGCGGATCGCGAGGAAGTGCGTCGGGTCACGAAACATCTCGCTGACCGGTATCGTCAACAGTTGCAGCAACTGCATGAAGGCCCCCGGGTCGTGCAGCACCCGCTCCTGCAACGCCGAGATGGTCTTGCATTCGAACTGGCCCAGCGCATGTTGCACCCGGCGCTTGATCGATGAGCCGGAATAATCGCGAAAATCGTAGCTGTACTTGAGGTAGATCGCCTCGATCAACAACCGAAGTTCAATGTCAGAGTCTCGTTCCACTAAATTCTTTCCATATTCGGCAACCACACGCGAATCAGCGAAAACAGACGATCCAGGTCTATCGGCTTGGCCAGATAATCGTTGGAGCCCGCGGCCAGGCACCGTTCCTGGTCATCTTTCATGGCCTTGGCCGTTACGGCAATGATGGGCAGCTTGCGCCAGCGCGGGTCCTTGCGGATCCGTGCGGTGGCTTCGAAACCATCCATCTCGGGCATCATCACGTCCATCAGCACCAGGTCTATGTCTTCGACTTCGTTCAGGCGATCGATCGCCTCATATCCGTTACGGCCGATGACAACCACCGCCCCTTTCGCCTCCAAGGCGCTGGTCAGGGCAAAAATGTTGCGCACATCGTCGTCCACCAGCAACACCTTGCGGCCCTCGAATACCTTGTCGCGGCTGCGGGCGGTCTTGAGCATCCTTTGTCGCTCATGGGACAACCGCGATTCGACTTTGTGCAGAAAAAGTGTCACCTCGTCCAACAGGCGCTCCGGCGAACGGGCGCCCTTGATGATGATCGAGCGCGAGTACTTGCGCAGTTCGGCCTCCTCATCCCGGGTCAGGTTGCGCCCGGTGTAAACGATCACGGGTGGAAACGAGCAGATATCCTCGGTAGACATGCGCTTGAGCAGGTCGTTGCCCAGCATGTCCGGCAGCTTCAGGTCGATAACCATGCAGTCGTAGACATTGGTGCGCAGCAGGTCCAGCGCCTCTTGCGCGAGGCCGACGGCGGTGATCTCGATGTCATCGTCGCCGATCAGGCGAGTGATACTGTCACGCTGCAGGTCATCGTCCTCCACCAGCAGCACATGCTTGACCTTCTGCGTCAACTTGGCTTCCAGGCGGGCGAAGACCTCCTTGAGTTCCTCACGGGTAGTGGGCTTTACGGCGTAGCCGATGGCGCCCATGTGCATGGCCGCCTCGACGCGGTCCTCCACGGAAATCACGTGCACCGGGATGTGCCGCGTCTCGGGCTGCTCCTTGAGCCGCTGCAACACTGTCAGCCCGGAGTGGTCCGGCAGGCGCATGTCCAGCAGGATCGCATCGGGGCTCAGGTGCGAGGCCAGGTCGAAGCCTTCGTCGGCACCGTGGGCCACCAGACACTGATAACCCAGTTCATGGGCCAGGTCGAACAGGATCCGGGCAAACTTGGGCTCATCCTCGATCACGAGGATGCAACGGGTGTCGAACGGTGCCTTGTCGCGGTCATCGGCGAACCGGACGATGGGCAGGTCCACCTCGGCGATCAGCGGTGCGCGGGCCGTTTCGCGTGACTGCGGAGCCGGTGCCGGCGCGGTCGCCGTCGGGGTGAAGGTTCTTGGCTCTACCGGCGTGTCTCCCGGCTCGACGTAGCGTTCAGGCAGCACCAGGGTAAACACACTGCCCTGCCCCGGCTCACTGGAAACCGAAATCGAGCCGCCCAGCAACGTTGCCAGATCGCGAGAGATCGACAGCCCCAGGCCTGTACCGCCGTACCGACGGTTGGTGGTGCCATCGGCCTGGCGGAAAGCCTCGAAGATGCTCTCCTGCTGATCGGCGGCGATGCCGATTCCCGAATCGCGCACCATGAACGCGATACCCGAGCCCGGTTGACCGGCCACGGACAGGCTGACGCCGCCTTGCTCGGTAAACTTGACGGCATTGGACAACAGGTTCTTGATCACCTGTTCCAGGCGTTGGCGGTCGGTATACAGCATCGACGGTGCGTCCGGCAGCACCTGCACCTCGAAGCTCAAGCCCTTGTCGGCGGCCAGCGGCGTGAACATATCCCGCAGCCCCTCCACCAGGCGTTGCACACTGGTGCTCTCCGGACGCACTTCCAGCTTACCGGCCTCGACTTTGGAAATGTCCAGGATATCGTTGATCAGGTTCAGCAAATCATTGCCGGCGGAGTAGATCGACTCGGCGAACTTGACCTGCTCTTCACTGAGATTCTTCTGCGGGTTCTCCGCCAGCAGCTTGGACAGGATCAACGAACTGTTGAGCGGCGTGCGCAACTCATGGGACATGTTCGCCAGGAACTCGGACTTGTATTTGCTCGAACGCTGCAGTTCTTCGGCGCGCTCCTGCAACTGGATCTGGGCCAGATTCAGCTCGCTGTTCTTCTGGTCCATGGCGTCGCGTTGCTCGGCCAGTAGCTCGTTGGTCTGCTCCAGTTCCTGTTGCTGGGTTTCCAGGTGCGCCTGGGATTCCTTGAGAATCCGCGACTGCTCCTCCAGCTCCTCGTTGGCCGTCTTGAGTTCTTCCTGCTGGACTTGCAGCTCCTCGTTCAATTGCTGGGTTTCTGCCAAGACCTCCTGCAAACGTTGGCGATAACGGGCTGCCTCGATGGACGTGCCGATGTTGCCTGCCACCAGCTCCAGCAATTCGACATCGCGATCGGTCAAGGGGCGCAGGAAGCCCAGCTCGATGACGCCATTGATCCGGTCGTCATCGCTGGTGGGCATCACCACCACGCTGTTGGGCAGACCTTGGCCGAGCCCGGAACTGACTTTCAGATAATCGTCGGGGACCTCGTCCAGACGGATAGCTCGCCCTTGCTTGACGGCCTGACCGACGATGCCTTCGCCGTCGATGATGATCTGGTGCTGCTCGTCGTCCTCCCGGGACATCCCGTAAGTCGCGACACGCCTGAGCACGCCGGTCTCTTCCCGCGCATACAACGCAGCGACGGCGGAGCCCAGGTATCGGGCGCAAAATTGCAGGATATTGCGCCCCAACAGATTCAGGGTCAGTTGCCCCAGGACCTGCTCCGCCAGCTGGGTCTGCCCCGTGCGCAGCCAGGCTTGCTTCTCCAGACGCTCGGCGCTTTGCTGCTGTTTCTTCAGGGTGGCGCTATAGCTGTTGGACAGGCTCAACAGATCCCGGCGGCCGATATAGGCCAGCAGTCCGCTGACGGCGGCAACGAACAGCAGGTACAGGGCGATGCTCCAGATCGTGGTGGCGCGCACGTCTTCGTTGCGGGCCACGCGCAGCTGCTGTTCAGTCTCGACGATTTCCTCGAAAGTGTTGCGGATCTCGTCCGTCAGACGCTTGCCGCGCCCGGCCTTGATCGCCCCTCTGTAGTCGCCGCTGGAGCGTTGCAGGTCGATCATGCTCTGGGCGTAGCTGGTCCATTCCGCCTGCAGTGCCTGTACCTTGTGCAGGCGGTCGGTCTGGGTCGGATTGTCGGCTGTCAATTCCAACAATGTTTCCAGGGCCACAGCAATACGAGGCTTGGCGACTTCATAGGGGTCGAGGAAGTGCTCATCGCCGCTGAGCAGGTAGCCGCGCATACCGGTTTCCAGGTCCACGCTCAACTTCAGCGCTTCGTTGGCGTTATTGATCACCCGGTCGGTATGCCCGACCCACTGGATCACCGACAACAGATAAGTGATCAACACGATGAAGAACACGGCGCTGAGCGCGCCGATGCCCAACGGCAGGCTGATGTTGCGGCTCAGGAGCTTGCGAAAGCTTTGTTCGTCAACCGTAGACGAAGGAGTCATGGAATAGGCCTTGGTGGACAGTTGAAAACCGTGGAGTTTGCCCGAAAAATGTCGGTTGTATCCACATATCTGACAAGATAAAAGGCACAATTCCCACAGCGAACTGCCCTGTCGCGACGCAGCGACTATCCTTGTCAGCTCTTGTACTATAGATCCTTTGTTGTACAAGTCGGGGAACTTGTGCCGCCCTGCAACTTACTCATGCAGGAGGCCGTTTTTTACGCTCGTCCCGATTTCATTTTTTGAGAAGACCGACTATGTCCATCCCCGCCCCCATCCACCCACCCACCATCCTGGTCGTCGAGGATGATGACATCGTGCGCATGCTGATCGTCGATGTGCTCGAAGAACTCGAATACCAGGTGCTGGAGGCGGATGGTTGTGATCAGGCCCTGGCATTTTTGCGCGACGAGGCGCTGCCCATCGCCCTGATGATGACGGATGTCGGCCTGCCGGTGATGGACGGCCGAGAGCTGGCCAAGCAGGCCCGACTGGTGCGGCCGGGGCTGGCGATCCTGTTTGCCAGCGGCTACGCCGAGAGCATCGATGTACCGGAAGGCATGGCGGTGATCGGCAAGCCGTTTTCCATCGACCAGCTACGCGACAAGGTCCAACGTATTCTTGCTTGAGCCGGATCCGATTGTTGGTCACTATCGGCGCCCCGCGCGCCGACTGCGCCTGATTCGCCTTTAGGATTGCCTGCTCATGCTTCATCCCGCTGCCACTAAGGTCCTGGTCATCGGCTACGTCTGGCCGGAACCGCGCTCATCCGCTGCCAGTGGCCATGTCATGCAGATCCTCGAAACCTTCCTCGACGAAGGCTGGGACATTACCTTCAGCAGCCCCGCAGGATTTGGCGAGCACCGCGCCGATCTGGCGGCGCTGGGCATCCGGGAGGTGCCGATCGAACTCAATAACAGCAGTTTCGACGCGTTCATCCGGGAACTGGCGCCGGATATCGTGCTGTTCGATCAATTCATGATGGAAGAACAGTTCGGTTGGCGTGTCGAGAAACACTGCCCCGATGCCCTGCGTGTGCTGGAGACTTCCGACCTGCAAAGCCTGCGTCACGCCCGCCATCAGCGCCTGAAGGAGCGGTTGAAGGCCGATGATGCATCCGAGGATTTCAGCGACCTGTTTGCCCCTGCCCTGCGCGAGGAATTCGAGCTGATGGCCGACACCGACCTGGCCAAGCGCGAAATCGCCGCGCTATATCGCTGCGACCTGAACCTGATGGTCTCGGAGGTGGAGATCGAGCTGCTGGTGGAACACTTCAAGCTGCCCCGCAGCCTGCTGCACTGGTGCCCGTTGATGCCGGACCCGCCCAGCGCGCCCCTCGTGCCTTTCGAAGAACGGGCGCATTTTCTGAGTATCGGCAATTTCCGCCATGCGCCGAACTGGGACGCCGTGCTCTGGATGAAAAACGCCGTGTGGCCGCTGATCCGCCAGCAACTGCCTGGCGCACAACTGCATTTATATGGCGCCTACACCCCGCCCAAGGCCGCCGCCCTGCACAATCCGGCCCAGGGCTTTCATATCATGAACTGGGCCGAGGACGCCTTGCAGGTGATGTCGGCGGCGCGCATCTGCCTGGCACCGCTGCGTTTCGGCGCCGGTATCAAGGGCAAACTGATCGACGCGATGCTTTGCGGCACACCGAATGTCACCACCCCGGTGGGCGCCGAGGCCATGCACGGCGACCTGCCCTGGCCGGGATCGATTGCCCGCAGCGCCGATGGCATCGCCCACGCTGCGGTGCAGCTCTACAGCGACCCGGCACGCTGGACCCAGGCCCGGGACGCCGGCCTCGCCCTGCTCGCCAAGCGTTACCGACGGCAGGTGCATGGCCCGGCACTGATCGAAAGCATCGACGCCTGCCGCACCAACCTGGCGCAACGCCGCCGCGACAACTTCACCGGCAGCATGCTGCGCCACCACCAGCACAAGAGCACCCAATACATGTCCCAGTGGATCGAAGAAAAGAACCGCAACCACTGAACCGACCGTCCGGGCTGGCACCGATCCGGCGAAGGGGGCATTATCCAATGGCGATAACAACAAAAGCCTCAGGCCCATGACCCGAACCGCAAGAGTCACCGACCCTTCCTACGAGTTGATGGACGACCACAACGGCCTGTCCATCATCTACCGTCAGCACGGCTTCCCTTGCCCGCTGGTGCGCTGGCATTTCCATAAGGAATACGAGCTGCACCTGATCACCGCCAGCTCCGGCAAGGTGTTCATCGGCGATTACATCGGCAATTTCTATCCGCAGACGCTGTTTCTCACCGGGCCCAACCTGCCTCATAACTGGATCAGCCAGGTGACCGAGGATGAGGTGGTGCCCAAGCGCGACATGCTGGTGAACTTCACCGATGAGTTGTTCGACAGCGGTCATCAGGTATTTGCCGAGCTCAAGCCCATTACGCCATTGCTCGAACGGGCCCGATACGGCATCGAGTTTCGCTGCAAGCGCACCATTCGCCAGGCGATGATCCTGATGCAACGCATCGCCGACTCCCAGGGGATGAGCCGTCTCGGATACTTTTTCATCCTGATGGACCTGCTGGCCGCCAGCGACGACTACCAACTGCTGTCGGGGTCGACGTCCACGCCATCCACGGACGAGCACAGCATCGACCGCACCAACCGCGCGGTGGACTACATTTTTGCCCACTACGCCCGAGAGCTGTCCCTGGAAGAAGTCGCCGAGCACCTGGGCATGAAACCCACCTACTTCAGTCGGGTGTTCAAGCAGGCCACCGGGCGCTGCTTCATTGAGTTCGTCAATCGCCTGCGCATCAGCAAGTCCTGCGAACTGCTGGCCGACGGCGACAAACCAGTGACAGACGTATGCTTCGAATCGGGCTTCAACAATATTTCCAACTTCAACCGACGCTTCCAGCAGCTCAAAGGCATGACGCCTTCTCACTACCGCCGGCTGGCGGTGCAGCGCCTGACGGAGCAGAACCAGGGCTGAGCCCCTTGTGGCGAGGGGACTTAGCGAAACGTCGCACCGCCCCGTTGGGCTGCGCAGCGGCCCCAGATACCTCTACCACTGCGGTATATCGATCAGGATGAAGGGGGCTGCTCCGCAGCCCAGCGGGGATAAATCCCCTCGCCACAGGTTAATCCTTTCACCCTGTTCTCGATCAGTGCAAAAAAGTATCAGCACAAGTGCGACGGATGATTTGTCATGCCGTCCATAGAGGGCTGTAATCAGCGCACATTCTTCCCTTCATCCGGAAGACACAAAAACAATAACTGTCCTTCTGTAGCCTATCGGCGCGGAAAAGGAGTGCGCGATGAAACCTTCGGTAAAAGCTCTGCTTGTCTCCACCTGCATGACCCTCAGCAGCGTCAGTTTCGGCGCGCAGACCCTGACCATTGCCACCGTCAACAACAGCGACATGATCCGTATGCAGAAGCTCTCGAAAACCTTCGAGAGCGAGCATCCGGACATCAAGCTGAACTGGGTGGTGCTTGAAGAGAATGTCCTGCGGCAACGCCTGACCACAGACATTGCCACCCAAGGCGGGCAGTTCGACGTGTTGACCATTGGCATGTACGAAGCTGCACTCTGGGGTGCCAAGGGCTGGCTGGAGCCAATGAAAGACCTGCCGGCTTCCTACGACCTGGATGATGTGTTCGCCTCGGTACGTGACGGCTTGTCCGTCAAGGGGTCGCTGTACGCCCTGCCCTTCTATGCCGAAAGCTCGATTACCTACTACCGCACCGACCTGTTCAAGGACGCCGGTTTGACCATGCCCGAACACCCGACCTGGACCCAGATCGGCGAGTTCGCGGAGAAACTCACCGACAAGTCCAAGGAACAGTACGGCCTGTGCCTGCGGGGCAAAGCCGGCTGGGGCGAGAACATGGCGCTGATCACCACCCTCGCCAACGGTTATGGCGCGCGCTGGTTCGATGAGAAATGGCAACCGCAATTCAACGGGCCCGAGTGGAAAGACGCGCTGAATTTCTACGTCAACAACATGAAAAAATCCGGCCCGCCAGGCGCATCCAGCAACGGTTTCAACGAGAACCTGGCGCTGTTCAACAGCGGCAAGTGCGCGATCTGGGTCGATGCCAGCGTGGCCGGTTCGTTCGTCACCGACAAGACCCAGAGCAAAGTCGCCGATCACGTCGGCTTCACCTTCGCGCCCCACGAGAAAACCGACAAGGGCACCTCGTGGATGTATTCCTGGTCCCTGGCAATCCCCACCAGCTCGAAAGCCAAGGACGCCGCCAAGGTCTTTACCACCTGGGCGACCTCCAAGGAATACAGCCAACTGGTGGCCAAGACCGACGGCATCGCCAATGTACCGCCAGGCACCCGCACCTCGACCTACAGCGATGAGTACATGAAGGCCGCGCCGTTTGCCAAGGTGACGCTGGAATCGCTGAAAGTCGCCGACCCGAAGGCACCGACCCTCAAGCCTGTGCCCTACATCGGCATCCAGTTGGTGACCATCCCTGAGTTCCAGGCCATCGGCACCCAGGTGGGCAAGTTCTTCTCGGGCGCACTCACCGGCCAGCAGACCGTGGACCAGGCCCTGGCCGCCGCGCAGTCGACCACCGAGCGTGAGATGAAGCGCGCCGGGTATCCAAAATAAGGTCTGAAACACTCCATTTGTGGCGAGGGAGCTTGCTCCCGCTGGGCCGGGCTGGCGCTCCAGCGCGCAGCGGCCCTGGTTCTTTGGGTCTGCTGCGCAGCCCAGCGGGAGCAAGCTCCCTCGCCACAGGGAATGGCTGCCTAACGAGTGAATGATCGCCATGAATACTTCAACAACAACCGCCAAAGCCCCCATCGAGATGGCGCCGCCGGCGCGCAAGATCCGTCTGGCGAACCCTGGCTGGTTCCTGGTCAGCCCTTCGGTAGCCTTGTTGCTGCTGTGGATGATCGTGCCGCTGGGCATGACCGTCTACTTCTCGACGATCCGCTACAACCTGCTCTATCCCGGCGAGAACGAGTTCGTCGGGCTGGAGAACTTCACCTACTTCCTGACGGATTCGGGTTTCGTGCCGGGCGCCACCAACACACTGTTGCTGGTGGGCAGCGTGTTGCTGATCAGTGTCGTGCTGGGCGTGCTGATCAGCGCCCTGCTGGAGGCCAGTGAGTTTTTTGGTCGCGGGATAGTGCGCGTGTTGCTGATTTCGCCGTTCTTCATCATGCCCACCGTGAGCGCACTGATCTGGAAGAACCTGATTTTCCATCCGGTCTCGGGGATTCTCGCCGCGGTGTGGAAACTGTTCGGCGCCGAGCCGGTGGACTGGCTGGCCCACTATCCGCTGCTGTCGATCATCGTCATTGTCAGCTGGCAATGGCTGCCTTTCGCGATCCTGATCCTGATGACGGCCATGCAGTCCCTCGACCAGGAGCAAAAAGAAGCCGCCCGCCTGGACGGCGCTGGAGCAATTGCGATTTTCTGGCACCTGACCCTGCCGCATCTGGCCCGGCCGATTGCCGTGGTGCTGATGATCGAGACGATCTTTCTGCTGTCAGTGTTCGCCGAGATTTTCACCACCACCAACGGCGGCCCCGGCTTCGCCTCGACCAACCTGGCCTACCTGATCTACAACCAGGCGCTGGTGCAGTTCGACGTCGGCATGGCTTCGGCCGGTGGCCTGATCGCCGTGGTGATCGCCAACATCGCCGCCATCATCCTGGTGCGGATGATCGGCAAAAACCTCACCGACAAGCCTTGAGGCCGCAGCCATGACCCTTCAACAATCCCGTCGCCTGCAAAGCCTGCTGCTGGGCACGCTGGCCTGGGCCATCGCGATCCTGATCTTCTTCCCGATCTTCTGGATGGTGCTGACCAGCTTCAAGACCGAAATCGATGCCTTCGCTACGCCGCCGCAGTTCATCTTCACGCCGACGCTGGAGAACTACCTGCACATCAATGAACGCAGCGACTATTTCAGTTTCGCCTGGAACTCGGTGGTGATTTCCTTCAGCGCCACCGCCCTGTGCCTGTTGATCGCAGTGCCGGCGGCCTACTCCATGGCGTTCTACGAAACCCAGCGCACCAAACGCACCCTGCTGTGGATGCTCTCCACCAAGATGCTGCCGCCGGTGGGCGTGCTGATGCCGATCTACTTGCTGGCCAAGAGTTTCGGCCTGCTGGACACCCGACTGGCGCTGATTGTCATCTACACGCTGATCAACCTGCCGATCGTGGTCTGGATGATTTACACCTATTTCAAGGACATCCCCCGCGACATCCTCGAAGCGGCCCGGCTGGACGGTGCCACGCTGTGGCAGGAAATGGTCCGGGTGCTGCTGCCGATTGCCAAGGGCGGCCTGGCTTCCACGGTGCTGCTATCGCTGATCCTGTGCTGGAACGAGGCCTTCTGGTCGCTGAACCTGACTTCGTCCAAAGCCGCGCCGCTGACCGCGTTGATCGCGTCCTACTCCAGCCCCGAAGGTTTGTTCTGGGCCAAGCTGTCCGCCGTCTCGACCCTGGCCTGTGCGCCGATCCTGATTTTCGGCTGGATCAGCCAGAAACAGCTGGTGCGCGGTTTGTCCTTCGGCGCCGTGAAATAGCGCGCCCTACATAATTATCAGAAGTGGAGGCCCATCATCATGGCCAACCTGAAAATCAAGAATCTGCAGAAAGGCTTCGAGGGCTTCTCGATCATCAAGGGCATCGATCTGGAAGTGAACGACCGCGAGTTCGTGGTCTTCGTCGGCCCGTCGGGCTGTGGCAAATCCACACTGCTGCGGTTGATCGCCGGCCTGGAAGAAGTCAGCGACGGCACCATTGAACTCGATGGCCGAGACATCACCGAAGTCAGCCCGGCCAAGCGCGACCTGGCGATGGTGTTCCAGACCTATGCGTTGTATCCGCACATGAGTGTGCGCAAGAACATGTCCTTCGCCCTGGACCTGGCGGGCGTGCCCAAGGCTGAGGTCGAGAAAAAGGTCAACGAAGCGGCGCGTATCCTCGAACTAGGGCCGATGCTGGAGCGCAAGCCCAAGCAACTGTCCGGCGGCCAGCGCCAACGGGTAGCGATCGGCCGGGCCATCGTGCGCAATCCGAAAATCTTCCTGTTCGACGAGCCGCTGTCCAACCTCGATGCCGCGCTGCGGGTTCAGATGCGTCTGGAGCTGGCGCGGCTGCACAAGGAGTTGCAAGCGACCATGATCTACGTGACCCACGATCAAGTCGAAGCCATGACTTTGGCCGACAAGGTGGTGGTGCTCAACGGTGGGCGCATCGAGCAGGTCGGCTCGCCGCTGGAGTTGTATCACCAGCCGGCCAACCTGTTTGTCGCCGGGTTCCTCGGCACGCCGAAAATGGGTTTTCTAAAAGGTAAGGTCACCGCGTTGGACAGCCAGGGCTGTGAAGTCCTGCTGGATGCCGGCACCCGCATCAACCTGCCCTTGAACGGCGCCAG
This sequence comes from Pseudomonas sp. SMV71, assembly GCF_052042015.1. Classification (NCBI taxonomy): domain Bacteria; kingdom Pseudomonadati; phylum Pseudomonadota; class Gammaproteobacteria; order Pseudomonadales; family Pseudomonadaceae; genus Pseudomonas; species Pseudomonas sp. SMV71. The sequence goes on along the minus strand of NZ_JBKGGU010000002.1, from coordinate 6,514 downwards.
CCTGAACGTCGGCGGCCCGGTGACCCTGGGGATTCGCCCGGAACACCTGAACCTGGCGCAACCGGGCGATTGCACGCTGCAAGTCACCGCTGACGTCAGCGAGCGGCTGGGCAGCGATACCTTCTGCCACGTCGTCACGGCGTCCGGCGAGGCGCTGACCATGCGCGTTCGTGGTGACCTGGCGAGCCGCTTCGGCGAACAGCTGAACCTGCACCTGGATGCCGAGCACTGCCACTTATTCGATGCCGATGGCGTAGCGGTCACCCGCGCGCTGCGCGCCGCTGCCTGATTGCCGAGACCTGCAATGAAACTCAACCGACAAAACCTGCACCACCTCACCCCGGGCATCGCCCTGCCCGCCTACCCGTTGGGCGATATTCGCCAGGGCATCGCCCATATCGGCGTCGGCGGTTTTCACCGGGCCCACCAGGCGTACTACACCGATGCCCTGATGAATACCGGCGAAGGCCTGGACTGGGCCATCTGTGGCGTCGGCTTGCGCGCTGAAGACCGCCGCGCCCGGGACGACCTGGCCGGGCAGGACTATCTGTTCACCCTGTATGAACTGGGCGATACCGATGACACCGAAGTGCGCGTGATCGGCGCCATCAACGACATGCTGCTGGCCGAGGACGACGCCCAGGCGTTGATCGACAAACTGGCCGACCCGCAGATCCGCATCGTCTCGCTGACCATCACCGAAGGCGGCTACTGCATCGACGACAGCAGCGGCGAATTCATGGCGCAACTGCCGCAGATCCAGCACGACCTGGCCCACCCGGACGCGCCGAAGACCGTGTTCGGTTTTCTCTGCGCCGCCCTGGCCAAACGCCGGGCCAATGGCACCCGTGCGTTCACCTTGATGTCTTGCGATAACCTGCCCCATAACGGCGCGGTGACCCGCAAGGCGCTGCTGGCCTTCGCAAACTTGCGTGACGCCGAGCTGGCGCACTGGATCGACCATAACGTCAGCTTCCCCAACGCCATGGTCGACCGAATCACGCCCATGACCAGCGTCGCTCATCGCCTGCAATTGCACGACGAACATGGCATCGACGACGCCTGGCCGGTGGTCTGCGAACCGTTCGTGCAGTGGGTATTGGAGGACAAGTTCGTCAACGGTCGTCCGGCCTGGGAAAAGGTCGGCGTGCAGTTCACCGCCGACGTGACGCCCTACGAAGAAATGAAGATCAAGCTGCTCAACGGCAGCCACCTGGCCCTGACCTACCTCGGTTTCCTGAAGGGCTACCGCTTCGTCCATGAAACGATGAATGATCCACTGTTCGTACGCTACATGCGCGCCTACATGGACTTGGACGTGACGCCGCAACTGGCGCCGGTGCCCGGCATCGACCTGACCGATTACAAGAACACCCTGGTGGAGCGTTTTTCCAACCAGGCGATTGCCGATCAGTTGGAGCGAGTTTGTTCGGATGGCTCGTCTAAGTTTCCCAAGTTCACCGTGCCGACCATCAACCGCCTGATTGCCGACGGCGCCGAAACCCGGCGTGCGGCGTTGGTGGTGGCGGCCTGGGCGGTATACCTCAAGGGCGTGGACGAAAATGGCGTGAGCTACTCGATTCCCGATCCGCGGGCAGCGTTCTGCCAGGCGTTGGTGGCCGACGATGCGCTGGTGACTCAACGGATGCTGGAGGTGGAGGAGATTTTCGGCAGCGCCATCCCTCGCTCTCCGGAGTTCGTGGCAGCATTCGAGTGGTGCTGCAACAGCTTGCGCGAGCATGGCGTGACGCACACGCTGGAGCGGGTGTTGGCGGATGCAGGCTAGACTGCGTGCGTACTGAACATTATTCCTGTGGCGAGGGAGCTTGCTCCCGCTGGGCTGCACAGCAGTCCCCAAACCGGACGACGCGGTGAGTCTGACGGACCGGGTGTCAGGCATTTGGGTCTGCTTCGCAGCCCAGCGGGAGCAAGCTCCCTCGCCACGGGGGACCGTGTTCAACTGATCATTGTGTACCGAGACCCATAACCTGAGGATTTCCATGGCGAATCAACAACTGTACCTGGGCATCGACTGCGGCACCCAAGGCACCAAGGCTCTGGTGCTGGATGCCGCCAGTGGTCAGGTCCTGGGCCTGGGCGCTGCAGCCCACACGATGATCAGCGGCCCCAACGGCTGCCGCGAACAAGACACCGCGCAGTGGCTCGACGCGTTCGCCGAGGCGACTCGCCAGGCACTGGCAGCTGCGGGGGTCGATGGTCAGGCCATCCTCGGCATCGGCGTTTCCGGCCAGCAGCACGGCTTGGTGTTGCTCGATGAGCAAGGCGCCGTCCTGCGTCCGGCCAAACTCTGGTGCGACACTGAAAGCACCCCGGAGAATGATCGGCTGCTGGCCCACCTGGGCGGCGAAAGCGGCTCTCTGGAGCGTCTGGGCGTGGTCATCGCGCCGGGCTACACGGTCTCCAAGCTGCTCTGGACCCGCGAACAGCATCCGCAGTTGTTCAACCGCATCGCCAGCGTCCTGCTGCCCCACGACTTCCTCAATCATTGGCTCACCGGGCGCCATTGCACGGAATACGGTGACGCGTCGGGCACCGGTTATTTCAACGTCCGCACCCGCCAGTGGGATACGCAGTTGCTGCAGCACATCGACCCCAGCGGTCGCCTGTGCAAGGCGCTGCCGGAATTGATCGAAGCCCATCAACCGGTGGGACAGATCCTGCCGGCCATCGCGGCGCACCTTGGTATCAACCCCAACGCGGTGGTGGCCAGCGGCGGAGGGGACAACATGATGGGCGCCATCGGCACCGGGAACATCCAGCCCGGCGTGATTACCATGAGCCTCGGTTCTTCCGGCACGGTCTACGCCTACTCCGCCGAGCCCGCGGTCAGCCCGCAACCATCGGTGGCGACCTTCTGCTCCTCCAGCGGCGGCTGGCTGCCGCTGATCTGCACCATGAACCTGACCAACGCCACCGGAGCGATCCGCGAGCTGTTGGCGCTGGACATCGAAACCTTCAATGCCTTGGTGGCCGAGGCCCCCATCGGCGCCGACGGCGTGAGCATGCTGCCATTTCTCAACGGCGAGCGCGTCCCCGCCTTGCCCCATGCCACGGGCAGTCTGCTGGGGCTGACCACCACCAACCTGACCCGGGCCAACCTGTGCCGGGCCGTGGTCGAGGGCACGACCTTCGGCTTGCGCTACGGCCTGGATCTGCTGCGGGCCAACGGCCTGCAGGCCCAGAGCATCCGCCTGATCGGTGGCGGCTCGAAGAGCGCGGTGTGGCGGCAGATCGTCGCCGATATCATGGACACTACGGTCATCTGCACCGAACAAAGTGAAGCGGCCGCCCTCGGAGCGGCGATCCAGGCAGCCTGGTGCCATTCAGGTTCACCCCAGGGCCTGGCCGACCTGTGCGAGCGCTGCGTCAAGCTCGACCCGGCCAGCGAAACCCGGCCGGACGCCGGGAATGTCGCGGCAGCGCAAACCGCTTATGAACGTTATCGACAGCACGTCGCAATCCTGTGAGAGCAAGCAACTATGTATCTGGTGTGTGGTGAGGCACTGTTTGATTTTTTCAGCGAAAACGAAGCGCAGGGCCCGGCCTCGCAAGTGAACTTCAAGGCGATTGCCGGCGGCTCGCCGTTCAACGTAGCGGTGGGGCTGCGGCGCCTGGGGGTGGATTCAGCCTTGTTTGCCGGGCTGTCTACCGATTACCTCGGTCGGCGGCTACACAAGGTGCTACTTGATGAAGGTGTCAGTGACCGGTATTTGCTGGAGTTCGAGGCGCCGACGACTCTGGCGATGGTGGCCGTCGGGGCCGATGGCTCCCCTCACTACAGCTTTCGCGGCGAAGGTTGCGCCGACCGCCATCTGAGTCTGGAACATCTACCCACCCTGGGCCCCGAGGTGCGCGGCCTGCATATCGGCTCGTTTTCCCTGGTGGTGCAACCGATTGCCGACACCTTGATGGCCCTAGTGCAACGTGAAAGCGGCCGGCGCCTGATCAGCCTGGACCCCAACGTACGGCTCAACCCGCAACCGGACATCGAGTTGTGGCGCTCGCGGATCGCGACGCTGGTGGGATATGCCGACCTAATCAAGGTCAGTGACGAAGACCTGCGCCTGCTCTATCCCGAGCTCGATCCCAAGGCGGTCATTGAAGGTTGGTTGGAGCACCGCTGCCAATTGGTGTTCCTGACGCGGGGCGGTCAAGGGGCGACGGTATTCAGCCGGCAACATGGTAGCTGGTCGGCCCCGGCCCGAGCAGTGAAGATTGCCGACACCGTAGGTGCCGGCGACACCTTTCAGGCAGCATTGATTACCTGGCTGACGGAACAGGGACTCGACTCTGTCGAAGGGATGTGTACCCTGACCCGCGAACAGATCAGCGCCATGCTCGACTTCGCCATGGGCGCTGCGGCCCTGACCTGCGGTAACACCGGACCAGACCTGCCCTACCGCCGGCAACTGGCCTGATCGGACGCATAAAAAACTGGACGCCGGGCTCGGACAATAGCCGACCCAGCGTCAGGATATCCAGGCAAAGGCCGCTGTCAGCGCCCGGTCATACGATGATGTTGCGCGTGGAACTGGTTGCCTGAAGCGTGGCTATGATCGAGCTCGGTACGCAGCTCGGCGATCAGGTCGTTGATCGCCCGGCAGCCGGTGAGCTTCTTGGCATCGATGTCGGTTTTGATCAAGGCCACGCGATCGGTTTCATGATCGTCGTAAATCTTGACCGTCATCGACAAGTCAGGTGACAAAGTGCATTGCGAGCGCTTGGGCAGCAGACTGCTTTCAATGATGTTTCGCATTTCGAGGGCAGATAAAAACATGGCAACTCTCTCCTGTTGAGGCGGCCAATTTATGTTCACGGCGGCGGTATTTTCGTCCGTTTCTTCCCTGCGGACTGGGACTACGAATGCCGTGCCGTTCGTTCGTTCTTGGCGTTTTCGAATAATTGAGCCCCGTGAAGCGAACTCCCTAATCACACCGCAAAAAATATGCCTGTATCGTGGATATCGTCCATCGATGTAAATCAATGGCTTAGCTTCGCTGCGTGACGACTCGCTCGTGCAATTTGCATGGAAACGGTGATTTGCTCATGCAATGTGCAAGGGTTTGAATCGCCGCTGCCAACCTAGAGTAGTCCTTATTGTGATCGGCATACCGGGCACCCGTCGCCTGCCTCGAAAAAAGTGTGACGCACTGTAAAAAAATCAACGGACGTCTACGGCCGCGCGCTCGGCCACGTGGCGCAAACTGTCAAAGTTGATATTGGCTCCGGAATCAATCGCCACAAGGACTTGGTCTCGCGCGCCCGTTTTCGCCACGTAATGCTTGATACCGGCGACCGCCAGCGCGCCGGACGGCTCGGTGATCGAGCGCGTATCGTCATAGATATCCTTGATCGCCGCGCAGAGTTGGTCGTCGCTCACGGTCAGCACTTCATCCACGCAAAAGCGACAGATCTCAAAGCCATGGGCGCCGATCTGCGCCACCGCCACCCCGTCTGCAAAGGTTCCGACCGCAGGCAAGGAGACCCGCTCTCCGGCCGCAAGCGCCGCTTGCAAGCAAGCGGAGTGTTGCGACTCGACGCCGATGATGCGTATTTCCGGGCGCAGGTACTTCACATAGGCCGCAATCCCGGCGATCAGGCCCCCACCACCAACCGGAACGAATATCGCATCCAACCTGCCCGGGTGCTGACGCAGGATTTCCATGGCAACGGTGCCCTGCCCGGCGATCACCTCAGGATCATCGAACGGCGAAACGAACTCCCGTCCGGTCTGCCGGGCCAGCTCCAGCGCGTATGCCAGGGCGAACGGGAAGCTCTCGCCATGCAGCAGCGCTTCGGCGCCCCGGTTGCGCACGCCCAGCACCTTCAATTGCGGGGTGGTCGAAGGCATGACGATGCTCGCCGAAATCCCCAGCTCCCGCGCCGCCAGCGCCACGCCCTGGGCATGATTGCCGGCCGATGCAGTGATGACGCCCATGGCCCGCTGCTCGGGCGTCAGCTGCACCAGCTTGTTATAGGCGCCGCGGATCTTGAAGGAAAAGGTCGGTTGCAGGTCTTCGCGCTTGAGCAGGATCCGGTTGCCCAGGGCCTCGGACAGCGCAGGCGCCGGTTGCAGCGGCGTGTGCACGGCCAGTTCGTACACTGGCGCGGCGAGGATTTTCTTGACGTAGTGTTCCAGCAAGGCTTGTCCGGCGGGGGTAGCGGGCATGGCGGTCTCCTGGTTTGGGCGGAACCCGGGAGACAGAAAGAAAAAACCCGCCTCCAGGGCGGGTTGGGTGCAGCCGTCAGCTAGCCCGCCATATAAGGAATGGCGGTAATAATGCTTGGCTGGCTGGGCAGTATGGTCAGGGTCATGGCTGGAAGTTAGCTCGGGGGGTGGGGGTGAGTCAATGGCGTCGTGGCGGTTGGCTATGTTTCTTGTGGGAGGTCTGTGGGAGCAAAGCTTGCTCGTGAGGCGGGCTGAGGGGCTACCGGGATTTCTGTGTACATATCCATTACTGTGGTAACGGCTTCTTACGGTTCCGCCTTTACG